>NZ_JBEZOK010000007.1:0-314162 GCF_040706515.1 Streptomyces sp. NPDC047880 | reverse complement strand
AACGCCACGTCGGGCGCGCCGATCTGCAGCGGCATGATCCAGTTCGCGAAACCGGCGAACAGCGGCGTCGCGAACATCAGCAGCATGATCGTGCCGTGCATCGTGAACGCCTGGTTGAACTGCTCGTTCGACATGATCTGCAGACCGGGCCGGGCGAGCTCGGCGCGCATGACCAGCGCCATCACGCCGCCGATGACGAAGAACGCGAACGACGTCGCCAGGTACAGCGTGCCGATCGTCTTGTGATCCGTGGTCGTCAGCCACTTGAGGTGCCTCATACCCCGCCTGTGTCCGAGCCCCGCCCGGACGTCACACTTCACCGACGCGACGAGAATCACGAAATCGGGTGTGACGATCGAGAAGGTGCCGGACACGAACGGGACATGAGCAACGACGAGGTCTTCGCCGCTGCCTACCGCGAGCACTACTGGGCGGTCAGCCGCTATGTCGCACGGCGACTGGACGGACGGACCGTCGACGTGGAGGAAGTGGTGGCGGAGGTGTTCACGGTGGCCTGGCGGCGCCGGGCCGACCTGCCGCCCTCCCCGCTGCCCTGGCTGTACGGCGTGGCGCGCAACTGCCTGGCCAACGCGGTGCGCGGCCACGGACGCCGCCGCCGGCTCGTCGACCGGCTCGGCAACGACGACACCGCGCACGGACGGCACATCGCGGCGGGCCCCGAAGCCGACACCCCCGGCGGCTGGGTGCACGAGGCACTCGCCCGGCTCTCCCCGGCCGACCAGGAAGTGCTGCGCCTGACGGCCTGGGAGGAACTCGGCGTCGACGAGGTCGCCGTCGTCCTCGGCTGCGGCAGCCGGGCCGCCGCCATGCGGCTGCACCGGGCCAGGCGCCGGCTCAGAGCGGAGATCGACCGTGTGCGTCCCGAGGCCCCGACCGCCGAGCACCCCTGCATGACCGCCCCGAAGGAACACGGCCATGGCTGATGAACTCGAACTGCTGCGCGGCGCCGACCCGGTGCCGCCTGACGGCCCCCGCTTCGGCGACGGTCCCCTCGACCACAACGCCGAACGGCGGCTGGAACGGCTGCTGCGGGAGCCGGAGGACCGGCTTCCGGGCCGAGCGGGTCTGCTCCCCGGCCGCAGGCGCGCACAGCGGGTCCTGTTCCCCGGCCCCACGGGCAGGCGGTCGGGTCTGCTCCCCGGCCGCAGGCGCGCACAGCGGGGCCTGTTCCCCGGCCCCACGGGCAGGCGGTCGGGTCTGCTCCCCGGCCGCAGGCGCGCACAGCAGGGCCTGTTCCCCGGCCGTGCACGGGCGCAGTGGGGTCTGCGGCCGGGCCGTCTGCCCGGCCGGCTGCCGCCGGGGTCCGGCCGGCTGCGCCTGGCCTGGGGCCTGCTCGCCACGGCCGTCGTCGCCGCCCTGACCCTCACCCTCGTGCTGAGCGGCGCGAGCGCCCCACCCGCGGTCGCGGCGCCCCGCCCGCTGGTGGTCGAGTCCGGCTCCACACCCGTGTCCCTGGAACACATGGCCGAGCGGGCGTCAGCCGCCGCCGACGCCCCCGGCGCGCCCCGCCTGCGCAAGGGCACACATGTGCAGTCCTGGAGCCTGGGCATGTCGGACGACAAGCCCCCGATCACCCTGCCCGAGGAGCGCATCGTGCGCTGGAGGGCCGACGACAGCCGCACCGAACTGGTCGTGGCCACGGATCCCAGGCACCCGGGCCGCCCGGTCCTCTCGGACGCGGGCGGCAGACCGCACCTCGTCGACGACGGCCACGTCCTGCTCGACCGGACCTACCCGCCGAGCTGGAGCGACGCCCCGCCCTACTCACCCCCGCCCCGGGATCCGGCCCGGCTGCGCGGCTACCTGACGGAGTCTCAATTCACCGGCACGGCGCTGACCACGCCCGAACTGCTGGACTCCATGGCGGCACTGCTGGACCACTGGACCCTCGGGGCACGGGAGAGCGCGGCGCTCACCCGGCTGCTGGCCGGCGCCGACGGACTGCGGCCGGTCGGCCGGGTGACCGACCGGCTGGGCCGCCAGGGCCAGGCCTACGTGAACGACAGCGGCGGCGTCCGCCGCATGCTGATCATGGACCCGGCCACCGGTGCGGTCCTCGGGCTGGAAAGCACCATGACCCGGCCGGAGCCCGCCTTCGGTGTCGAGGCGGGTGACGTCATGTCGTACAGCGCGTGGATGCGCTGAGCACGACGCCCGCTCCGCGTCGTGACGGAGACGGGGTCCTCACCGGCCCCGCCCGCTACTCGTCCCAGGCCTGGACCAGCGTCTGCTCGGTGATCTTGCCGTCGCGCAGCGACAGCATGGACTCGGACAGCACGCGCACCCCGTCCGCGTACTCGCAGCTCTCGCTGTAGGCGGCCTCGTCGCCCTGGATCACACAGCGCTCCAGCTTGTGCGACATGTCGCGGCTGTAGACGTCCTCCAGCATCCGCCCGATCTCGTCCCGGCCGTGCAGGACCTTGGGGTGGCTGGGCTGGGTCGTGTGGTCCACGATGCGCATCTCGGCGTCGTCGGCGTAGAGGGAGAGCAGGATCTCCGGGGTGTGACCTTCCAGGCCCTGGCGCAGGGTCTCTCGGTCGAAGGCGGGGTCTGCGGCGGTTCCCATGTTGACCTCCTTCGAAGGGCCGCGACCCGGCGGGAGCGGGCCGCGAAAGCCTCTCCTGTCGAGGTTCCTCCCGCCCGGCGGACTCGGCAAGCCCAGCCGGGCACCGGGCCTGACGGGTGGGCGGAACGGGCCGCCCGTGTCGGCCGGGGACCCGTCCACATGGCGACAGGCACGATCTCAACACGACGTATCGGCGCCGCCGTTGGTCTCGCCGCCGGGTCGTCACGGGCCTCGCCGCGCCGAGGGCGAACGCGGCCCCAGCGGAGGCGAAGAGCCCGTCCGGACCCGTCCCTCACCCGTGCCCGGGCTCAGTCCGCCGTGGCGAGGAACTGCGTCGCCGCCAGCTCCGCGTAGAGCGGATCGGCCGTCACGAGCTCACGGTGCGTGCCGACCGCCCGGACCCGGCCCGCGTCCATCACCACGATCCGGTCGGCCATCGTCACCGTGGACAGCCGGTGCGCCACGACGAGGACCGTGGTCGTGCGGGCCACGTCCGCGACGGTGTCCCGCAGCGCCGCCTCGTTCACCGCGTCCAGCTGCGAGGTCGCCTCGTCGAGCAGCAGCAGCCGGGGGCGGCGCAGCAACGCGCGGGCGATGGCGACGCGCTGCCGTTCACCGCCGGACAGCTTGGTACCGCGGTGCCCGACCAGCGTGTCCAGCCCACCCGGGAGCCGGGCGACCAGGTCGTCGAGGCGGGTCGTCTTGAGGACCCGTGCGAGGGCGCCCTCGTCCGCCTCCGGATTGCCCAGCAGCAGGTTGTCCCGCAGGGACCCCGACAGGACCGGCGCGTCCTGCTCCACGTAGCCGATCGCGGCACGCAGCCGTGGCAGCTCCCAGTCGTCCAGGTCCCGCCCGTCCAGGGTGATCACGCCGGACTCGGGGTCGTAGAACCGCTCGATCAGCGAGAAGACGGTGGTCTTGCCGGCGCCGGACGGGCCGACGAAGGCCGTCATGCCCTGCGCGGGCACGGTGAACGTCACGCCGTGGTGGACGTAGGGCAGGTCCTCGGCGTAGCGGAAGCGGACGTCGTCGAAGGCGACGGCTGCGGGCCGCGCGCCGGGCTCGGGCAGCCCGGCCGCCTCGGCGGCCGGCTCGGCGGGAAGGCGCAGCGCCTCCTCGATGCGGGTCAGGGCCGCAGCACCCGTCTGGTACTGCGTGATGGCACCGACGACCTGCTGGATCGGCGACATCAGGTAGAAGACGTACAGCAGGAACGCCACCAGGGTGCCCACGTCGACCGCGCCGGTCGCCACCCGGGCGCCACCCACGGCGAGGACCGTGATGAAGGCGACCTGCATGGACAGCCCCGCCGTGTTGCCCGCGGCGGCCGACCACTTGGCGGCCCGCACGCTCTGCCGCCACGACTCCTGCGCCGCCTCGTGCAGCGTCCGCTCCTCCCGGTGCTCCGCGCCGGACGCCTTCACCGTGCGCAGGGCGCCCAGGATCCGCTCCAGCGAGGCACCCATGACCCCCACCGCGTTCTGCGCCTCACGGCTCGCCTTGTTGATGCGCGGCACGATCACCCCGAGGACCACGCCCGCGCCCAGGACCACGGCCAGGGTGACACCCAGCAGCACGGCGTCCACCAGGCCCATCATCACCACCGTGGCGACGAGTGTCAGCCCGCCCGTGCCCAGTCCGACCAGCGAGTCGGTGGTGACCGCGCGCAGCAGCGTGGTGTCGGAGGTGATGCGGGCCATCAGGTCACCCGGTTCGCTGCGGTCCACGGCGGTGATCCGCAGCCGCAGCAGATACGACGACAGCGCGCGCCGCGCGCCGAGCACCACCGACTCGGCGGTGCGGGTCAGCACGTACGAACCCAGCGCGCCCAGCGCCGCGTTGGCCACGACCAGGGCCGACATCGCCAGCAGGGCACCGGTGATGGCCCGCTCGTGCGACAGGTCGTCGATCAGGTCCCGCGCCACCAGCGGCAGCAGCAGCCCGGTCGCCCCGGTGACCAGGGAGAGCAGCGCGCCGGCGAACAGGGACCAGCGGTGCGGCCGTACGTATCCGAGGAGCTGTCGCCAGGGGGGTGTGGCGGTCCCGGTCTCTGCGATGCTCACGGCGCTCCCTCGGCGTCGGCGGAGCGTTCAGGCTACGTCGCCCCCGACCCGCGCGGCCTGCCCTTTTCGAGCAGAACGGGACGGCCGGTCCGCGCCCCTTACCGATCAGTCGCGCGTAGGGTCGGAAGGGAACGGACCCCGGCCGACGAAGGAGTCAGCAGCATGGCCCAGGAAGTACGCGGCGTGATCGCCCCCGGCAAGGACGAGCCGGTGCGGATCGAGACGGTCGTGGTGCCCGACCCCGGCCCGGGCGAGGCCGTGGTGCAGGTGCAGGCCTGCGGGGTGTGCCACACCGACCTGCACTACAAGCAGGGCGGCATCAACGACGAGTTCCCGTTCCTGCTCGGCCACGAGGCCGCGGGCGTGGTCGAGGCGGTCGGCGCCGGTGTCACCGACGTCGAACCCGGTGACTTCGTGATCCTCAACTGGCGTGCGGTGTGCGGGAAGTGCCGTGCCTGTCTGCGCGGGCGGCCCTGGTACTGCTTCGACACCCACAACGCGCGGCAGAAGATGACCCTCGCCTCGACCGGCCAGGAGCTGTCCCCTGCCCTCGGCATCGGCGCCTTCGCGGAGAAGACGCTGGTCGCGGCAGGCCAGTGCACCAAGGTCGACCCGGGCGTGGCCCCGCAGGTGGCCGGGCTGCTGGGCTGCGGCGTGATGGCCGGCATCGGCGCCGCGATCAACACCGGGAACGTCGGCCGGGGCGACTCGGTCGCCGTCATCGGCTGCGGCGGGGTCGGCGACGCGGCCATCGCCGGATCGCGGCTGGCCGGAGCGGCGACGATCATCGCCGTCGACATCGACGACCGCAAGCTGGCGACCGCTCGCTCCATGGGCGCGACGCACACGGTCAACTCGCGCGAGACCGACCCGGTCGAGGCCATCCGCGAACTCACCGGCGGCTTCGGCGCCGACGTCGTCATCGAGGCCGTCGGCCGGCCCGAGACCTACAAGCAGGCCTTCTACGCCCGTGACCTCGCGGGCACGGTCGTCCTCGTCGGTGTCCCCACACCCGAGATGAAGCTCGAACTGCCGCTGCTCGACGTCTTCGGCCGCGGTGGGTCACTGAAGTCCAGCTGGTACGGCGACTGCCTGCCCTCCCGCGACTTCCCCATGCTGATCGACCTGCATCTGCAGGGGCGCCTGGACCTCGGCGCGTTCGTCACGGAGACGATCGGACTCGACGAGGTGGAGAAGGCCTTCGAGCGGATGCACCACGGCGACGTGCTGCGCTCGGTGGTGGTGCTGTGATGGCCACGCGTGTCGAACACCTCGTCACCTCCGGCCGGTTCAGCCTCGACGGCGGCACCTGGGACGTCGACAACAACGTGTGGATCGTCGGCGACGACCACGAGGCGATCGTCATCGACGCCGCCCACGACGCCGACGCCATCGCCGAGGCCGTCGGGGACCGCCGGCTCACCGCCATCGTCTGCACGCACGCCCACAACGACCACATCGACGCCGCCCCCGCGCTCGCCGAGCGCACCGGCGCCACCATCTGGCTGCACCGCGACGACCTGCCGCTGTGGAAGCAGACCCACCCGGACCACGACCCGGACGCCTGGCTGGTCGACGGCCAGACGATCGAGGCCGGCGGCGCCGACCTCAGGGTTCTGCACACCCCGGGGCACGCGCCCGGCGCCGTCTGCCTCTACGACCCGGGACTGGGCACCGTCTTCACCGGCGACACCCTGTTCCAGGGCGGCCCCGGCGCCACCGGCCGGTCCTTCTCGCACTTCCCGACGATCATCGACTCGATCCGCGACCGGCTGCTCGCCCTGCCGCCCGAGACGACGGTCCGCACCGGCCACGGCGAGTCCACGACCATCGGAGCGGAAGCCCCGCACCTGGAGGAGTGGATCGCCAGGGGCCACTGATCGTGTGCCGCCCGTAGCGCCGGCCGCGTGTCGCCCGTAAAGGCGACAGGAGATGTCCGGCTTACCCGTGACCCTGGAGGCGACACGCAGTCACCGTCACGGGAGGTCGGACATGTCAGCTCCGTTGCAGGACAGGGTCGCACTGGTCGCCGGTGCGACCCGGGGCGCCGGGCGGGGGATCGCCGTGGAACTCGGCGCGGCCGGCGCCACGGTCTACGTCACGGGCCGCACCACCCGCGCCCGCCGCTCGGAGTACGACCGGCCCGAGACCGTCGAGGACACCGCCGACCTGGTCACCGCCGCCGGCGGCCGGGGCATCGCCGTCCCCACCGACCACCTCGACCAGACGCAGGTCCGGGCACTCGTGGAACGGATCGCCGACGAGCAGGGCCGCCTCGACGTCCTGGTGAACGACATCTGGGGCGGCGAGAAGCTCTTCGAGTGGGACACCCCGCTGTGGGAGCACGACCTCGACAACGGACTGCGTCTGCTGAGGCTCGCCGTCGAGACGCACGCCGTCACCAGCCACCACGCCCTGCCCCTGCTGCTGCGCAACCCCGGCGGCCTGGTCGTCGAGGTCACCGACGGCACCGCCGACTACAACGCCCGGAACTACCGCGTGAACTTCTTCTACGACCTCGCCAAGGCCTCCGTGCTGCGCATGGCCTTCGCCCTGGGACACGAGCTCGGCCCGCGCGGCGCCACCGCCGTGGCCCTCACCCCCGGCTGGCTGCGCTCGGAGCTGATGCTGGACGGATTCGGGGTGCGGGAGGAGAACTGGCGCGACGCCCTGGAACGCGTCCCCCACTTCGCCATCTCCGAGACCCCGCACTACGTGGGACGGGCCGTGGCCGCGCTCGCCGCCGACGAGGAGGTGACGCGCTGGAACGGCCGGTCGCTGTCCAGCGGCGGACTCGCCCAGGTGTACGGCTTCACCGACCTCGACGGCTCCCGCCCGGACGCCTGGCGTTACCTGGTGGAGGTCCAGGACGCGGGCAAGCCCGCGGACGTCACCGGCTACCGGTGACGCGGTCGCGCCGCAGGAGTGTCAGAGGCCCCTCTCGACGAAGCGGTCGAGCAGCGCGTCCAGCCCGGCCGCCAGGCCCTCCGGGCCGCCCCGCTCGGCGAGGGCGGGCGCGGTCGCCCGGAGCCGCGGCAACTCCTCCGACGGCAGGCGGTACAGACCGAGCCGGAACGCCGGGTCCGGCTCCCTCGGGTTGTCCACCACGGCCCGCAGCTCCACGGACACGTACCCGAGGGTCCAGGCGGTGACGGCGCGCAGGACCAGAGCCGAACGGGTCTCCTCGAGACCGGCGTCCCAGAGCACGTCGAGCACACGTTCGTGATCCCGCAGGACCGCCGGCGCCCTGCGCGCCAGCGGCACCTCGGTGAAACGCGTGAAGATCAGCGGTGCCACCTGAGGGTGGTCGAGACAGGCCTCGTAGGTGATCCGGGCGATGCGGTGCAGTTCGGCCCGCCACTCGGGGCCCGCGGCCACCGCCGCCGATTCCGCCTCGGCGAGCCGGTCCTCCAGCTCCAGGAACAGGGCCTCCACCACCCCGTCCAGCAGCGCGGTCTTGCCCGGCGCGTAGCGGTACAGGGACATGGCCTCCACACCGAGCTCGGCTCCCAGCCGGCGCATGGTCAGTGCCGACAGGCCGTCGCGGTCGACCAGCTCCAGGGCCGTGGCGAGGACCCGCTCACGGCTGAGCCTGCCGGGACGTGCGTCCTCGTCGCTGCCGGGCCCCGCGCCGTCCACCATCATCTGCCTCCTTCGCGCAGATCCCGCTGACCCGTCATGACCTCTGCAGTTCGCCCCACACGACGAACCGGTGGACGTAACGGCCGTCCCACCCGCGGTCCGTGCAGGTGATGAGGGTGATCCGGGCCTTGTCGGGCCGGGCTCCCGGCTTGCCGGGCACGGGATGGAGGACGCCGACGTCGGAGGGTTCCACGACCTTGCTGCGGGTGATCTGGTAGGTGTAGGTCGTCCCCCGCCACTCGACGGCGATCGTGTCACCCCGCCGCAGCTCCGTGAGCCGGTTGAAGGGCTGTCCCCAGCCCGTACGGTGACCGGCCACCGCGAAGTTGCCCGTCTCACCCGGCAGTGCCGTCCGCGGGAAGTGCCCGGGGCCCTTCTGCAGCGCCTGCGGTGAGACGCCCTCGACGATCACCGGTGCGAACCCGGCACCGAACCGGGGGACGCGCAGTACGGCGAAAGCCTGGCCCTCGCGTGGTCCGGGTTCCTGCGCACGGGCCTTCTGCGGTGGGGCGTCCGATCGCCGGAGATCTTCGCGCAGCGCCTGCTGCGTGTGGCCGTAGGCGTCGTCCGCCTGCCGGTCCTGGAAGATCTTGACGCCGCCCAGGGCCAGGCCGGCGAGAATCAGACCGACGCCCAGAAAGCGGAGCACCCTTCTCATGGCGGACCTCCCGCAAGGGGGTGGGGCCACTCCCGTGGCCCCGCCTCGGCGACCTCGTCAGGCGTCGTCCCTGACCTTGCGCGGGATGAGCCGCAGTGCGGCGCATCCCGCCGATATCAGAACGAAGACGACGACCCAGAACCAGACACTCCCTGGGCCCCCGGTGACCGGCAGCAGCCCGGCCCCGGCGGTTCCACCCGCTGTGGTGCCTGCGCCTACATAGTTCGCCATGATCTTTTCCTTTCTTCGTGCGGATTCCGTCGTGGAAGTTCGTGTGCGAGTCGTCCGTGTGTCACCAAGCGCGGTCCCTTCGCAGAGCCGTGTCCGCGAGCGCGCGGAGGTGGACGCCCTGGAGGAACAGGTCGTAGCACCACTCGGGCAGGACCAGCATCGAGGTGACCGACACGCGCCAGCCGCGCGACTTCACGGTGATCGCCCGCTCGATGGCGTAGAACGCCGTGAAGGCGATCCAGAACGGAGCGATCCGCACTCCCGTGCCGACGGCGAGGAACCAGACGACCGAAGCCAGGTAGGCGGTCGACACGGAGGCTCCCAGGAACGCCACGAGCTGTCTGGCCCAGCCTTCCGTGGTGTAGCGCGTGAGGCCGTAGTCGATCAGGTTCTCCAGCGCGCCGCGCTTCCAGCGGAGCCGCTGCTTGGCAAGGGCACGCCAGGTCTCCATGACTTCCGTGGTCATGGTGGCCCGCGCCGGGGCGACGATGCGGTGGTGGAGGTGCTTGAGGGCCAGGGTGAGTTCGTTGTCCTCGGTCAGCGCCTTCGTGTCGTAGACGCCCTCGGCCGGAGGGAGCCGGCCGGATCTGCGGGCTTCGAGGACGTCCTTCAGGGCTCCGGCCCGGAACAGGCATGCGGTGCCGGTCAGGCACAGCACCTTGCCCCGCTTCCGTGCGGTGTCGCGGGCGTACCGGGCGAACTCGTTGCGCTGGAACGTCCCGCACAGCCGGCCTCCGGCGCGACCGCGGAAGGTGCCGCCGACCGCACCGTACCCCTGACCCATTTTCCTGCGGGTGACCTCGATGAACTGGGGGTCCAGAAAGGTGTCCGCGTCCTGGACGAGGATGGCGTCCTGATCGGAGACCACCGGCAGCAGTCTGCTGAGCGCTCCGTTGAGGTTGCCGGCCTTCTTGTGCCGGTTGCCGACCGAGTGCCAGACCTCGGCCCCGCCCGCCCGGGCGATGCGCTCCAGATCGGCGGTCCGGCGGCAGTCGCTGTGCGGATCGAGCGTCACGATGACGCGGTCCGCGGGCCGCGTCTGCCGCCGCAGTGCCTCCAGCACCCGGGGCAGGGAATCCACTTCCTTGTAGGCGGGCACGAGCACGATCACCCGGGGGACTTCCTGCGGTGCGACGGGCGTCGCCGCTGCTGCGGGAGAGGGGGTCTCGATCATCACGCGCTCCGAACCACTGGAGGAAGGACTAGGTCATATCCGTAACCTTACGTTGTAAGCGTATATGTGCAACTTATGCCGTCGGTTTAATTTGTCCGTTTGGCTCGTCCACGGCGCCCGCGGTCTCGTGCCGGCCCACGAGGAATGTCACTGTTCCGTCCCAGCCCGGCCGACCGCACAACCGGAACCGCTCTCCGTCCGTCTAGCTGGCAGACATCGCAGACCCGTATTCGCGAAAGGGCATGACCAGCCATGGGGGACGTACGCAGACGGAGCGCCGTCGCACTGGGGATCACCGGACTGGTGGCACCGCTCACGCTCGCACTCGGCGCCGCACCGGCCCAGGCCGCGAGCTGCACCACACAGGCCGGCCCGTACCAGAAGAAGGTGGAGAAGTTCCTCGGCCGTCCGGTCGACGGCAAGCAGTCCGCCGCCGACTGCAAGGCCATCAAGGCCTTCCAGACCAAGCACGGCATCTCCCCGAACATCGGCTACGCCGGCTCCGTGACCTGGGGGGTGATGGACCTGATGCAGAAGCAGAAGGCCGTCGGGAAGACCCCCAACAAGGACGGCAAGTGCCCGGTGAACAAGGGGCGCATCGCCTGCGTGAACCTGACGCTCCAGCTGAGCTGGATCCAGGACGGCAAGAAGCTCGTCTACGGCCCCGTCCCGGTCCGCACCGGCCGTGACGGCTACGAGACCCGCACCGGCCTGAAGAAGATCTACTGGCGCAACATCGACCACGTCTCGTCGATCTACCACGTGCCGATGCCCTACGCCCAGTTCTTCGACGGCGGTCAGGCCTTCCACTCGGTCGGGGTCAGCATGTGGAACCCGCCGGGCTCGCACGGCTGCACCAACATGACGAAGGCCGACGCCAAGAAGTACTGGTCGCTGCTGAAGAAGGGCGACGACGTCTTCGTCTACGGCCGCAAGCCGGGCACCTGATACCGGGCACCCGGCTCGCACGCGGTGCCTCCTACAGCGGCGCGTCCCCGAAGTCCGGGATCTCCAGCCTGACTCCGCCCTGCCGCGCGGACTCGTGCGCGATGATGCCCGGCAGGGTGTAGCGGGCCGCCACCCAGGCGTTCACCGACGGCAGCGCGCGGTCGTTGACCGCGGTCACGAAGTCGTCCACCAGGAAGTGGTGGCTGCCCTCGTGGCCGTTGTGGAGGTGGTCGAACTCCCTCGGCAGCCGCGCCCGGTCGTGCACCGGTGCCGACCCGGAGGTGAAGGCGGCCCGCAACTCCGGCGCGATGTGCTGCAGCGAGGGGTCGTCGGGCGCCATGGTGGGCTTGGGCTCCAGCAGTTCACTGATGTCCTTCACCCCCTGTTTGTCCTGCCACAGGGCCACCGTGGCGAGCTGCTCCATGCTCGCCTCGGTGCCGAAGAAGCGGAAACGCGACTCCCGTATGTGCGAGGGGTAGCCGACCCGCCGGAACTCGTTCGTACGGAACGAGCCGCCGCCCGCCACCTCGAACAGCGCGGTGGCGTTGGAGACGTCGTTGCCGAACTGGCTGACGTCCTTGTCGAAGACGCCGTCGCCCCGGTCGTCGGTGACACCGATCGCCGACACGCTCACCGCGTGGGTCTTCCAGGCGCCCAGCACCCCGCCGATCGCGTGCGTCGGGTACAGCAGCGGGGGATAGCTGGCGGTCGCCTTCCAGTTCTCGCCACCGCTGTACTGGTAGGCCTCGTAGAAGCCCAGGTCCATGTCGTGGACGTAGTCGCCCTCGGCGTAGAACAGCCGCCCGAAGGCGCCCTCGGCGATCTGGTTGCGGGCGTGCACCGTGGCCGGGTTGTACTCGCTGGTCTCGCCCATCATGTAGGTCAGCCCGGTGGCCTTGACCGCGTCGATGATCGCCGCGATCTCCTCCGCGCTGACGGCCATGGGAACCGCCGAGTACACGTGCTTGCCGGCGTTGAGGCCCTGCAGCACCAGCGGCCCGTGCGTCCAGCGCTGGGTGAAGATCGCGACCGCGTCGACCTCCTCCGACTCCAGCATGGCCTGGTACGAGGGGAAGGTACCCGCCAGGTTCTGGACGGAGGCGAGTTGCTCGGCCCTCTCGGGCAGCAGGTCGGTGACGTAGACGTCGCCGACGCCGGGGTGGGCCTGGAACAGCGTGGCGAACTGGCCGGAGAACTGGCCGGCGCCGACGATGCCGATGGAGAAGGTCATGGAGCGCGTGCCCTTCACTGGGAGAGGATGAGGTTGATCTGGTCATTGGTCTGGTCGAGGCTGCTCACGGGCTTCCCGTTGCCGTAGATGTCCTCCATCGCCGGCTGCATGAGCGCCGTCATGTCGGCCGAGTAGCTGGCGATCGGGTACGAGAAGGTCCGGAAGTGCTTCTTGTCGGCGACGGGCTCGGTGAACGACGAGACGTCG
Organism: Streptomyces sp. NPDC047880; assembly: GCF_040706515.1. NCBI lineage: Bacteria > Bacillati > Actinomycetota > Actinomycetes > Kitasatosporales > Streptomycetaceae > Streptomyces > Streptomyces sp. NPDC047880. The sequence goes on along the minus strand of NZ_JBEZOK010000007.1, from coordinate 301,421 downwards.
ATGCCCTTCTTCCGGTAGGCGGCGACGGCGGCCTCGGTGCCGGCCTTCGTCGCGGGGAAGACGACGCCGTACCTGCCGACGACGGACTGGCACCGGTCGGAGGCCAGGTAGGCCACCCACTTCTTCGCGCCCGCCTTGTTCCTGGCGCCCTTGGTGACGGAGTCGGCGAGGCCGTTCATCATGGTGGCGCGCTTGCCGGTCGGGCCGGCCGGCGTCAGGGCGGTCTTCATGTCCCGGCCCTTGAAGCCCGCGTAGGTGGAGATCATCCAGGCCCCGTCGAACGCGGTGGCCGCCTTGCCCGCCGCGATCTGCGTGTTCTGCTGGTTGGACTGGATGTTGTAGTCCGACAGGGGCGGCATGTAGCCCTTCTTCGCCAGACCGAAGTACCACTTGACGACCGACTGGAAGGTCTTGCTGTCGTACTGGTACCGGGTGCCCCAGCGTGGCTTGTTCAGGTAGTTCCAGCCGGCGGAGCCGGTGAAGGGGCTCCACTGCGTCTGGCCGTCGCCGAAGCCGCCGCCGCCCGTGGCCAAGCCGTACACCTTGACGTGGTTCCTGTCGAAGCCCGGCTCGTCGCCGCGCTTGCCCTTCCTGTCGATCGTGAGACGGGCGATGGCCTTCTCGAAGGTGCCGCCGTCCTCCGGGTTCCAGGACAGGTTGTTCAGCTGTGCGGCGGTGAGGCCGGCCGCCTCGGTCATCTTCGAGTTGTAGAACAGCGAGACGGTGTCCCAGTCCTTGGGAGTGCCGTAACGGTGGCCGTCCTTGCCGACCCAGTTGGCGGCGAGGCCCGGCTGGTAGTCGGAGTCCTCGACACCGAGGTCGTCGAGCGGTTCGAGGACCTTCAGATCGGCGAACTGGCCGAAGTTCTGGATGTGGTCGGTGAACACGTCCGGCGCGGTGCCCGCGATGAATCCGGCGGTGAGCTTGGTCCAGTAGTCGCTCCAGCCCAGCTGCGTGATCTTCACCTTCAGCCCGGGGTTCTCCTTCTCGAACCCCTTGGCGCAGGCCTGGTAGGCGGGCAGCTGGTTGGCGTCCCACAGCCAGTACGTGACCGTGTGGGCGGAGGATCCGGCGGCGCCTCCTTGTGCGCACCCGCTGACCAGGGACAGCGCCAGCGCTCCGGTCGCCGCGACGAGCGGACGAAGTCGAATTCGCATCACAGTCCCCTTACTTGATCCCGGTGAAACCGATGGAGCTGACGATGCGGCGGGCGAAGCCGGCGAACAGCACCAGCATCGGCAGCGCGGCGATCAGCGTCGCCGCCATGAGCCCGGACCAGTCGACGCCGGTCGCCGGGGTCTGCGCCCGGAAGACCGCGAGCGCCACGGTCAGCACGCGCGAACTGTCGCTGTAGGAGACCATCAGCGGCCAGAAGTAGTCATTCCAGGAGGTGATGTACGTCAGCACGGCCAGCGTGACGAGGGGGGTGGAGGCCAACGGCAGGACCACCCGGAAAAAGATCTTGATCTTCCCGGCGCCGTCGAGCAGCGCGGCCTCCTCGACCTCTTTCGGGATGTTCATGAAGAACTGGCGCAGGAAGAACACCGCGAACGGCGTCATGAACATGGTGGGCAGCGCGATGCCGAGGAGCGTGTCGATCAGGTGCAGTTGCTTGATGAGTACGAAGTTCGGCAGCAGCGTGAAGATGGCCGGCACCATCATCCCGGCCAGGAACAGCCCGAACACCTTGTCCCGGCCCCGCCAGCGCAGCCGGGAGAAGGCGTACGCGGCCATCGCGGAGAAGAAGATCTGGCACCCGGTGATCAGGGTCGAGACCAGCACCGAGTTGAGCAGGTAGCGCCAGAACTCCAGCCCGCCGCCCGCACCGCCCTGCGCGACGGCCTCCTCGGCCGGCTGCAGGCCCAGGGCCCGTTCGAAGCCGCTGGTGGTGAGGTCCACCGGCAGCGGGTTGGTGGGGTCGGCGTTCAGGCCCGCGTTGGTGGACAGCGCGGTGCGCAGGATCCAGTAGAACGGCAGCAGGGTGATGAGGACGATGAGCCCCATCAGGGTCCAGGCGGCGGCCCGCCCGAAGGAGAACCTGCGCCGTACCGGCCGCAGGGTCGTCGGCGTCGTGGTCGTCATGGCGGTCATGGCGGTGTCTCCCTTCCCGTCAGCCGAGGTCGGTCCGGCCGGCCCGGGTGAGCCGGTACTGGAGGACGGTGATGGCGCTCAGCACGACGAGCAGGGCGACGGACATGGCCGAGGCGTAGCCGAACTGGAAGCGGCCGAAGGCGGAGCCGTAGATGTAGTACTGCAGGACGTTGGTCGCGTTCGCCGGGCCGCCCGCGGTGGTCACGGCGACGGTGTCGAACACCTGGAACGACCCGATCACCGTCATGATCAGCACGACCGCCAGCACCGGCCGCAGCAGCGGCATGGTGATCCGCCAGAACATTCGCCACTCGCTCGCGCCGTCCACCCTGGCCGCCTCGTACATGTCGTTCGGGATGGCCTGCAGACCGGCGAACAGCAGCAGGGCCGTGTACCCCACATGCCGCCAGACGTTGATGAGCGCGATCGTCGGGATCGCCCAGGTCTCGTCGGCGAGGAACGGGACGCGGTCCACGCCGAGCCCGCTGATGATCTCGTTGCCGATACCGAGCTGGGTGTCGAGGATCCACAGCCACACCAGACCGGCCAGGACGTTCGACATCAGATACGGCGTCAGCACGATCCCGCGCAGTACCGCCGACTGTGTCAGCCGCTGGAGCAGGACGGCGATGGCGAGCGCCGCGACCGTCTGGACGCCGATGTTGATGACGACGTATTCGACGGTGACCCCCAGGGAGTTCCAGAAGATGGGGTCGTTGACCATGCGGACGTAGTTGTCCAGGCCCACCCACTCCGCCGGCGTCAGCAGGTTGAAGCGGGTGAAGCTCAGATAGACGCCCCGCAGGGTCGGCCAGAGCAGGAAGACCAGGAATCCGAGCATCGCCGGTGCGATGAAGAGGGCGGCCAGCCGGCCGTCCCCCCGGTCCTCGCCGGACACCCCCCGTCGCGTCCGGGTCCTGCTGATGGCCTCCGCCGCGCCGCCCGAGGGCAGACGTGAAGGAGGACTGCTGGAGGCGATGGTCATCGGGAGACTCCCTCGCTGCGGCGGCTCGTCCTCATGGCGGGACATACTTTTGGTGCGAAACAATTGCTGCGTCAAGGGGCCTGCAAACATCTTTTCCCAGGAACCGACATCGGCCTAGAGTGGGCCTGTTGATTTCGGTGTGAAAAAAAGTGAGGGGAGTTCAACCTTCATGACCGAAGGCACGGCCGGCTGGCTGCCACTGAGTCCGGGGGAGCGCTCCGTGGCGATCGAGGTGCTCGTCCACGGCCCGCTGTCCCGCACGGAACTCGCCCGCAGGCTGGGCCTGTCGGCCGGCAGCCTCACCCGCCTGACCAAGCCGCTGATCGAGTCGGGCCTGCTGATCGAGGTGCCCGAGGCGGGAGCGCCTGCCGAGGCACGCCAGGGCCGCCCCTCGCAACCGCTGGACGTCGTCGCCGACTCGGGCTTCTTCCTCGGCTTCAAGATCACCGAGGACATGGTCTACGGCGTCGTCACCACCCTGCGCAGCCACATCGTCGCCCGCCACGACCGTGAGCTCACCACCCACGACCCCGCCGAAGTCGCCGACGTGCTGGCCGGGATGACCGCCGAGATGGCCGCGGGCCACCCCCGTCCCGCCGGGATCGGCATCGGGGTCGGGGGCTTCGTGCAGGACCGTGCCGTGGTCGGCGAATCGCCCTTCCTGCTGTGGCGGGACGTCCCCTTGGCCGACCTGGTCGGGGAGCGCACCGGCCTGCCGGTGGTCGTCGAGAACGACGTCGCGGCGCTGGTCGAGGCGGAGACCTGGTTCGGCGCCGGGCGCGGGCTGGACCGCTTCGTCGTCCTCACCATCGGCGCCGGCCTGGGCTACGGGCTGGTCCTGGGCGGCAAGCGGGTGCCCTTCGCCGAGGAGGACCGCGGCTTTGGCCGGCACTGGATCGTCGACTCCAACGGGCCGCTCACCCCGGACGGCAGGCGTGGCAGCGCCGTCTCGCTGCTGACCATTCCCAGCATCCGCTACCAGATCCGGGCCGCCACCGGCGAGGACCGCACCTACGAGGAGATCCTCGCCCGGGCCGCCGCGGGTGACCCGATGCCCGCCCGGGTCGTCGACGAGGCGGCGCGAGCCCTGGGCACGCTCGTCGCGCAGATCTCCAACTTCGTGATGCCGCAGAGGATCCTGCTCGCGGGGGAGGGGGTCGGGCTGATGGACGTGGCCGGGAAGAGAGTCGAGGAGACGGTGCGCGAGCTCAGGCATCCGCTCGCCGTGCCGGTCGACCTGGAGACAAAGGTGTCCGACTTCCACGACTGGGCCCGCGGCGCGGCCGTGTTGGCCATCAAGGTGCTGGTGCTGGGATCGGCCGAAGCATGAGCGACGGTGAACTTCCGATGGCGAAAGGTACTCGCAGGAGGCTGATGTGAACAGCCTCACGTTTACCGGGAGATGGACGTGATCAGTAACACTGTCCGAAATGACCGTTTAGCTCGTGAATACTCACATCGTCTTCACGTCCGGCGACGTATGCTTCACAGCATGTCCACCACTGTTGAATCCTCACCCGAGCGATCGGCTGACGAGGTCAACGAGGAGATCCGCGCGCTGTGGCGCCGGTCGGGCGGGACACTGAGCGTCGAGCAGCGCGAGGAGTACCAGCGGCTCGTACTGGAGTGGGCCTCCGCGGCCCCGCAATCGGCGCCCGCGGCCTGACCCTCGTCCCGGCCCGCTGACGCACCGGACCCTCGTCGAAGGGCACCCCTGATCCCACGGGTGCCCTTCTCGTGCTTTCCTCAGCGGTCGTCCACGGACATCGTCGATGTCCCTGGCGGCCCGCCCGTCCGTCCCGCCGACCTGGGGCTGCCGGGGGCGAGGATCGCGACCGTGCCGCTCACGCCGGGCTGACGGCGACGTCCCCGCCGTCGGCATCATCCCCACGTGGCCGAGTAGTACTGCCGGTACGCCTTCCGGTCCTGCTCCGCGCGGATCCACCGGGTCGCCACCAGAGCGACGAGGCTGCCCGCGATGACGAGCATGCCGGGGCCGACATTGCGCGGGTCGGTGAGGCGGCCCAGCAGTGTCGACACGTCCGTGCCCGTGATCGGCGCCGGCGACCCCGGCGAGGCGGCGCCCTGCGTCGCCGACGGTGCGGGTGCGGCGCCCGTACCGCCCGCCGACTTCGCCACGATCAGCTTGACGCCCAGCTCGGTCAGCGCCTTCGTCACCGGCTGGAAGTACGTCGTGCCGCCCGCCCGGCAGTCGCCGCTGCCGCCCGACGTCACGCCGAGCGCGATGCCGTCGGCGAACATCGGGCCCCCGCTGTCGCCGGGTTCGGCGCACACGTCGGTCTCGATGAGGCCGGTCACCGTGCCCTCGGGGTAGTTGACCGTGGCGTTGAGCGCGGTCACCTCCCCGTCGCGCAGACCACTGGTGCTGCCGCTGCGGAAGACCTTCTGCCCGACCTCCGCGTCGGCGACGCCCGTGATCCGCACACCCTTGCCGTCGCCGACCGCGACGACGTCCGCGCCCTTGCCCGCACGACCGCTGTCGTACTTCACCAGGGAGTAGTCGTCGCCGGGGAAGCTCCCCTTGAGCGAGGTACCGACCTGCTGCCGGCCCCGGTCGTCCGCGAACCAGACGGAACCGTCGGGCCCGCAGTGCCCGGCCGTGAGGATGAAGTCGCTCTTGCCGTCCGTCACGTTGAACCCCGCCGAACAGCGCCCGGCCGTCGACAGGATGGGCTGCGCGCCGTTGACCCGGGTGGTGAACGTGCCCTCGGTGCGCTCCATGCGCACGAAGGAGCCGATGCCCTCGGCGACCTCGGTCATCCGGGACCAGTCGGAGGCGGAGACGGTGCTGTCGCCCCGCACCACCACCTGGTTGCTCTTGTAGTCCAGGGCCCAGGAGGTGCCGGACACCCGGGGGGCCGAACGCAGCGTCTTCGCCGCGGACTTCAGGTCGCTCATGCTGTGGCTGACCATCTTCGCCCGCGCACCGGCCCGTTCGACCTCGGCCGCCGCCTGTTCGTCGGTGACCGCCACGACCGGCCGCCCGGCCGAGTCGACCCAGCTGCCCGCCGTGCGGGAGTTCCCGAGCCGGGACACGAGGTCGGTGCCCTCACCCGTCGCCGGCGGCGCGGTGTAGGGGACCCCGATGGACGGGGCCGCCGGCTCGCTCGCCACGGCGGTGGTGACCATGGCTCCTCCGAGGAGGAGTCCGCCGACGGCCGCCAGCCGTGTCACTCGCCGGACGACCCGTCGTCGTGCGTGCCTCATGCATGGCTCCCGAACCCGAACATCACGATGCGAACAGCGCGGGGCCCTCCTTGAGTTGAGTGCCCCTCATCCATACGGGGCGCAGCCGTGCCGCGTTCAGCGCACCGGTGATCTCTTCCGCGTCAACCCGCCACCGGACCCGCGAGCAGGGCCCCGCTGCGGGCGTCACCCCACACCGAGTCCGGGTCGACGTAGGGCCGCAGCAGGGCGGTGAGCGCCGGGTCCCCGCGGCCGTTCAGCTCGTCCGAGGCGACCTTGCGGGCGATCCCCGCGAGGAAGTCCGCCACCTGCACCCGGGAATCGTCCCGTGCGACGACCAGCCGCAGCCCGGCCAGGCCGATTCCGGCCCGCCGGGCCGTTTGCCCGATCCACGCGATGCGGTCGGGCGTCAGCATGTTCTGCCGGTCGTGCACCAGATGCACCGACCGCCCGTCACCGCTCCAGAGCGCGGCCGTGCGCACGATCGCCGGGAGCAGCGGATTGAGCGGCGGGATCAGCGGCGGCCCGGCCCGGAGACCGTCCCGGTACGACACCGCGCGGGAACGGGTCGGGGCGAGCCGGTCCAGGACCCGCGCCGCGTCCGTCCGCGGATGTGCCCGGCGCAGGGCGTCGACGGTCGCGTAGAAGTCGTCCACGGGGTCCCCGTCGTGGCGGACCCGCAGCAGCCGGTTGGCCGCCTCCAGGAACGCCCGCCAGCCGGCCTCCCCGAAGTCCGTGCGCCCGGCGCGAAACAGCACGGCCGCCTCGTCCGCGTCGTCCAGCAGCAGGCCGATCGTCCGGTCCACCACGAGGAACGTCTTCTCCATGAGGTGCACGCGCGCCCGCCCGTGGATCGGCCCCCGCGGCGCGAGCAGCCACTCCAGCACCGCGCGGTGCTTCTCCCGCAGGAGGTGGTTCGCCTTGTACTCCTCGGCCGGTGACCGGATCCGGTCCCGGATCTCCCGCACGGCCGCCGCGGCCGCCGCCTCGGACAGCGAGACCCCGGCGTGCGCGAACACGTCCGTGTTGCCGCCGGTGAGGTTCTCACCGTCCGACCCCGACTCGTCGCAGGCGACCTCCAGGATCGTGCCCGCCGCCCCGCCCCGCCGCCCGTCCACATGATTCCCGCTCACCGCACAGCCCCCTATCGTGTGCCACATGACCAGGATCCCGCACGAATCGTCCGGTGAGCCGAATCCCCTGCAAGCCCTCACCCTCGACCGTCTCCGGCAGCGCACGAGCGTGAAGTGGCGCACGTATCCCGAGGACGTGCTGCCGCTGTGGGTGGCGGAGATGGACGTGCCGCTCGCGGAGCCCGTCGTGCGGGCCGTCACCGACGCGCTCCACCTCGGCGACACGGGATACCCGGCCGGTACCGGATACGCGCAGGCCCTGGCCGCCTTCGCGGCGAAGCGGTGGGGCTGGGACGGGCTCGCCGTGGAGCGCACCGCGATCGTGCCCGACGTCATGCTGGGTGTCGTCGAGATGCTCGAACTGGTCACCGGACCCGGTGACACGGTGGTCGTGAACCCGCCCGTGTATCCGCCGTTCTACCTGTTCGTGGAGCACATGGACCGGCGGGTGGCCGAGGCTCCGCTCGGCGCGGACGGGCGCCTCGACCTCGCGGTTCTGGAGTCGTCCTTCCGGCAGGCCGTGGCGGCTGGGCGGCGAGCCGCGTATCTGCTGTGCAGCCCCCACAACCCGACCGGCACCGTGCACACGGCCGGGGAACTGTCCGCCGTCGCCGGCCTCGCCGAGCGGTACGGAGTCCGCGTCGTCGCCGACGAGATCCACGCCCCGCTCGTGCTCGGCGGTGCCGGATTCGTGCCGTACCTGAGCGTGCCGGGCGCCGAGCGCGGCCTCTCCCTGATGTCGGCCTCGAAGGGCTGGAACCTGCCCGGGCTCAAGGCCGCCCTGGCGATCGCCGGGCCCGGGGCCGCCGCCGACCTGGACCGGATGCCCGAGGAGGTGGGGCACGGCCCCAGCCACGTCGCCGTCATCGCCCACACCGCCGCTTTGCGGGACGGCCTCACCTGGCTGGACGCCCTGCCGGCCGGGCTCGACAGCAACCGGTGGCTGCTCGCGGATCTGCTGGCCGAGCACCTGCCCGCGATCTGCTACCGGCCGGGCGACGCCACTTACCTGGCCTGGCTCGACTGCCGCGCGCTCGGACTCGGTGACGACCCGGCCGACGTCTTCCTGAAGCGCGGCCGGGTCGCCCTGAGTTCCGGCCTCCCCTTCGGCACGGGTGGCGCCGGCCATGCCCGCCTCAACCTGGCGGCCTCGAAGGAGGTGCTCGAAGACGCCGTGCACAGAATGGCGGCGGCGCTGCGCTGAACCCGGGCACACGCTCGTACACTGCCCGCCATGGACGACAGGACGCTGGACGAACTCGGCGCGGGCAAGTACCTGCTGATCACAAGTTACCGCAGGAACGGCACGCCGGTCGCCACCCCGGTCTGGGTGGTGCGCGACGGTGCTGCGCTCGGCGTGTGGACACCCGCCGACTCCTGGAAGGTGAAGCGGATCCGCAACCGAGCCGACGTACTGGTCGGCCCCTGCGACCTGCGCGGCAACCCCACCGGCGACCAGGTGCCCGCGACGGCGGAGATCTGCGACCCGGCCACCACCGCCCGCTACCGGCAGCTCATCGCCCGCAAATACGGCCTGACGGGCCGGCTGACCCTGCTCGGCAGCCGGTTGCGCCGGGGCGTGGACGGTACCGTGGGGATCCGCATCACCCTCTGACGACCGGCCGGCACCTGCGCGGACGGCGCCTGCCCCGCGAGAATCCCGTCAGGGGGCGTCAGCTCCAGGCCCGGTACGGCTCGTCCAGGAGCTGGAAGACCGGCTCGCCGCGTACGGGGTCCTTGGCCGTGGACAGCCGTACCCGGTCCCCGCTGTGGATACCGATCGGCGGGCCCATCACCCGGCCGCGGACCACGAAGCCCTCGGCCATCTCGATCATGGAGACGTTGCGCGCTGCGGGGGTGTTGCGGTGCACCACGGTGGAGTGGCGGACCGTGCCCGTGCCCTCGGCGCGCTCCGTGCGCAGCTCGCTGCCCCGGCAGACCGGACACAGCAGCCGGTGGTACATGGCGGTGCCGCACCAGGTGCAGCGCTGGTAGAGGATGGCCTCCGAGCCCTGGCCCCTCGGGTCGAGCAGACCCGTGGCGGAGCCGGCTGCCTGCTGAGTGACGCTTCCTGAGTGGTACACGCTGGTCAACTCCCTGCACTCGGCCGGAATCCGCGCACGCGATCACTCGCGCACACGGGTGCGCGGCTCGCCGTGCCACCGTGCACGCAGCACAGAGTATGGCACTCAGTGCCACTCGTAAAGGCACTCCGTTCCCTCAATCTGCGGAGGCTCAGCTCCGTCCCAGCGTCGTCTCGATCTCCTGCACCACCCGCCACAGCGGTGCCCCGCGCCGCGACACGACGACCACCACGTCCTCCGGCTGCTCCACGACGGGCGGCACCGGAACCCCGCCGAACGCCGACTGCACGTAGGCCAGCGCGTGGTCGACCGCCGCGCTCGCCTCCCCCTCCCCGTCCGAACGCAGCCAGGAGCGCAGCGCGTTGTTGTGCGCCGCGACCACCGCCGCCGCGATCACATCGGCCTGCAGGGTGCCGTCCCGGCGGGCCGTGAAGCGCCGGCGCAGGTACGCGGCGAGAGCCCGCTCGTAGCGCCAGACGACCGACAGCTCGTAGGCCCGCAGCCCCGGAACCTGCTTGGTGAGGCGGTAGCGCTGCACGGAGAACGTCGGGTTCTCGGCGTACATGCGCAGTACCAGCCGGGCCGCGTCGCAGACCCGCCGCACGGGTTCGTCGTCGTCGGAACCGTCCGACAGGAAGGCCGTCATGTCGGCCAGGCAGCGCTCGTGGTCCGGGAAGACCACGTCCTCCTTGGAGGGGAAGTAACGGAAGAACGAACGCCGCCCGACCCCGGCGAGCGCCACGATGTCGTCGACGGTGGTCTGTTCGTACCCCCGCTCCAGGAACAGCTGGAAGGCCGCCGCCACCAAGGCGTCCCGCATGGGCGGCTTCCCGGTGCCGGCCTCGGCTTTCTCGGAGCTCATGGGCGCGAACGTAGCATCCGGCCGACGTGCATGGCACTCGGTGCACTCGCTGGGGGGTACTGAGTGCTCTGTCCTGTGGCCCCGAGCCGGACTCTGAACCCCGCAGGCGGCGGGCGCGTATCCAGTACCGCGGCAGGCAGCGTTCGCCCTGTCGCGGCACCAGCGTCAGGACGATCCCCGAAGACGGGCGCCTCCGGCCCGGACGAAGGAGAACAGCGTGTCGACACCGTCCGAGCCACGGCCGTCGCAGGACGGCCCGGTCCTCGAACCCATCCGTGTCCTGCGGCCCCGCCGCACCGACGCACTCGCGGAACTGATGCGGGAGTTCCGGCAGGAGACCGGCCGGGAACCCGGCGGCTACGAATCCGTCGCGCTGGCGGCGGCACCGGCCGGCTCCGAGGCCTCGACACAGGAACTCCCGCCCGTCGCCCGCGAGACCCGCCGGCGTACGGATGCCGTGCCCCCGGGAGCCGGGCTGCGCCGCGCCGCCGTCGCGGTGGCCGTCCTCGCGGCCGCGGTGCTCGGCTTCGGCGGTGCGCTCCTGCTCCGCGGCGAGCCCGGCGACGACAGCGCGGCACCCGCGCCCGCCCCGCCCCGGCCCTCCGCCTCCGCGCCCGACCCCGCCACCGACCCCCCGTCCACCCCGTCCGGTCCGCCCGCCACCGCGCCCGCGGACCCCGACGGCGCGGGCACACTGCGCGAAGGGGCGTCCGGCCCGGAGGTGACCGAACTCCAGCAACGCCTCCTGCGCATCCCGGACGTCTACCGGGACGGCTCCACCAGCGGCCGCTACGACCCGACCCTCACCGCGGCGGTCGCCCGCTTCCAGCTCTGGTACGGCATCCGCGGCGACGAGACCGGCGTCTACGGCAACGACACCCGGGCGGCCCTGGAGTCCCGCACCCCGGCGGGCACGATCTGATGTGTGACCATGGCCCGCATGGACACGTTCATCGACCGGCTGAACCCCGACATGTGCGTGGTCACCGCCGCCGCGGGCGGTGAACGGGCGGGCTGTCTGGTCGGGTTCGCCTCGCAGTGCTCGCTGCGGCCCGTGCGGTTCGTGGTGTGGCTGTCCGAGCTCAACCACACGTTCCGGGTGGCCCGGAACGCCGACGTCCTGGCCGTGCACCTGCTCGGCCGCGAACAGCACGCCCTCGCCGAGCTGTTCGGCGGGCACACCGGCGACCGGACCGACAAGTTCGCGGACGTCCGCCTGCGGGAGGCGTACGGCGGGGCCCTGGTCCTGCGGGACGCGCCGGCCTGGTTCGTCGGCCGGATCGTGACGCGCGCGGGCGGCGGCGACCACATCGGCTTCGTCCTCGACCCGGTCGAGTGGGGCGGCGACGAGGACTACGACGGGCCGCTGCTGCGCCTGTCCGACGCCCTCACCATCGACCCGGGCCACCCGGCCGGCTGACGGCGCTCCCCCTGTATCGAACGCCGGGCAACGGCTGGGAAAAGCACCGGAACGGCGGGGCCGTGCGGCGTCACCCTGGGGCCGGGCGCAGCACGCAGCGCCCGAACCGCCGCGAACCGAAGGCCCCGCCCAATGAACGGCTCCCGCATCCCCGGTCTGGTGCTGCCCACCCTCTTCCTGCTGGCCCTGCTGGTGGGCCTGTGGTGGTACTGGCGCCACCGGGGGGACCTGTGAGGCGGCGTGAGCCCGGGGGAGTTCCGAGGGATCTCCGCGGGGAAGGCGCCCCCTAGTCGTCCTGCGCCCCGGGGACCCGGACGTCCACCACGCACACGTCGTCCCGCCGCACGTCCGGCAGCATCCGCGCCAGCAGCGGTCCCAGCGACGCGGGCCCGTCGCCGAGCGGAGCCGCCACCGCCTCGGCGAGCTCCTCCAGGCCCCGGTCGACGCTGTGCGGAGGGTGCTCGACCAGGCCGTCCGTGTACAGGATGAGCCGGTCGCCCGGATGCAGACGGCACTCGGCCTCCTGGTAGACCGGCGTGGCCGACGCCCCCAGCAGCATGCCGCCCGGGCGGCGCAGGTACCGGGCCTCGCCGTCACGCAGCAGCAACGGCGGGGGATGCCCCGCCTGGGCCCAGAGCAGGCGACGGCGACGGGGATCGTAGCGGGCCAGCACCATCGTGGCCGTCGTGTGGGAGTCGCGCGAGTGGAGCAGCAGCGTGTTCAGCCGCGCGAGCGCGCCGGTCAGGGACGAACCCGTGATGACCATGCCCTTCGCGGTGAACCGGAGCTGGGCCATCGTGGCCACGGCGTCGACGCCGTGGCCGGCGACGTCGCCCACCACCAGCAGCGCGCTCCCGTCGGGCAGTTCGATGGCGCTGAACCAGTCACCGCCCACGTGCACACCCGACTGGGCCGGCAGATAGGCGACCTCGACCCGCAGCCCGGCCAGGTGCACGGGACGGTTGGACATCGGCAGCAGCGCGTGCTGGAGCCGGGTGGCCAGGGTCCGCTCGGCCTGGAGCACGTCGTGCTGCGTCAGGATCGCCCGCTCGCTCTCGACCAGGGCCAGCTCCGCCCGGCGCCGGGCCGTCATGTCCTGTACGAAGCCGTGCACCTCCACGGGTGTGCCGTGCCGGTCGGGCACCGCCTCGGCCACCAGCCGCAGATGCCGGATGCCACCGCTCGTCCGGATCCGGAACGGCACGTCGAACGGCCGCCCGTCGTGCACCAGTGCACCGATGGCACGCGTCAGGGCGGGTGTGTCCTCGGGCAGCGCGAGCTCCGGCACCTCCTGCAGGCGCACCGGGCCGTGCCGGGGATCGAGGCCGAAGAGGGAGAACACCTGGGTCGACCAGGACGCCTCCTGCGTGGCCAGGTTCCAGTTCGCCCAGCCGAGGTTGCCCAGCCGCTGCAGGTCCGCCAGCCGCTGTTCCTGCCGGTCGGAGGAGCCGTGCCGGATCCACGAGACGACGAGGGTGTCGCCCAGCGGTGCCACGCGTGCCGTGTACACGAACAGCTCGGCGACGCCCGCCACGACCTCCTCGTGTGCGAACGGCTCGCCCTCCCACGCCGACCCGGTGGCCAGCACCTGCAGACAGCCCTGCCACAGCGGCTCGGCAGTCAGGGCCGGGCGCAGCTCCAGCAGCCGCCGCCCGGCCGTCTCCTCACCGCTGCGGCCCAGCAGGTCACCCACCTGGGCGGTCGCGGCCTCCACCCGGAAGTCCTCGGTCTCGCCCGTCGCGGCCCGCAGCGGGGTGAGGAGCATCGCCGCGACGGGCAGTGCCTCGAACAGCGCCTGCACCGCGTCCGTGGCGGCGTCGGCCTCGCGCTCGGGCGGGGAGCCGAAGGCCCGCAGCCGGCCGGCGCACAGCCCGGTGACGCCGTGCAGGTGGGCGCGGTCGCGCGAGGTGAACGCCCCGGCCCGGCCGCGCAGCACCCCGATGCAGACCTCGGCGGAGCCCGCGGCGAGCACGGGCAGCCAGGCACGCGAGCGCCACCGGTCGGGAGGATCGCCGATGAGGAGGTAGCGCTGTTCGTCCGCGGAGAAGTCCTCCAGCCAGCGCGGCTCGCGCGCCCGCAGCGCGTCCAGTGCCGCCATTCCGCTCAGCGGCGGAACCTGGCCCCACTGGGTCGCCAGCTTGTCGTCGATCCCCGCGTGCCCGATCAGCTCCAGGCCGCCGTCGGGCCTGCGGGCGTAGATCAGGACGGCGTCCACCGCCATGTCGGGGCCGAGATGCTCCAGCAGACATCCGGCGAGGTCGTGCGGGGTCGTCACGCGAACGAGGGCCTGGCCGAGGCGGGCCAGGGCGGCGGTGACGTCGTCCGGCACGGCCGAGGTCTCCAGATCGGCCGCCCGGCCGGGAATCTCGACGCCGCTGAACTCACTGCTGGTGCCCGAGCCGGACGCCATCGGTGCGAGCGTGCCGAGGGTGATCCAGCACTCCTCCAGCAGGGTGTGACGGCCGGCCTTGGCCCGCTGGAGCAGCTGTTCACCGGCCGCGTCGGCGGAGCAGCCGCTCAGCGCCATGACCGCGCCCTTGGCTCGTTCCACGACAGCGGAGGTGGCCGCCTGGTCGCGCAGCCGGTCCATCTCGGCGCGCTGCCGGGCGACGATCTTGGCCAGTTCGACCAGGTCCGGTGCGGCACCGGGCTGCGCCGGCGTCACGGGCTCGCTCGTCACGCGTCGAGCATTGCACACCTGGCCCGGTTCGCAGACCGACTTGTACGCACGGTCTGTTCCCCCTTCCCCGAGGTCCCCCGGGTCACATCCGCCTCACGGGAACCGCTCACCGTCCGTCGCGCGGATACAGCCACAGCCGGAACAGCCGGCTGAGCCGCGGCATCACGAGGTAGGTCAGCAGCGGAAGCAGCACCAGCGGGAAGACGGCCGCCCGCAGAGGCAGCGGCCAGCCGGTGGTGTGAGGCGTCACCAGCCACTGGATGAGCAGGGTGAAGGGGTAGGCGCCGAGGAAGGTGGTGAGGACCATCTTCCACCGGGGCGGGGCCTGCACGGTGGTGCCCGGCAGGCTGAACCAGGTCTCCATCCCGGTCGTCGACTGGCGCTCGCTGCTGACCTCGGTCGCGATGTCCTCGATCTGCCGGTGCCAGTGCGCCCGCTCCTCGGACTCCAGCCAGGCGGCGAGCCGGTGCTGATCGGACCAGCGCAGCACCGCGTGGTAGCGGTGGCCGTCCTCGGGCGTCAGCCAGGAGACGCCCTCGTTGCCGGGGAACCGCCGCGCGCAGCGGGTGATGCCGTGCGTCCACTCCTCGAACCGCTGCTCCCGGCCGGGGCGCACCTGCCAGGTCAGAACCGTGGTCACCGGCTCACCGCGCCGGGCTGTCGTGGTGCTCACTCCTCCACGTGTGCCACGCCCGGCGCCGGTCATGCCCGGCGGCTCACGGCTGGCGGTTCGCCTCGACCAGGGCCTGGGTGACCGCCCGGACGCTGCGGGCGATGTGCTGGAGCTGCATGACCTCGGCCGCGTACAGCTTGATCGTGTGCTCGATGACCCCCTCGTGCAGGCCCAGCCCGGGCAGGTCGGCGCGGGCGGTCTGCAGAGCGGTACGGGCGACCCGGATCTCGTTCTGCACCTGGATCTGGGCGTGCCGTGCGAGGAGGACGGGGTGGCGAATGAACACGGGGTATCCGGCGTAGCGCGTGGGCACCAGCTCACGCAGCCACTTGGCCGCCGAGCGCTCCCAGTCGTAGCTCCCGGGGGTCTTGACCTGGCAGGGCCAGTCCGGGCTGATGCGCGTAGTCGTGAGGGGCATGATCATCGCTTCCGGGTGTGCGGCGTCGCGTGGGTGGACGACGGGTCGGGGCGGCCCCGGCCTAGGGGATGACCGGGGCCGCCACGGACACCCGGGACCCGGAGTGGGTAGGACCCGGCTCCACGGGTGCGGAACGGATCCGGAACTGCCGGGTCGCGATCCGTGAGCAGTATTTATATATGCCATCCGGTTTGCAAGGAGCATGAAAACATTCATGCGTGCTTTGTTGCGGATGCTCCCCATGTGGGAACCGCCGTACGTATGCTCAGTCCCTGAGGAAGAACTGGTGCTGGTCGGCGACCTGCTCGTACTCCTCCAGACGCGCCTGGGTCCGCTCCGGATCCGCGTCGGTCATGGCCTGCAGCAGTGCCGAGCACATCACGCCCGGGGCGGCGTAGGAGTCGAAGACCAGCCGCGAGCCCGTCCCGATGGCGAAGACGACGTCGGCCTCGTCCGCCAGCGGCCCGAGCGCCAGGTCGGTGATCAGGGCGACCTTGAGCCCCGCGCCCCGCGCGACCCGGACCGCCGTCAGGGTCTCCTGGGCGTGCCGCGGCATGGAGAATGCCAGGACCCACGTGCCGCCCGCTTCCCGCGACTGCAGCAGCGCGTCGTAGGCGACGCTGCCGCCCCGCGTCACGAGGCGTACGTCCGGATGGATCCGGCGGGCGGCGTAGGCGAAGTACTCGGCGAGCGAGACGGAGATGCGCAGCCCGAGGACCGTCAGGGGGGCGGACGAGGACAGCTTGCGGCCGATGTCGATGACCAGGTTCGGGTCGGCCAGGTCGCGCCGGAGGTTCTCCAGGTTCTCGATCTCGGCGTCGACCGCCGCCTGCAGCTCGTTGCCCCGCAGTTCCTCGGCCGGGCCGATCGCGAGGGTGCCCAGCGCGATCGACTGCAGTTTCTCCCGCAGCGCCGGGTAACCGCTGAAGCCGACCGCCGAGGCGAACCGCGTCACCGAGGGCTGGCTGACGCCGACCCGGTCCGCGAGGTCCGTGATCGACAGGAACGCCGCCTCGGTGATGTGCTCGATCAGGTACTGCGCGATACGCCGCTGCCCCGGGGACAGCCGGGGCCGGTCGAAGAGCGTCCTGAGCTGGGCGGACGGGGAGACCTCCGCTTCGGGGGCGGCCTTCCCCGAAGTGATCGCGGATGCCTGTGCGCGTGCCTGCTGCGGCGATGGCAACGGTGCGCCTCCTTCGTCTCCCACGGACGTTCAACATAGCTCACGCACATGGTGACCAGGGCTTCTCCGGGCGGCATGAGCCGCCCCGCGGGGGGTTACCCGTACGCCGGGCGGGAACCCGCCGCCGCACACGACCGAGGAAGGAGCCGTTCGCCATGACCGTCCCGGAGGAGAGCCGGCCCAAGACGCAGACCACCGACGAACTGCTGGAACGGCAGGACGAGACCCGCACCCGCCCGCCGGGCGCGACCGGCCGCACGATGCGTGAGGCGCTGGAGGAGGCCGAGGTGCGCCCCGACGACTACGACGAACGCTAGGGACACCCCCACCCACGACCGAACCACGACGCTTCCGGCAGGAGAGACGGCATGAGCGCGCTGAGTGCGCTGGAACAGACCCTGGAGAACCGCTGGGACGCGCTATGGGCGCGGCTCCTCGACAAGGAACCGGTCGAGGTCCTCGACGCCCTGCGGCGCGAGTGCGACGACAACGCCGTCGTCTGCCGTGAGGGCCGCGTCATGGTCCCCAACGCCTACGACGTGGAACTCCCCGACGACGTGCACGACCATCTGACCCGCACCGGTACCGACGTGGGGCAGGCCCTCACCGACCGCCTGTCCCGCCACGCGGAACGCCGCGGCTACGAGTTCGCCGGCCCGCTGGCCGTCCACGTGGCGAGGTGCCCCGACGTGCCCAACGGCCGCTACCGGGTGGCGAGCAGGGTCATGCAGCACGTGAGCGCGGACGGGTTCTTCTACGCGATGCACTGACGTACCCGCGCCACGGCACTCAGCGGCGGTACAGCGTGATCGAGTGCCCCACGTCGTCGACGGGGCGGCTGCCGCCGATCAACTCGGCCAGCCGCCCCGTGGCCTTCGCGGCCGCCGAGTCCGACACGGCCAGCAGCCCCCGCACCTCACGGACCGGCACCCGCCGTGGATCCGACGCCTCGATGCCGTAGGAGGAGGGCACCCCGCCGCCCTTGTACACGAGCCACACCCGCTCACCCGGATACCGCTCCCGCAGCCGCTGCGCGAGCCGCCCGAGGTCCTGTCCCCAGTCCACGTTCGAGTCGTGCAGCCACTCCCGGGTCCTGTCCGGCCCCCCGAACGCCTCGTTGGAATACGGCAGATAGTAGGGGTACGCCCGCACCGAACTCAGCGCGACGAACACGACCAGTACCGCCACCCCCGAGGACACCCACCGCGACCGCACCACGAGCACGCACCCCGCGGCCACCGCCAGGAACAGCGGCAGGACGAGGGCGTACCGGGTGCCGAAGTTCCGTGCTCCCTGCATGGCCGCCACCAGCAGCACCAGGGGAACGGCCAGCACATACGGTGCGGCAGGGCGCAGCCGCCGGACCGCTACGACGGCCGCGGCGCCCCCGGCCCACGAGGCGAGCATCCCCAGCGGCGTCTTCACGAGCAGCGCGGCCGGCAGGTAGTACCACCGCGAGCCGTCGTACAGCCGCCCGAAGAGGAACCCCTGCCACGGCCGGTTCTCCAGCCCGAACTGCACCCGCATCCCGTCCCGGTAGGCCTCCGGGAACGGCATCGCCTCCACCAGCAGCCCCCGCAGCCCGTGCACCACCGGCACGTGCTGCTCCGGGGCCCAGCGCAACCGCGGATCGACCACCAGATACGTGACCCACACGACGGCCACCGCGACCAGGACGACCCCGCCCGCAGCCGCGGCCGCTCTGCGCCGGCTGCCTCCCGGCGACCGCAGGACGGACACGGCGGCCAGCACCATCAGCACCGGCACGGCGGGCAGCACGCTCATCTTCGTGGCCAGGGCCGCGCCGAGCGCCGTCCCCGCGAGCGGCACGTACAGCCGTGGCGCACGGCGCGCCCGCCACACCAGCCACGCCGCAGTCAGCACGAACCCGGCGGACGGCACGTCCAGCGTGGCGAGCGAGCCGTGGGCGATGACGTCGGGGGAGAAGCAGTACAGCGCGAGTGCGGCCAGCCCCGCGCCGGTCCCGGCCAGTTCACGGGCGAAGGCGAAGACCACCAGCCCGAACGACAGGGTCAGCGCGATCACCGGAAGGCGGGCCCACAGCATCAGCCGCCAGGTGTCGTTGCCCGACCCGTACAGCAGATGCCGGCCCAACCGCCCCTGGTCCCCGGTGAAGCGCGGGTCGATGTGCGGATCCGCGAGGGCGACCCCCGCGCCGATGACCAGCTTGCCGAGCGGCGGATGCTCCGGGTTGTGCCGCAGCCGGTGCTCGTGCACGTACTCCGCGGCCGCCCCCACGTACACCGGTTCGTCGATCGTCGGGGTCTGCTGCACGGCGGTCGTGACCATCGCGAACGCCATCTGCGCGAGCAGCACCACCACCAGGAGGAGCACCGGCCGGCGTCTGCCCGGGCGGGGCGTGGCGTCGGCCCGTGCCGGGCGCGACGGCGACACGGGCCGCGGAACGGCGGGAGCGATCCGGAGGTCCCACATGGACCCACTCTGCATCAGCCCCCGCCGAAGTAAGCGCTACCGCCGCACGAGCCGCACCGACAGACCGTCAGCCGTGTGCAGGGGCACGGCCCGCAGCGTCTCCGAATCCAGCTCGACTCGGTCGAACCGGCCGCGCAGCCGAGAAGCCGCCAGGACGGGAACGGTCGTCCCCACGACCGGCGGCCGCCCGGTGCCGAGGCGCAGCGACAGCACACTGCCCCGGCCCAGCAGAACCCGCCCGCTCACCGACAGGGCCGGGCCGTGGTCCTTGCGCAGCGTCAGCTCCAGCGTCGACTCGCCCTCCTGGACGTACGAGCCGCTCACCCGCAGCACCGGGTCCACGCGGAGCGTGCCGCCCGTGACGTGGACGTCGCCCTCGCCCAGAGCGCGCGGCGACGCGGCCACCAGCGTTCCGGCCTCCAGGGTGGTCCCGCCGTGGTAGCGGTTGTGGCCCGTCAGGGTGAGCGTGCCCGAACCGCGCTTGGTCAGAGCGCCGCAGCCGTCGATGTCGTTGCGCCAGCTGTCGGCCGCGTGGAAGCCCCCGGCCGTCGCGTCCTGCGTCACGGTGACGTCCCGCTCGAAGGCCCCGTAGCCGTCGGCCGCGGCGAACAGGTTCAGCCGGCCCCACTGCTCGAAGCCGTCCAGCAGGACGTACCCGGAGGGCAGCGCGGTCGTCCGCAGCACCTCCCGCCGCTGTTCGGCGGTCAGGTACGGCAGCCGCGTCTCCAGCAGCACCTCCGCGCCCTTCGGCACCGTGAGCGGGTCCCTGCGGCCGCGGCGGGGCAGGACGTACGTCAGCCGGGGCCGGACCGCACGGGCGTTGGCGTCCCGGTCGGCGTAGGGGTCGGTGCCGGTGCCCGCCGAGTGCGCGTACGCGTACAGGGAGTCGGGCGTGGTGCCGGTCCTCTCCGTGAAATAGGCCAGGGCCTGTGCGCGGGCGGCTGCCTTGAGGCCGGCGTTCGCCGGGTCCGCGAGAGTCGCGGCGGCCAGGGCGGTGGCCATGATCCGGCCGCCGAGCACGTCGACGGGGGAGTGCATGCCGGCGACGATCCGGGTGTGGGCGAGCTCCAGGGCGCGCGTCACCAGCTCCTGGAAACGCTCCGGCACCGCGTACGCGTAGGCCAGCGACGCCAGGTGCAGGGCGTTGGTGTGGCCACTGGGGAAACCACCGTCGTCGGCGGGCTTGTCGCCGCGCTGGCGCAGCAGCTGCGGGGCGACGACGACCTTCGACTCGTACACCGGGAAGCCGAACTCGTCCGTCCGTCCGGTGTCGACGACCTCGCTGTCCTCGTTCATCCGCCACGGGCGCGGGTACTGGTAGGCGAACTTGGCCGGGTTGCCGGAGGCCCAGTTGCCCCGCAGGGTGTCCACCAGCCGCGCCACCTGGCCGAGTTCGGAGTCGTAGGAGCCCGCGCCCAGCGCGGAACCGGCCGGGGCGTCGGCGGGCACCGCGTCGTTCACCTTGGCCGGCGGTGTGCCCTCCGGGGCGCCGGTGATCGACGTGACCGCCTTGGCACCCGACTTGTACAGCGCGGCGAGCGGTCCGAGGCCGTCGATCATCGAGTAGCTCTGGTGCTGGCGGTCGATGACGAAGGCCCGCTCGGCCTCCGCGTCGGTGCGCTCGGCGGTGATCCGCTCGCAGTAGCGCACGTTGGCGCGCAGGATCTCCGGCATGAGCGGTGCGCCGGTGTTCCAGTCGCCGGTCTTCCACATCTCGGCGAAGCCCCCCAGAGCCCGGACGACCGCGTTGGTCTCGGGGGTCCGGTTCGTCAGGAGGTTGGTCTTGTAGTCGTCGACGAACGCGGCGGGGGCGGTGGCGGCCTTGGCGTCCGCGGCGCCCAGCCACCCGACGAAGGCCGGCGCGGCGACCAGGGCGGCCGAGCCGCCCAGCGACGTTCTGAGGAACCCCCTGCGGTTCAGGGTGGGGGAGTGGTGCCCGGCGGATGACGGCATGGACGTGCCTCTCTTCAGTTCTGCGGCGACGTGGCCGGGGAAGTCGTGCGATCTTGAGTGATGCGAAGGCCGGATGCCGTCCCCTCGACGAGGGGTATGGGGCCGGGACCCGTACCGCTGGTGAACGCGCGGCCCCGCCTCACAGGAGCGACCGGGCCAGCGCCACCGCGCCCTCGACCGGTGGCACCTCCAGGCTCCTGGCACGGGCCGTGGGCACCGTTTCGGCCAGGGCGGTGATGAAGGCGTCGTACAGACCGGGCTGGGACAGTACCGTTCCGCCCGCGACGACCACATCGTCGACGGCGGCCCCGCGGGCGGCGAGCCGGTAGACCAGCATGGCCAGCGCTCCTGCGGCCTCGTCGATCACGGTCCGGGCGAGCGCGGAGCCCGCGGAGGCTGCCGCGAAGACGACGGGAGCGTGCCGGCCCCACTCGGCGGAGACATCCGTGGCCCGCTCCAGGGCCGCGCCGAGCGCGGGCACTTCGGGCACGTCGAGCGAGGTGATGAGCCCGAGCGCGAGCGCGTCGGGCCGTTCCCCGCGGTCGTGGGCGGCCCATACGGCCCGTGCCGCCTCCCGGACGAGACCGGCGGCGCCGCCCTCGTCGCCGAGGACCGCGCCCCAGCCGCCCACCTGGACGGCGGTGCCGTCGGGCAGCCGCCCCACCGCCACCGAGCCGGTGCCGGCGACCAGGCCGACGCCCTTGTCCAGTCCGGCCGCGGGGACGAGGAGCTGCGCGTCGCCCACCACCAGGGCGGGCGCGTCGAAGTGCTGCCGGAGCGCGGCGCGTATCAGCTCGCACTGGCGGGGGGTCTCACAGGCATGCCCGCCGACGGCCATGGCAAAGGGGCGGGCGCCCGCCGGGAGCGCGTCGGTGACCAGCGAGGTCAGCCACCGGGCGGCGGCCGCCGGGTCGTGCGGCCGCCAGCCGGCGCTCGCACGGACCTGGTCGGCCACGGGGGCGTCGCCCGCGAGCGCGCGCAGATGCGTCTTGGTGCCGCCCACGTCGATGCCGACCACAAGGGGCGCGAAGTCCTGCACGGAACCTCTTTCGTCGTTGCGCTGTGCTGCGACGGCGGGCGAACCGTGCCTGGATGAGGGGCAGTTGGAGAAACAGGGAAGCCCCGGGACGGGCTTCTGGCGGAGCACGGCAGGCGAGTACCGTGATGTTCGTTAGGAAGTTAACTAACGAAGTACAGTGCGTCAAGAGCAATCCCTTCGCCGCCTCCCGTGGAGACGACCCGAGACGATCCGAGACGATCGATCCGGGAGTGCGGCCCGTCACCCGTTGGGGGAACTGTTGGAACCTGACGTGGCAAGAGGCCCCCGTCTGACCGAGAGCGCCGGCGCGGTGTTCGCCGTCCTGGCCGACGCCGGCCGGGCGACCCGGCCGCAGCTCGCGAGCCTTGCGGGCCTGTCCAAGCCGACGGTGTCCTCGGCCGTCGCGGAACTGGAGGGCGCCGGGCTCGCCGCCCACTCCGGCACGGCCTCCAGCGGCACGGGACGCAACGCCGCCGTCTACCGCCTCGGGCCGGCCGCGGGGGCCGTGCTCGCCGTCGACCTCGGCCCCGACGTCACCCGGGTCCGGGGCTGCGCCCTGGACGGCACGCTGCTCGCCGACGCCGCCGGCTCCCGGGCGGACGCC
Source organism: Streptomyces sp. NPDC047880 (assembly GCF_040706515.1). Taxonomy (NCBI): domain Bacteria; kingdom Bacillati; phylum Actinomycetota; class Actinomycetes; order Kitasatosporales; family Streptomycetaceae; genus Streptomyces; species Streptomyces sp. NPDC047880. The sequence goes on along the minus strand of NZ_JBEZOK010000007.1, from coordinate 278,635 downwards.
GCCGACGTCGTGCGCGAGGCGCTCGACGCGCTGCCCGCCGACGCCCCGCTGCGGACCATCGTCGTCGCCGTCGGTGACGTCACCGCGCCGCGTGCGGAGGGTGCCGGTGTACGTCCGGCGACCGCCAAGGCCGGTCCCGTCTTCGACGCCGTGGCCGTCGCGCTCCCGCCGGGCGTCCCCGTCCACCTCGAGAACAACGTCAACTGCGCCGCCCTCGCCGAACTGCACGAAGGGGCCGCCCGGGGCCGGAACACCTTCGGCTACCTGCGCATCGGCGTCGGCATCGGCCTCGGCATCGTCGTCGGCGGCCAGGTGCTGCGCGGAGCGAACGGTGCCGCAGGTGAGCTGGCCCGGCTGCCCTACCCGTGGGACGACGGCCGGGAGCCCCGCCATGAAGCCCTGGAGGAGTACATCGGCGCGCACTCCCTGCTGCGACGCGCGGCCCGGGCCTGGCCGGACGGCGACGGGCCGTGCCCGGCCACCGCCGAGGAGCTCTTCGCCCTCGCCGAACAGGGCCGTGCCGCCGCCCGTGCCGTCGTCGACCGCCATGCCGTGGACGTGGGCCGGCTGGCCGCCGCCGTGACCGCCGTACTGGACCCGGGACTGGTCGTGCTGGGCGGCAGCACCGGCGCGTACCCACGGCTCCTGCCCGGGGTCCGGGCCGAGCTCGCCCGGCTGAGCTGGCCCACCGAAGTCGTCAGCAGCACGGTCGGCGATCTCGGCACCGTCGTGGGTGCCGCCCGACTGGCGGTTTCCCGAGGAGTCCAAACCGTGACCCAGGTCGCGGGGACGAAGGATTGACGGCTTCCAACTCGATCTGCCAATGTCCGGACAAGCGCTTTCTGAGTCGGCCGGGACGCCGACTCCGGGTGAGCCTCCCGCCCGTACGCGAAGTACGGCAGACGCACGAGGGCGTGCTTGTGCGACGCCGGCCGGCATGGCCGGGGACACCACCCGTCAAGGCGACGCGGCCGGGCGAGGCCGTGCCCCCGGAAAGCGAAATTCCTGCAAAACGCACCCGTGCCGCCTCGGCTGGCGCCGTGCTTCTTCCGCTACGAAGAAAAGGGATCGAAGATGATCAGTGTGGGTGTGCGGCGCTCCCGCCGACTCGGCCGCGGTGGTATACGCCGCGTTGTTCCCCTCGCTGCCGTGGCCACGGCAGGTGCTCTTCTGCTCTCCGCCTGCGGCTCGGGGTCCGACTCGGGCGGGACCTCCACGTCGCTGACGTTCTGGATCTCCACGGTTCCGGGGCAGGACGCGGGCTGGAAGAAGATGGTGTCGCAGTACAAGAAGGACACCGGTGTCACCGTCAAGCTCGTCAACATCCCCTACGACGGGTACCCGACGAAGCTGCACAACGCCGCCCAGGCGAACTCCCTGCCCGATGTGGCGGCCGTGCCGGCGCTGGACCCGATCTGGTCGAGCAAGCTGATCGACCTCAGCTCCATCGCCAACAAGAAGAGCAACAAGATCAACGCCAACTTCCTCGCCAAGGACTCGTCCGGGAAGGTGCTGTCCATCCCCTCGGACGTCACCGCGTCGGGCATGTTCATCAACAAGACGCTGTTCAAGAAGGCCGGCGTCTCCTTCCCGACCTCGCCGCAGAAGACCTGGACCTGGACCGAGTTCATCGAGGCGGCGAACAAGGTCCGCGAGAAGACCGGCGCCAAGTACTCCCTGACCTTCGACCAGTCGCCGTCCCGGCTGCGCGCCATGGTGTACGAGATGGGCGGGAAGTACGTCCACGCCGACTCCTCCGGCACGTTCTCGGTGGACGCGGCGACCAAGAAGGCCGTGAACACCTTCGTCGGGTGGAACGACAACAAGACCATGCCGAAGTCGGTGTGGACCAGCGGCGCCGACCCGTCCGCCATGTTCCAGAGCGGTGACGTCGTCGCCTACTGGTCCGGCGTGTGGCAGGTCGCCGCCTTCTCCGAGAGCATCAAGAAGTTCGACTGGGCCAGCGTCCCCACTCCCGCACAGCCGGTGCAGGCCAGCGACGTCAACAGCGGCGGCATGATGGTCGGCTTCAACAACAACGGTGACGCGGCCACCGCCGCCCAGAAGTTCCTGTCCTGGATCTACGAGCCGGACAACTACCGCGTGCTGTGCGAGGCCTCCGGGTTCCTGCCGGTCGAGAACGGCCTGAACCCGAAGTACCCCTTCACCTCCGAGGCGGCGCAGGCGGCGTTCAAGCTGTACAACGAGTCGATCCCGCTCTACGCCCCGATCTCCGGCTACTTCAACGGCGCGCAGACGCAGTGGGTGCTGAAGGGCAAGAGCCTCACCGAGGACCCGACCAAGACGGAGCTCGGCAAGGCGATCAACGGCCAGCAGTCGCCCGACAAGGCCCTGGAGAACATCGTGGCCGGCTACAACCAGCAGGTCGGCGGCGGATCGTAGGAGGCGGTGCCGGGCGGCGGGGAGTGAGACACCGCCGCCCGGCCCTGGACGCGCCCCGCGATGGACGGGCTCATGGCGTGAGCCCACCTGCAATCCCTTCCACCAGCACGGAGTCAGGAAGATGACAAAACGCGCCTCGGACGTGTCCGCGAGCCCGCCCAGGAGACGCAGTAAGTACACCCTTGCGCCGCTCGTCCTCATCGCGGCCAACGTCGTGCTCTTCGCGCTGTTCTTCGTCTGGCCGGCGGTGATCGGGCTCCTCTACTCCTTCACGAACTACACGGGCGTGGGGGTGTTCCAGTGGGTCGGACTGGGCAACTACCAGAACCTGTTCGGGGACTCCACGTTCTACGACGCGCTGAGCCGGACGCTGCTGTACACCGTCCTCTTCGTCCCGCTGAACTTCGCGCTCTCGCTGCTCGCCGCCAACCTGGTGGTGAACAAACACGCCAAGGGCTCGTCGGTCGCCCGTGTCATCTTCTTCATCCCGTGGCTGCTGTCGCCCATCGTCGTCGGCGTCCTGTGGCGGTGGCTGTTCGGCGAGAACTTCGGACTGGTCAACTACGTCATCGAGAAGCTCGGCGGCGGCGCCGTTCCCTGGCAGTCGAACGCGGACCTGTCGCTGCTGGTGGTGGTGATGGCGGCGGCCTGGGCCTGGACTGGTTTCACGATGCTGCTGTTCATCGCGGCCATCAAGAACGTCCCGGTGTCGTACTACGAGGCGGCCGAGCTCGACGGCGCCGGTCCGTGGCGCAAGTTCATCAGCATCACGCTGCCGAGTATCGCGCCCACCTCGTTCATCGTCATCCTGCTCAACACGATCAACGCGATGAAGGAATACCCGGTGTTCGTCGCCCTCAACAACGGCGGACCCGGAACGTCGAACAACCTGCTGGTCCAGTACATCTACGAGACCGGCTTCAAACGGGGCCAGATCGGCTACGCGAGTGCCGCGTCGTTCGTGCTCATGCTCATCCTGATGGCCGTCGCGATCGTCCAGCTGATCGTCAACCGGCGGGTGGAGAACCGATGACAACCACAGACATGCCACGCCCGCTCGACGCCGATGCCGAACAGCCCGTCTCCAGGAAGCGGCCCCGCAACGCGGCCACCGGCGGGCTCCGGCGGGCGGTGCCCGCGACGGCACTGCTGTGGATCCTGGCGTGCCTGTACGGTCTGCCGGTGCTGTGGTTCATCCTCAGTTCCCTCAAGCCGTCCAGTGACCTGTTCTCGTATCCGCTGACGCTGGTCCCGCACAACCCCACCCTGTCGGGATTCAAGGCCGCGTGGGACAGTGCGAACTTCTCCCAGTACTTCATCAACACGGCCATCGTGTGTGTGATCACGACGATTCTCACGGTGGGTGTCAGCTGCTGCACCGGGTACGCGCTGGCCAAGTACGACAACAGGTGGCTCAAGGTCTTCTTCATCTGCATCCTGGCCACCACGATGCTGCCGTCCGAGGTCATGCTCGCCCCGGAGTTCCTGGTGGTCCGCAACCTCGGCCTCTACAACTCGTTCGCCGGCATCATCCTCCCGGCCGTGCTCACCGCGACCGGATGCTTCATGTTCCGCCAGTTCTTCCTGACGGTTCCCGACGAACTCGTGGAGGCCGCGCGCATCGACGGCGCCCGCGAACTGTCGATCTTCCTGCGGATCATGGTGCCGCTCTCCCGGCCCATCATGCTGACCCTCGCCATCCTGTCCTTCCAGTGGCGCTGGAACGACTACATCTGGCCGCTGCTGATGCTCAACGACCCCAACAAGTTCACCGTGCAGATCGGCATCCAGAGCATCGTCGGCGCGCAGAACATCAACTGGTCGGTACTGCTCGGCGCATCGGTCATCTCCATGATCCCCCTGATCGCCATCTTCCTGGTCTTCCAGCGCTACGTCATGGGCGCCGACATCAACGCCGGACTGAAGGACTGACCTTGCCCACCCCGCTCGACCACGAGTTCCTCCGTGCGGCGGCCGGGGCCGCCGACCGCGAGGCCGCCCCGCTGGCGGCCGCCCCCGACACGGAACCCGCAGGCGTGGCCCACCGCACCCTGGCACGCCGGGTGAAGACGCTGATCGCGGCCTACCGGTCCCCGCACTCGGCACTGCACGGCAGCGTGCGGGCCGTCGCCGCCGCGACGACCCACCTGCGCGCCCTGCGCGCCGCGCAGACGCCCACCGGCCTGTTCGCCGGCGGTGACAACGTGCAGTCCCCGCCGGACTCCGCGTTCACCGTCAACGACGTGTGCGACGCGCACGTGCTGGCCGCCGGCGCGGGCCCGGAACTGCGCGACGTCACGGCCGCGCTCGCCGGGATCGCCCGCGCCGCGTCGGGCAGTCTCCTGACCGGTGGCGTACACACCCCCAACCACCGCTGGGAGCTGTGCGCGGCGCTGGCCCGGCTGCACCGGTCGTTCCCCGACGACCGGCTCCGCGACCGCGTCGAGGAGTGGCTCTCCGAGGGCGTCGACATCGACGCGGAGGGCCTGTACTCGGAGCGGAGCGCCAACTACGCCGCCCACGTGTCCAACCCGTCGCTGCTGCTGCTGGCCGACGTGCTCGACCGCGCCGACCTGCGGGACGCCGTCGAACGCAATCTCGCCGCGACTCTGGACCTCATCAGTCCGGACGGCACCGTGGAGACCGTCCTCTCCCGACGGCAGGACCAGAACCGGCCGTTCCCGCTGGCGCCCTACCTGCCGCACTACCGGCTGCTCGCGATCCGCACCGGCCGGGGCGACTTCAGCCGGGCCGCGCGGCTGGCGGCGGCCGGCGGCATCGACGACCCCGGCCTGCTCGCCGGGACCCTCCTCACCCCCGACCTGTGCCGGCCGCTGCCGGCCCCGGCCGCGCAGACACTGCCCCGCGAGCGGTACCTCACCACCGCGCGCCTCGCCGTACGCGCCTCGGCCACCGCGCACACGGTGGTGTACGGCGGCTCCGACGTGCCGGAGCACCGGCGCATCCGCTCGGGCCTCGCCTGCAATCCCACCTTCATGCGTCTGTTCGCCGGCGACGCGGTCCTGGACGCGGTCCGTCTCTCCCGGGGATTCTTCGACCTGGGCCCGTTCCGCGCCGCCGAGGTGCAGCGGCCCGCCGACCACCGCTACCGGCTGACCGAGACCCTCACCGCCGCCTACTACCAGCCGCTGCCCCCGGACCTGCGGCGGGACGACGCCTCCTACCGCGTGGCGGACGAGGGACGCTTCTCGGCCGCGATGTCCTTCGCGGACCGGCCCCGGGACGAGATCTCCCACACCACCCGGGTCGAGGTGGACCTTCGGGAGGACGGCGCCGACCTGCGGATCGACCTCAGCGGACCACGGGTGCCCTGGGCCCTCGAACTGACCTTCCGCCCGGGTGGCGTGCCCGAGGGCGCCGCACCGCTCGGCGACGGGCGCTGGTGCCTGACGGCCGGGCCGGTGACCTACCGGGTCGGTGACGACGAGATCAGGATCGAGGCCGACGTCGAGGCGGGCGAACCGCTGGCCGGACGGGACCGGAGCGACCTGCTGGGGTACGACCCGGGACAGGACTACACCGTGGTCGGCGGCACCGACGCGACGACGGGGAACCGCGTCTACCTCGGTGGGCACGGCCCGCAGACGCTGACCCTCGCACTGCGCGCCCACCGGTCCGCACCTCTCGCGTGAGCGGACGACCCACGCCGTGACCACCCCCACGGGCAGGGCGGCGGGGACGTCCGAGGGGTGGTCAAGCCCGCGGGCACGGCATCGCCGGCTCCGGGACCAGCAGGTCCGCCCGCCCGCGGGTCGCCGCGACCAGCTCGGCGTTGCGCTCGTCCGAGCGTGACACCCACGCCACCGCCTCCTCGTGCGTCTTGCCGAACCGCTCGTGGCGGACGACCAGGCGGCGGACGCGCTCGCGCTCGGGCAGCTCGCAGAACCACACCTCGTCGAGGAGGGGGCGCACGCGGGACCAGGAACCGGTGCGCAGGAGCAGGTAATTGCCCTCGGTGACGATCAGTCGGGCGCTCGGGTGCACCGGGATGGCACCCGCGATCGGCTGTTCGAGGACTCGTTCGAAGCCGGGCGCGTAGACGACGTCGTCGCCGGGCTCGTCGCGCAGTCGCCGCAGCAGGGCCGCGTACCCCGCCGCGTCGAACGTGTCGGGTGCCCCCTTGCGGCCCCGGCGGCCGAGGCGCTCCAATTCGGCGTCGGCGAGGTGGAAGCCGTCCATGGGGACGTGCGCGACCCAGGGGTCACCGGTGCCGTTCAGCTCCCGCACCAGGTGCTCGGCGAGCGTCGACTTGCCCGCGCCGGGACTGCCCGCGATCCCGAGGATCGCACGGTTGCCGTCCCGGGGGAGGGCCCGGGCGCGGTGGAGGAGATCGTCGAAGGTGAGCGGCACACGGAGAGTCTGTCACCCGGGCCGGGCCCGAACGCCGGGCGTCCCGCCCCTCTCGCGCCCCCGGCGTGTGGCGTGCGCCACTCACTGGAACATCCCCGCAGGGGGAACCGGTCCTGTATGACGCAGCTCGGTCTTCCCGAAAGCATCCACGCCTGTCTGTTCGACCTCGACGGCGTCGTCACCAAGACGGCCGTCGTGCACGCGGCCGCCTGGAAGGAGATGTTCGACGCCTTCCTGCGCGAGCGCGACGGCGCGGACTTCCGGCCGTTCGACGCGGCGGACTACGACGAGTACGTCGACGGGCGGCCACGCGCAGACGGCGTGCGCACGTTCCTCGCCTCCCGCGGCATCGACCTGCCCGACGGCGACCCCGACGACCCCCCGGGCGCCGAGACCGTGCACGGCCTCGGCAACCGCAAGAACGAGCTGGTCCTCGAGAAGATCCGGACCGACGGCGTCGAGGCCTACGACGGCACCCTGCGCTATCTGGAGGCCGTCCGCGCCCACGGACTGAGCACCGCGATCGTCTCCTCCAGCGCCAACTGCCGCGACGTGCTCCGCTCGATCGGCGCCGAGCACTTCTTCGACGTGCGCATCGACGGCGTCGTCGCCGCCGAGCGCAAGCTGCCCGGCAAGCCGCACCCCGACACGTTCCTGGCCGCCGCCGAGGACCTCGGCGTCGAGCCCTCCGAGGCCGCCGTCTTCGAGGACGCCCTGGCCGGCATGGACGCGGGCCGCGCGGGGCGGTTCGGATACGTCGTCGGAGTCGACCGGGTCGGTCAGACCGACGCGCTGTACCGGCACGGCGCCGACATCGTGGTGCAGGACCTCGCCGAACTGGGGGGCGCGCAGTGATCACACAGCGGGCCTACGACGTCGAGCCCTGGACCGTACGCGAGACGCAGCTCGACCTCGACGTCCTGGCGCAGAGCGAGTCCGTCTTCGCCCTGTCCAACGGGCACGTCGGCTGGCGCGGCAACCTCGACGAGGGCGAACCCCACGGACTGCCCGGCTCCTACCTCAACGGCGTCCACGAACTGCACCCGCTGCCGTACGCCGAGGCCGGCTACGGCTACCCCGAGTCCGGCCAGACCTCCATCAACGTCACCAACGGCAAGGTGCTGCGCCTCCTGGTCGACGACGAGCCGTTCGACCTGCGCTACGGGCGGCTCGTCACCCATGAGCGCACGCTCGATCTGCGGCGCGGCGTGCTGGAGCGGGTCTGCGAATGGACCAGCCCGGCCGGCTCGACCGTCCGGGTGCGCTCCACGCGGCTGGTGTCCCTCACCCAGCGCGCGATAGCCGCCGTGGCGTACGAGGTGGAACCCGTCGACAGCCGGACCCGTGTGGTCGTCCAGTCGGAACTCGTCGCCAACGAGAGCCTGCCCGAGCCGGACGGCGATCCGCGTGCCGCCAAGGCACTGAAGTCGCCGCTGGAGCCGGAGGAGGACCTCGCCGAGGGCAGCAGGCTACGGCTGGTCCACCGCACCCGCCGGAGCGGACTCAGGGTCGCCGTGGCCGCCGACCACACCGTCGCCGGTCCCGAACGGACCACCACCAGCAGCGAGAGCAACGTGGACGTGGCGCGGCTGACCGTCACCTCAGTCCTGGAACCGGGGGAGCGGCTGCGCGTGGAGAAGCTGGTCGCGCACGGCTGGTCCGGCGTCCGCTCCCGGCCCGCGATGAGCGACCAGGTCGAGGCGGCCCTCGCCGCGGCCGGGCACAGCGGCTGGCAGGGACTCCTCGAGGACCAGAAGGCGTACCTGGACGACTTCTGGGCGCGCGCCGACGTCGAGATCGACGGCGACGAGGAGATCCAGCAGGCCGTCCGCTTCGCCCTCTTCCATGTCCTCCAGGCCGGTGCCCGGGCCGAACAGCGCGCCATCCCCGCCAAGGGACTCACCGGCTCCGGCTACGACGGCCACGCCTTCTGGGACACCGAGGCGTTCGTGCTGCCGCTGCTGACCCACACCGCGCCGAAGGCCGCCGCCGAGGCCCTGCGCTGGCGCCTCGACACCCTGCCCGCCGCCCGGGAGCGCGCCACCCAACTCGGTCTGCGGGGCGCCGCGTTCCCGTGGCGGACCATAGAGGGCTCGGAGGGCTCCGCGTACTGGCCGGCCGGCACGGCGGCCTTCCACGTGGGCGCCGACATCGCCGACGCCGTCGTGCGGTACGTGGCCGTCACCGGCGACGAGACCTTCGAACGCGAGGCCGGCGTGGAGTTGCTGGTGGAAACCGCCCGGCTGTGGCGCTCCCTCGGCCACCACGACGACCGGGGCGTCTTCCACATAGACGGCGTCACCGGACCGGACGAGTACAGCGCCATCGCCGATGACAACACGTACACCAACCTCATGGCCCGGGCGAACCTGCTGGCCGCGGCCGACGCCTGCAAACGCCACCCCGACGAGGCCGCGCGGATCGGCGCAGACGACGAGGAGACGGCCGCCTGGCGGGCCGCCGCCGAGGCCATGAACGTCCCCTACAACGACGAACTCGGCGTGCACGAACAGCACGCGGGCTTCACCCGCCACCAGCGCTGGGACTTCGACCGTACCGGCCCGGACCGGTACCCCCTGATGCTGCACTTCCCCTACTTCGACCTGTACCGCAAGCAGGTCGTCAAGCAGGCGGACCTGGTGCTGGCGATGTACACCTGCGGCGCCTTCTTCGAGGAGTACTTCGGCGAGGAACAGATCGCCCGCAACTTCGCCTACTACGAGCCGCTGACCGTCCGCGACTCCTCCCTGTCCGCCTGTGTCCAGGCCGTCATGGCCGCCCGCTCCGGCCATCTCGACCTGGCCGCCGACTACACGGCAGAGGCCGCGCTGATGGACCTCGGCGACCTGGAGCACAACACCCGCGACGGACTGCACATCGCCTCGCTGGCCGGCACCTGGATGGCGCTGGTCGCCGGGTTCGGCGGCATGCGCTGCAGCGACGGCTCCCTGCGATTCGCGCCCCGCCTCCCCAGGCGCTACCGCCGGCTCGCCTTCACGGTGGGCTTCCTCGGCCGGTGCCTGCGCGTGGAGGTGACCCCCGACCGGGCCACGTACACCCTGAACTCCGGCCCGCCCCTGACCCTCCACCACCACGGGAGCGAACTGACGGTGAGCGAGGACGCCCCCGTCTGCAGGCCCATCCCCGAGCTGACCCACCGTCCGGCACCGAGCCAGCCCCCGCACCGCGCCCCGCACGCCCGCTGACCCGCGTCCGCGGGTCAGGCAGTCGGCCCAGTTCCGCCCTGCACACCCCGGCCCGGCGGGTTAGCTTGATCGGGATTTCCGATCATCGGGGAAGGGGCGGCACATGCCGGACGGCGCGAACGCCATCCTCGTACGAAGGCGACGACGCGACCGGGCGGCCGCGCCGCGTACCCCCCGCGGGGCGCGCGGCGCGCCGCCCCTCGCCGCCCTGGCGGCCGTCTTCGCCCTCGCGCAACTCGTCCTCGTCCGGCCCGTCCTGGGCCTGGGCTGGGACGAGATCGTCTACGTCAGCCAGGTCACCTCGCACCACCCGGCGGCCTTCTTCAGTGCCCCCCGCTCCCGCGGCGTCTCGCTGCTGGTCGCGCCGGTCGCGTCCTGGTCGTCGTCCGTCCCGCTGCTGCGCGTCTACCTGGCCCTGCTGTCCGGCCTCGCCCTCTACCTGGCCCTGCGCGCCTGGCGGGGGCTGTTCCCGCCCCGCGTCCTGGTCGTCGGCGGGGCCCTCTTCGCCTCCCTGTGGATGACTGTCTTCTACGGTCCGCAGGCGATGCCCAACTACTGGGTCGCGATCGGCGCCCTGATCAGCGTCGGCTGCTTCCTGCGGGTGCGGGCGGAGCGTTCCTCGCCGGCTCTCCTGTGGGGCCTCGCGGCCGGCGCCGCGCTCATGGCGTGGATGCGTCCCACCGACGCGGTGTACGTGGCCGTGCCGCTGCTCGTCCTCGCTCTGGTGCGCCGCAATTGGCGGCTCCTCCTCGTGCTCGCGGCGGGGCTCGCGGCGGGCGCCGTCCCGTGGGTGGTCGAGGCGTACCTCGACCACGGCGGCCTGGGGGCGCGGCTGGCGGAGGCCTCCCGGATCCAGGGCGGACTGGGCTGGCAGATCGCCGTCGACGACCAGCTGCGCAGCCTGGGCGGGCGGGCCCTGTGCCGGCCGTGCACCGGGTCGATGCCCAGCCCCCTGGTCACCGTCTGGTGGTTCGCCCTGCCCGTCCTCGCCGGACTCGCCCTGGTGGTCGCGGCGCGGGCCCGGCGTCTGGAGCGGACGCTGGTCCCGCTGGCCTGTGCGGCCACCGCCGCGGTGCCGTATCTCTTCATGATCGGCTACGCGGCGCCGCGCTTCCTCCAGCCGGCCTACGCGCTGCTCGCGATCCCGGTCGCCGACGCGCTGTGGCACCTGGTCAGGAGCCCGGGCGGAGCGTGGCGCCCGGTGGCCGCCCCGCTCGTCGCGCTCGCCCTGGCCGGGCATCTCGCGGCACAGCTCGCCGTGCTGGACGGTGCCGTGGCCCGCAACACCGAGAGCCGCCGCGACTGGGCCCGCACCGCGGACACCCTGCACCGGCTCGGTGTCCGCCCGCCCTGCCTGCTGACCGGCCACGAGGCCATCCCCCTCGCCTACTACACCGGCTGCTCCTCTGGGGCGACGTCCGGGAACAACGAGAACATGACGGTCGCCGGCGTCCTGCGCACCGCGGACCGTCTCCCGGTCGCCCACCTCGCGGCGGCCGGCGACAGCCCGGCCCGCTACGCCCGTTCCTGGCCCGTCCACCGGATCTCGGACCTGGACGTCCGCGTCGCGCCGGGCCGCTGACACCGCGGGTCGCGTTTCCCGCCCGCCCGGCTCAGGTAGGAGTCGGTTGACGGTCACGATCGAGGGGGAACGGCATGGCGGCGAGCGAGCACGAGGGCAGGCTGGCGGAGGAGTTCTTCACACCGGGCTCCTCCTTCTCGGAGTTCCTGGCGGCCCACCGTCCCGAACTGCTGAGCACCCGGCGCGTCCTCCCGGACGGCGTCCGCGCCGAGGGCGCTCCCCACGGCACGACCGTGCTGGCCCTCACCTACCGGGACGGCGTGCTCATCGCGGGCGACCGGCGGGCGACGATGGGCAACCTCATCGCCCAGCGTGACCTGGAGAAGGTGCACCCGGCCGACGACCACTGCGCGGTGGCCTTCGCGGGCACCGTCGGGCTCGCAGTGGACATGGTGAAGCTGTATCAGGTCGAGCTGGCGCACTTCGAGAAGATCGAGGGCATCCCCATGACCCTCGCCGGGAAGGCGACCCGGCTCGCCACGATGATCCGCAACAACCTGGGCCAGGCCATGCAGGGTCTCGCGGTCGTCCCGCTGCTCGCCGGTTACGACCTCGCGGCGCCCGAGGGGGAGCGGGGCCGCATCTTCTCCTTCGACGTCGTCGGCGGCCGCTACGAGAAGTCCGGCTTCCACGCGGAGGGCTCCGGATCGCCGTACGCCCGGGGCGCGCTGAAGAAGCTGTACCGCCCCGGCATGTCCCGCCGCGAGGCGGCCCTGACCGCCCTGCAGTCGCTGTACGACGCCGCCGACGACGACTCCGCCACCGGCGGCCCCGACCTCACCCGCCGCATCTACCCGATCGTCTCGGTCATCACCGAGGACGGTTTCGAGCGGCTGTCCGAGGCGGAGACGGAGGAGCTCAGCCGCGAGATGGCCGAGCATCGCCGCACCCGGCCGGACGGACCGAACGCCGAGGTCTGACACCGGACGGCTCCACCCGCCGCCCGGCGGAGTTTCCGGTTCCATGGACAAGACCTGTCACGGGCTTTACTGCACATGACTTGCAGGTACTGATGGATGGCGAGAGGCTGTCACCGCAGCCGTCCGTCCGACAGAAAGACCTTCCCCCCGATGACGGCCGCCCCTGAGTCCACTCCGCCCCTCCCCGCCCCGGCCCCCGCCCAGCGCACGGCCCGGCGCCGCGTCCGCACCTCCATGACGCGGTGGGAGTGGACCAGGGCCGGGGGGATGGTGGCCGTCATCCTGGCGCTGCATGTGATCGGCTGGTTCACCCTCGTCATGGTCGTCGCCCCGCAGCACCATGCCATCGGCCTGTCGGTCGCCGTGGCCCTGCTCATCGGAACGGTCGAACTCCTCGGCCTCCTCGCCGCACGTCTCGACCTGCACGGCCCGTTCCGGGACCTGATCTCCGGACTCGATCTCAACGTCCTCGGCTATGTCGTCGTCGCCCCGTCCTTCGTCACCTGGGCGGTGGCGCTGGTGGTGTGGAGGGCCGGACGCATCGAGCAGAAGTGGTCGGGGGACCTGAGCGGGCCGCAGGGCTCCTAGTGCCGCGGAAGGCGACGTTCGCCCCGTCGCGACGCCCGGCACGCCCTCTCGCCGTACCGGCCGAAAGCCCGAGTACCCCCCGTACGAGGGCTTCCGGCCGGCATGCCGAGAGCACGCACCGGACGCCGCTCCTTCACGGGCGAACGTTGCCTGCCGCGGCACTAGGTTGTCCGCACAGTCCCGTCGTCCGCCCGGTGGGCGGGCCGCGCGGCGTCTGCGGCGAGAGGGCGCGCCAGGCGTCGCGCGGCAGGCGGGACTGTGCGGACACGACATGACGGGTGCTCACGCCCCCAGCCGCAACTCCTTGCGCCACTTGGTGATCTGCTTCTCCGCATCGCCCGTGTACGACCAGGGAGCGCGGGTTGCGCGGGGTCCCAGCATGCCCAGCAGGACGCCCGCGATGTCCCTGGCGCCGGCGGAACAGGCCGCGTGAGCGAGGTAGTTGAAGTCGCGGAGTTCAGCGGGCGCGATCCCGGTCTCCGTCCGGGCCATCACCCAGCGCTGCCAGGTCCGCCGCAGGTCACTCGCCGCGCCGTCATGGCTCCAGTGCTGTGAGAGGCCGACGGCGGAGTGCCTGCCCTGTGCCGCGTCCAGAGCGAAGCGGTACTCCTCGACCCGGGCGTACTGCACCAGCACCGGCAGCGGACAGCCAGGTGGCGCCACTCCGGCCGCGTCCCGGGCGAAGTCGTACATCAGGCCGTGCGTGCCGTGCCAGCGCGCCGAGTAGTAGTGCAGCACCTGGAGGTGCCCCTCGACGCTGTACGGGTCCCGCCCCTGCAACTCGTCCCACCAGCGCCCCAGTTCCTGCCGGCGCACTCCCGTCGGGTACAGGCGCGCCACCGAGATCAGCGACACCCACGGCGTCGGATCCTCCGGGTAGGCCTCCGCCGCGGTCAGGCAGGCCAGCACCGCGGCGTCCACACGCTGCTGGTCGATCGGCACGCCCCGGCCCGCCGCGATGGCCACGTTGAAGGTGCGGGCCGTCTCCGTCGCCGCCCGCAGCACCAGCGCGTCGGTGCTGTGCGGATCGGCCGAGAGCCAGGACTCCACCGTCGAACTGCCCGCACACACCTGCGCGAGCTGCCGGATCCGGTGCCCACGGGCCGCCCAGCCGGTTCCGCTGCCGGCCAGCAGGTCCCGCAGGCCCTGCCAGCGGCCGATCACGACGTCCTGGCGGGCGGAGGTGAGATCGGTGTCCCCGCAGTCGGGGTCGAAGTCGGGAGTGAATCCGCGTCTGAGCCCGCGTGCCATCGAAGTCCCCCTCAGAAGTCGGTGGACAGACCCTCGTGGACCCGGGCGTGTGCGTCCTGTTCGTCGGGGACGTAGTCCGTCTCGACCGCCCGCGAGGCGTCGAGCTTGGCGGGCCGGTAGTAGTCGCTGCCCTGTCTCCAGTACCAGAGCATCGGGACCAGCCCGGCCGCGAGCCCGCCGATGCCGATCGAGATCGCGGCGCCGCTCAGCTCACCCAGCGACTCCACGAACACCCAGAACATGAACAGGGCACCGCACAGCGGCCACAGACCGCCGAAGAGGAAGTTGGCCGGGGACTTCAGCAGCGTCTTGCGGTACGCGACGACCACCGCGAGCCCTGCGAGGCCGTAGTAGACGGCGATCTGCAGGCCGATCGCCGAGATGGCGTCGGAGAGGATGTCGCCCACCGATCCCAGGGCGTTGGAGGCGACGAACATCGCCAGCGCCACCGACCCGACCACCACGATCGCCACCCAGGGCGTGTTCCACCGGCGGTGCACCCTGCCGAGCGCCGACGGCATCGTGCGGTCCCGGCCCATCGCGAACAGCGAGCGTGTCACCTGGATCAGCGTCGTCTCCAGCGTGGCGATGGTGGAAAGCATCACCGCCACGATGAGCAGCTTGCCGCCCCAGCCCGGCCAGATCTCCTCGCCGAGCACCGCCAGCACGTTCGCGTCGTTCTCCTCGATCTGCTTCGAGGACAGGATCACGTTCACCGCGATGGTGAACACCTCGAACAGCAGGAAGACGACGCCCACCCCGATCAGGCCCGCGAGGCCCGTCGTGCGGCGGCTGTTGCGGGTCTCCTCGCTGAGGTTGCTGGTGACGTCCCAGCCCCAGTAGTAGAACGCGGCGATGAGCGCGCCCGAGGCGAAGCCGGCCATCCCGTCGAAGTGGGAGAAGCCGAGCCAGGACCAGTCGAAGGCGCGGGCGTTGCCCGTGTGGAAGAGGGCCAGAATCGCGAACAGCGCCAGGATGATCAGCTCGACACCGGACATGACCAGCTGGGCGCGGACCGTGAGCCGGGCGCCACCGAGCACCACGCACAGCATGACGACGAACCAGGCCGCGCCGACCAGAGTCGACAGCGCGGTGTTGTCCGCGAGGCCTTCGTCGAAGAGGGCGAGCGTCATCGATCCGGCGGGCAGCGACCCGGCCACCATGAAGATCGTCGCCGAGATCACCAGCGCCCAGCCGCTGATGAAGCCCAGGAACGGGTGGAGCGTGCGCCCCACCCACGAGTAACTGGCGCCGGCGTTCACGTCGATCCGGCCGAGGTAGCTGAACGCCAGCGCGATGCCCAGCATGGGTATCGCGCAGTACAGCAGGGCGGCCGGACTCGCCAGTCCCACCGCGCCGACCAGGACGGCGGTGGTCGCGGCCAGCGAATACGCCGGTGCGCTGCCGGCGACCGCCATCACCACGGTGTCGAACGTGCTGAGGACATTGGCCTGCAGTCCTCTGCCCCTGCTGTAGCTCATGGATGCGCTGCTTTCACTTGTGCGCGACCGGAGGCGGGCAGGCCGTCCCGGCGGCGTAGGGGGGTGGGGGTGGAGCTCGCCGCCGGACGGAAGGATGGGTGGCCCCTGGCTCGGTGGCGATGACAAAAGGGGTGGCGGATACCGTGCTGCCGCCGCGTCGGCAACCGGTCACACCGTGTGTGCGAGTGATGATAGTCCCGCTGGTTGAGCTTTCAAGATTGACTGGTGGGTAATGTCCTGCCCCGCCACGGGTTTTAGCTCCTGTTGCCCGCAAGACGTTCGGGCCCCCTCCCGGCCGGGGCGCATCCGCCGAGGTTAGAGCCCGCGTAACGGGAAACGCGAGACGGACAGGCGAGACGAACGAGCCGAGCAGCGGACAGGAAGGCAGGAGTGATGGGCACGGAACCGATGCGCCCCGAACCGATGGCGGACGATGTGTACCAGCCCACCGGTACCAACGAGGAGCAGGAGGACGCCGCGCCGCTGGACCTGCAGGACGCCGTCGACGAACGGACCTACGACGACACACTCGACGAGGGCTACTCCCCGCCGGAGAAGCCCCTGGGCGTCACCAAGCGTGGCACCACCGCGGCCGAGCAGCACGAGGGCGAGAGCCTCGACGAACGGCTGGCCCAGGAAGTCCCCGACGTGTCCGCCGAGCCCACCGGGGACGGCGTGGGCGACACCCCCGACAGCGACGGCGAACCGGTGGACCCCGAGGCGGGCGCCGCCCGCGCCGGCCGTCTGGTCGCCCCTGACGAGGGCGCCCATGCCGACACCACGAAGGAGACCGTCGCGTCCGACGTCGGCATCGACGGCGGAGCGGCCGGCGCCGAGGAGGCGGCCGTGCACGTGGTGGAGGACGACGGCGCGCTGTCCGGGGACGACGGCAGGTCATGACCCGCCCGCCGGCCCGGACATCGAACCGGCAGGCATGAGGCCACCGGACCCGGACGCATCCGCGCCGGGCCGGTGGCCTTCCGCGCGCCCTGACGATTCGGCCCGGGCGGCGCCGCGGGGCGGCCGGGTCGTGTCCGCGCAGTCCCGCCCGCCGCGCGACGCCTGGCACGCTCCCCCTGGCTCTTCGAGCAGGGGGGACCCTCACTCGCCGCACCGGGCGAAGCCCCGAGTACGTCCAGTACGAGGGTCTTCGCCCGGCACGCAGAGAGCACGCACCAAACGCTGCGCGGCCCGCCGTCCGGGCGGACGACGGGACTGTGCGACACGACCTCTAGGGCAGCAGCTTCTCGAGGGCGGCGGGTCCCTCCGCCGCCAGCTTGCGCTTCGCCCACTCGATGTTGCGCGGGGTGATGTCCTTGCCCGAGGCGAGGACGAGGTCCTCCGGCGACACCTCGGTGCCGGTGCGGGCGTGGAGCAGGCGGTCCGGGGTGGCGCGGTCCTCGGGCGGCCGGGATGCGGCGGGCTCTGACGTCGACATGTTCTCTGCTCCTAGGGTCCGGATCACTGGGGCGGCCCCGGTGCTGAAAAAAGGGTCCGCTATCACCATTCCCCGCGGGAGCGCGGCGTGCATCCGGAGAGCGCGTACGGTCCCCGTCGGCGGCGGCCCGCCAAGCATCGCCGGCCGACGGCCGCTGTCCTCAGGCCCCGTCTCGCGGCGCGAGCACGAGCATCGTGACGTCGTCCTGTACGTCCGGGCAGTGCCGGGCGAGGTCGGTCCAGACTCCCTCGGCCAGCGCGACCGGGTCCTCGGCGGCGAGGCCCGGCAGCCGCTCCGCCAAGGGGTAGAAGATGCCCTGCGCGTCCCTGGCCTCGGTCACCCCGTCGGAGGCGAGGAAGAGCCGGTCACCGGCCCGCAGGGGCACCGAGACGACCCGGGGCGGGGCCGCCTCGGCCAGGCCGAGACCGAGCGGCGTGCACGGCTCGATGTCCAGCTCGACGGCCCGGCCGTCCCGCAGCAGCAGCGGTCCGGCCTGCCCGCACGCCACGATCCGCACGACCCGGGCGTCGGCGGAGAAGTCGAGCAGCACCGCCGTCGCGAACAGCTCGGCGTGCGGGTCGCCCGCCGAGTCCACCGCCAGCCTCCGATCCAGCCGGGCCGCCACCGCCTCAGGGTCCGGCTGGTCCAGCACCGCCTCCCGGAACGCCCCCAGCAGCGACGCGACCGTGGCCACGGCCGACAGCCCGTGCCCCTGCACATCGCCCATGACCGCCCGCACCCCGTACGGGCCCGCCCGTACGTCGAAGAAGTCGCCGCCGACCAGCGTCCCGCGCTGCGCGGCCCGATACAGCCCCGCGCACCGCACCGGCCCGACCCGGTCCGGCAGCGGCGGCACCACGGCCCGCTGCGCGACCTCCGCGACGGCCCGCTCGGTGACCAGCTGCGCGTCCCGCCGGGAACGGACGTACGACAGCAGCACACTCAGCACCGAGACGAAGCACACCGTCAGCAGGTCGGTACTGCCGGGATTGTCGAGGTTGAAGACGGGCACGGTCAGCACGACCACCACCAGCGCGCCGAGCACCGCCGTCGCCACCGGACCGTGCGCCAGCACGGCCAGCGGCGGGATCGCACCCAGCAGGAAACCGATGTCGAGCGGCTCCGGACTGATCAGCTCCGCCAGACAGACGCCCGCCAGCAGCGCCGACGGCAGCACCCGGGCCCAGACGGGCGGCGGTGCGCCGCGCAGCCAGCCCTGCCGCCCCGCGTCCCGGCGCGCCGGCCGGCTGTGCACACTGCTCACACCACCACGCTGCTACGCCCCGCCCGCCGCCGCACCCGGACCCGCACCGCCGCGCACGGCGAGGGCGCCACCCCGGAGGGAGCGGCAGACGTTGCCCGACCGCCTCTCCAGGGGCTCGTCGGCCTCGCCGGAAACCGATGGACGACCCGCCGAAGATCCCGTAGCGTGTGGTGCGCCACGCCCCGACACCGGCAAGAGGAGGGCAGAGCCGTGCAGTTCACACCGTTTCCGCGCTCCCTCCCCGTGCCCCGGGCGTGCCTCGACTGACCGACCGGGAGCGCTCCGAGCAGCTTGCCTCCCGGAGGACATCCCATGACCGACGTGGTCATCCGCGCGCTCGATTCGAGCGACGCCGCTCTCTTCGACACCCTGCCCGACCCGCTGGGCGCCCGTGAGAACCACCGGCTGACCCGGCACCGCCCCGACTGGAAGCGCGTGGCCCTGCGCGACGGCCGGGTCGTCGCCCGCGGCGCATGGTGGGGCGGCCCCGACGACACCGAGCCCGTCAACCTCAACTGGTTCGACGTGGCCGAAGGCGAGGAGGAGGCGGGCACCGCACTGCTGCGCTCCGCCCCCCGGCAGGTCGAACTGGAACTGAACCTGCCCGCCGGCTGGCGCGACGACCCCGCCCTGCGCGCCGCCGCCGACACCCGCCGCACCGCCGCCCGCAAGGCGGGCTACCACCTCCTGGCCGAACGCCTCCTGTACCGCTGGACCCCCGGCCACGGCCTGCCCGAGCGGTCCGCGCGCCTCGAGTTCCGCGCCGAACCCGACGACGCCGTGTTCTTCGACGCGCTGCGCCGCATCCACTCCGTCACCCTCGACGCGCACGCCCTCAAGGCCATCGGGCAGGGCGGACCCGAACGGGCCGCCCAGGAGGAACTCGACTTCTTCCACTGGTGCCCGTCACCGCGCGAATGGTGGCAGGTCGCGTACACCCCCCGGGGCGACCTGGCCGGCATCCACATCCCGGCCCACAACCCCTCGGGTCCCTGCATCGGCTTCATCGGCGTCGTTCCGGAACACCGCGGCCGCGGTTACGCCTTCGACCTCCTGGCCGAGTGCACCCACTTCCTCGTCGAGCAGGGTGCGCAGTTCGTCGCCGCCGCCACGGACCAGGGCAACGTCCCCATGGCGGCGAACTTCGCCAAGGCCGGCTACCCGGTGGTGAAGGAGCGGCTCAACTTCGCCCCGGCCTAGGAACCCCCGTACTCAGTGGTCCAGCAGCTCCTGGACCGCGGCGAGGATCTCCGTCACCCTCAGGCCGAACGCCGCGTCACAGGCGTGCGGGCGGCCGCTGTGGGCGGCGCCGAGCAGCGCGTCCGCGGCCCGCATCAGCGCGGGCACCGCTCCGTCGGAGCCGTCCGGCAGCGCGGTCACCCCGGCCTCACCACGCAGCTCCACCGCGGCACCGGCCGCGGCGGGCGGTGCCGTCAGGCTCAGGGTGAGGGTGCTGGACGCGCCGCCCGCGTGGTCGAGGAGGGCATGCACCGTGTCCCCGGGGCCGTACGCCGCCGCCGTCACGTGCCGCACGTCGCCGAGGACCGGCAACAGCACGGACAGGGCATGCGGGCCGACGTCCCACAGCGCCCCCTTCTCGCGCCGCCACGGCGTCGCGAAGGGGCTTTCGCTGGTGAACACCGCCCCGAGCCACTCGGCCCGCGCGGTGAACCAGCCCGGCACCGCCGCCTGCTCGGCGATCCACGCCGCCGGCCCGGGCTGGAAGCGGGTCGTGAAGAACACGACCGAGGCGACACCGGCCTCCCGGGCCGCGTCGGCCACGGCCCGTCCCTCCTCGGGAGTCGGCGCGAGCGGCTTGTCGAGCAGCAGATGACACCCCGCACTCGCCGCCCGCGCGGCGAGCGCGGCCTGCACCTGCGGCGGCAGTGCCACGGCGACGGCGTCCACGTCCGCGAACAGCGCCTCCACGTCGTCGTAGGCGGGAACGCCGTACCGCTCGGCCAGTTCCTTCGCGGCCTCGGGACGCCGCCCCCACACACCGGCGAAATCCAGCTCCCGGTGCCCGCTCAGCGCGGGGGCGTGGGCCATCCGTGCCCAGGGTCCGGTACCGAGCAGTCCTATGCGCATGCCGCCGCCTCTCCACGCTGCCGGGACGACGAGCGTGCCACACGGGAACGGCCGACGGGCACCAGGGGCGGGCAACAAGAAAGGCAAGGAGTCCTCTCCTCGCCTGTCTCAAGTTATAGCCCACGGGGGGCCTTGCGGCAAGGCCCCCCGTCTCCCGCAAAATGTCCGGCCTGAGCCCATGACCTGCGGAAACGGGAGCATGACGTGACCCCTGCGACCACGAGCGCGTTCGGCCTTGCCGACCGCCTCGCGCACAAGGCCGACCCGGCGTCGATCGCCGCGGACGAGCGGCACTTCGCCGCCATCGCAGACTGTCTCGAGCAGTCGATCGCCGACCTGTCCGGCCGCCTGGAAGCCGAGCGCCGGGCCCCCGGTGGCAAGGGCAGGCAGGCCATGGACCGGGACGCCGAGATCCACCGGCTGACCGCACGCCTGCGCGCCCTGCGCCGCTTCGGGCTGGACCTGTGCCTCGGGCGCATGGTCGGCGCGGACGGTTCCGAGCCCGTGTACGTGGGACGGCTCGGTCTCACGGACAGCGAGGGACGCCGCCTGCTGGTCGACTGGCGTTCCCCTGCCGCCGAGCCGTTCTTCGGGGCCACCCACGGCAACCCGATGGGTCTCACCAGCCGTCGCCGCTACCGCTGGACCGGCGGCAGGGTCGGCGACTACTGGGACGAGGTGTTCGCGGCCGACGCGTTCGCCGGGCACGCCGCGCTCGACGACCAGTCCGCCTTCATCGCCAGCCTCGGCACCAACCGCTCGTCCCGTATGCGGGACGTGCTCGGCACCATCCAGGCCGACCAGGACGCCATCATCCGCGCCGGTTCCCGCGGCGCCCTGGTCGTCGACGGCGGCCCCGGCACCGGCAAGACCGTCGTCGCCCTGCACCGCGCCGCCTACCTCCTGTACTCCGACCCCCGCCTCGGGGAGCACCGCCGGGGCGGCGTGCTGTTCGTCGGCCCGCACCGGCCCTACCTGTCCTACGTCTCGGACGTCCTGCCCGGCCTCGGCGAGGAGGGCGTGCAGACCTGCATCCTGCGGGACCTGGTCGACGAGGGGGCCACCGCGACGGTCGAGACGGACCCGGAGGTGGCCCGCCTCAAGTCGTCCGCGGACATGGTGCGGGCGATCGAGAAAGCCGTCCGGTTCTACGAGGAGCCGCCCACCGAGGCGATGACCGTCACGACCCACTGGTCCGGCATCCGCCTCACCGCCCACGACTGGGCTGCGGCCTTCGACGCGGTGGAACCCGGCACCCCGCACAACGAGGCACGCGACCAGGTGTGGGACGCGCTGCTGACGATCCTCGTGGACCGGCACGAGGGCGACGTCCCCGCGGACCTGCTCCGCAAGGCCCTGTCACAGGACCGGGAACTGCTCGGCGTGCTCCACCGCGCCTGGCCGCTGCTGGAGGCGACCGACCTGGTCGGGGACCTCTGGTCCGTGCCCGCCTACCTGCGCATGTGCGCCCCCTGGCTCGGCCGTGACGAGGTGCGTTCCCTGCAGCGCGCGCAGCCGCATGCCTGGACCGTGTCGGACCTGCCGCTGCTGGACGCGGCCCGTGCACGGCTCGGCGACCCGGAGGCCTCACGGCGCAGGCGCCGGCAGGAGGCCGCCGTCGCCGCCCGGCAGGAGGGCATGGCCGACGTCATCGACAACCTGCTGGAGGCGCACAGCTACGACGACGGTGAAGGCGTGCTGGTCATGCTGCACGGCCAGGACATGCGCAACTCCCTTCTCGACGACGGCGCCCTGCCCACCGCCGCCCCGGACCGGCTCGCCGGGCCGTTCGTGCACATCGTGGTGGACGAGGCGCAGGAACTGACCGACGCGGAATGGCAGATGCTGGTGCAGCGCTGCCCGTCCCGCAGCTTCACCATCGTCGGGGACCGCGCCCAGGCCCGGCACGGGTTCACCGAGTCGTGGCAGGAACGCCTGGAGCGGGTCGGTCTGGACCGGATCGAGATGGCGTCCTTGAGCATCAACTACCGGACGCCCGCCGAGATCATGGCGGAGGCGGAGCCGGTCATCCGGGCCGTGCTGCCGGACGCCAACGTGCCCACGTCGATCCGCAGCGGCGGCGTCCCCGTCCGTCACGGGTTCGTCGCGGAGCTGACGTCGGTCCTCGACGCATGGCTGTCCGAGCACGCCGACGGGATCGCCTGTGTGATCGGCGATCCCGTCTTCAGGCCCGACTCGCCCCGCGTCCGGTCGCTGACCCCGGAGCTGTCGAAGGGACTGGAGTTCGACCTGGTCGTGCTCGTCGACCCGGAGGACTTCGGCGACGGTGTCGAGGGCGCCGTCGACCACTATGTGGCGATGACCCGGGCGACGCGGGAATTGGTGATCCTCACGAGCCCCTGACCCGTCCGCCCGGCGCCCCTCACCCGGCCAGTTCCTCGCGGATGCGGTCCAGCATGAACGCCGACGACTCCCGGGCCCGCTCCTCCCGGGCGAACACACAGGCCGTGGCGACTCCGTCGAAGCCCGGCACGCGCAGGGTGCCGAAGAAGACGTCCCAGTCGACCTCGCCCTGACCGATGTCGTTGTGGTCGAAGGAGTCCGCGATGTGCACGTGCCGCAGCTTGTCCTCGGCGTGGCGCATCATCGCAGCGATGTCCGCCGTCGGGTCGGCGCCCGAGAGGTGGAAGGTGTGCGGCGCGCAGTACGGGTAGTTCATCCACGGTTCGTCGATCGCGCGGACGAGATCGACGGCCGGGGTGTTCTCCTCGCAGAAGGACGTACCGACAAAAGGGGGGGCCGCCCCTGCACACCGGCGGTGAACGGTGTGCAGGGGCGGCCCCCGAACGGATGACCCGGGATCGTCGGGCCCGGGTGCTCAGTTCTCCGTGCTGATGTTGACCATCCAGGGGACGCCGAAGCGGTCGGTGCACATGCCGAACACGTCACCCCACATCTGCTTCTCCAGCGGCACCGACACCGATCCGCCCTCGGACAGCTTCTGCCAGTAGCCGCGCAGTTCGGCGTCGTCATCACCGCTCAGACTCACGGAGAAGGGACTGCCCTGTGCGGACTCCATGCCCGGCGGATTGTCGGCGCCCATCAGGGTGAAGCCGCCGGTCGTCTCCAGCATGCCGTGCATGATCTTGTCGGCGTTCGGGGCGTCCGCCTGCCCGAACTCGCCGTAGCTGTTGAGGTCGAGGGTGCCGCCGAAGACCTCCTTGTAGAACTCCATCGCCTGCCGGGCGTCACCGTTGAAGGTGAGGTACGGGTTGAGGCGCGAGGCCATGAGAATCTCCCATAAAGTGCAAAGGGGTTGTCTTCGCGCAGCGTAGCGCCCGGCGCTGACGACGTCGCGTCGAGCCCGCGCCGCGCCCCGGGCGGAGGCCGCGTGCCGCCGCTGCCGGTCCCGTGGCCAACTGCCTGGCCGGCGTGGCCCCTTGACCCGGAGGGCAGTCGCGTCCATGTCGTCGGCGTTCCGCATCGGGTATGCCCCGTCGATCAGCGTGACGCCCAGCTCCACGGCCCGTCCGGCCGCCGCGAGGGCGTTGTCCCGGCCGGGGCCCGGGCGCCGTCGGCAGACGCACGCCACTCGCCGAGCAGCTCGGCACCCTAGTGCGAGCTGCAGGGCGAAGGCCTGATCGGCCGGGTCGGACTGTCGGAGGTCAGTGCCGTGGCGGCCCGCGGCCTGGGAGAGGGGAGCCGCCGACGAGATCGCCGCTGCGGCGGAGCTCGGAGCCACGCCCACGCAGGTCACACTCGCCTGGCTGCTCGACCGTGCGCCGGTCGTCCTGCCCCTCCCGGGCGCGGCGCGGGTCGGGCATCTGGAGGAGAACCTCGCCGCGGCCGGCCTGAAGCTGACGCCCGCCGGTCGCGACCGTCTCGACCGGGCGGCAGGGGCGGCACGAAACGCATCGCGCTGAGGGGCCGCCGCCACGGATCTACGCGGGCTCACGCCTCGTCGGACGATCCGTTGTTCCAGTCGTACGGGCCGCCGCCCTGCCACTCGATCAGCTCGGTGTCGTCGACGGCCGTGTCGGTGGTGGGCAGGCCCTCGCGGTGCAGCAGGTCCAGTACGTCGAAAAGGCTGTAGGCGACGCCCATGCGCTCGCCGCGGATGGTCACCAGCCGTCCGCCGTCCGTCGCGGGCGGCTGCACGACCACAGGGGGTTGACCGTCCATAGCCCCACCATGCTCCCGAAACGGCCGGTTCGCAGCTCGGTGGGGCCCAGAAGCGGTACGGCATCGTGTCCCTGGCCGTTGCCTGGGGCCGGCTGTGCGCCCGTGACAAGGCGCGATCCGGAAGCTGAGTTCTCATCAGCACTGCCTGAAGGCGGTCGGGCCACCGCCCTGGCGTCCGTGGCATGGACATGAACCGCAGGAACAGAGGGAAGTGGCGAGGTGCCGCGTTGGCGGTGCTGCTGACCGCCGGGACACTCACGGCCGCCGCTCCGGGCGCACGGGGCACGCACCGAGACACCGGTGCGGTCCACCTCGCCGGTGACCGGAGTGACGGAGTCGGCGGTGCGGGTGAAGGTGCCGCTGCCGGAGTCGGCCGGGCCCCGCCCGGCGGCGTGCGACTGGCTGTCGTACCTGCGCTATCGCTCCGCCGACGGCCCCGCCGCGTCGGCCGACGCCGACCGGGTCCTCGTCGCGCAGCCCGGCATCCTGGAAGGGGCGGGCGCGTTCGACAGCGTCGCCCGCAACACCGTCACGAAGGCCGCCCGGCAGGGCCTGCACATCGAGTTCTGGGCGCTGGACCGGCGCTCCAACTGCCTGGAGGACCGCACGGGCATCGCCTCCGGCGACCAGCACACCGCCGTCGACTACTACTACCGCGGCAAGCGCGTCGGCGGCCGCAACTTCGCCGGCTTCGCGGGCAACGCCCAGCTGGGCTGGATGGCGAAGCTCGGCATCGAGCAGACCGTGCGCGACCAGTACGACCTGCTCGCCGCCGAGTTGCCCTCCCAGACGCTGCGCAAGCGCAAGGTGCTGTGCGGCGGGCACTCGCTGGGCGGCGTGATCACCGGGTACTTCGCCACCGCCGACTTCGACGGCGACAGCGCCACCACCGCGGACGCCGGGTACAACCAGTGCGCCGGCTACTTCGCCCTCGACACCACCGTCTCCACCTCACTGGCCGACCTCGGCGGCAGCATCCCCGGCGACACCAACCTGCCCGGCACCGGCCTCGGTCACGACGTCGTGCAGGCCGGACCGGACAGCGCGGTCTTGCCCCGCACCCTGTCCGCGCCGGTGCTGCTCAACCCCGAGACGACGACCCTGCTCGGCATCGCCGGTCTCGGCGCCCTCGACGACCTGGAGGGCGAGGCGGACCTGCCCCGCTACCTGCCCTCCAACCTCAACCGATCGCATCCGATCAGTTCTAGTCAAATCCGCCCCAGGTGAGAAAATCGTGTGAATGTTTCCGGGTGGTTCGGGCATACGCAGCGAAAACACAGAGAGGGGCGCTACGTGCTTGTACCGGACCGGAAGATCGTCAGGGAGTTGCTGACGCGGTACGCGTCGCTGAGGATCGCTCAGTCGGAGAGGCACGTGCCGACGGCGGCACGCGAACTGGAGGACGTCAGTTACACGCTGTGCGTGATGATGGGGACGTCCGACATCAGTGACGCCATTGCCAAGGCGGATGTCCTGCTGCTCACCGAGGGGCGGACGGACGCGGCGGACGCGGACGGGGAGAACGGACTGACGCTGGTCGGCTGACGGTTGACGGAGGCCCGGCACGGACCGGGCGGCGCGCCTCGGCGGCCCCTAGGAAGGGGCCGCCGAGGCGTTCGTCCGCCCGTGGAACGCCGCGCGGTAGGCGTACGGCGTGGTGCCGGCCACCTTGCGGAACCGCTCCCGGAACGCGGTCGGTGAGCCGAATCCCGCCTGGCGCGCGATCCGTTCGACGGAGTGGTCGGAGTTCTCCAGCAGGTACTGGGCGCGCCGCACCCGCGCCCGCAGCAGCCACTGCAACGGTGTGGTGCCGGTCTGCTCGCGGAAGCGGCGGCTGAAGGTCCGCTCGCTCATTCCCGCCCGCTCCGCCAGGGCGCCCAGCGTCACCTCACGCGCGAGGTTGTCCTCGATCCACTCCAGGACCGGTTCCAGCGCCGACCCCCGGGGCACGGGCGGATGCCGGTGCACGATGAACTGGGCCTGGCCGCCCTCGCGTTCCAGCGGCATGACCGACATCCGGGCGATGTCCGCGGCGACGGCCGACCCCAGGTCCCGCCGGATCATGTGCAGACACAGATCCAGCGCCGCGGCCGCCCCGGCCGAGGTGAGGATCTGGCCGTTGTCCACGTACAGGACCTCCGGCTCCACCTCGACCCGCGGGAAGCGCCGGGCCAGTTCGCCGGCGGCCCCCCAGTGCGTGGTGGCGCGCAGCCCGTCCAGCAGTCCCGCCTCCGCCAGTACGAAGGCACCGACGCACACCGACGCGATCCGGGTACCCGTCCGGGCCGCCTCGCGCAGGGCTGCCAGCACCCCGGCGGAGGGCGGCGCGGCGTCGGGGGAGCAGCCCGGCACGATGATGGTGTCCGCCTCCGCCAGCGCCTCCAGCCCCCGGTCGATCCGCAGGGTGAAGCCGCCGTCCGCGCGCACCTCGGGTGTCTCGGCGCACAGCCGGACCCGGTAGGCGGGCCGCCCGTCCGGCAGGTGGGTCCAGGCGAACGTCTGCTGTGGTGCCGCCATGTCGAACGGCACCACATGATCGAGAACCAGGATCGCCACGGAGTGCATGGCCGCCACCCTAGGTGCCTTCCCGCCGGACCTGTGACGTGGGGGCGGTGCCGGCTGCGGCGCTGAGGCGCAGGTCGGGCCAGGTGGCGAGAATCCGTCGGAAGCTGTCGTTCCCGCCCCTGTGTGCCCATCGGACGGCGTCCTAGCGTGGGCGCCGTCGACCGCGTATACGGAAAGAGCCCCGTGACCAAGATCCTGCTGTCCCTCCATGTCCTGGCAGCCATCGTCGCCGTCGGTCCCGTGACCGTCGCGGCCAGCATGTTCCCGCCCGCCGTACGCCGCGCGGGCCCCACGAACGCCGGCCCGCCCGCACTGCTGCACCGCATCTGCCGCGTCTACGCCGGCGTCGGACTGGCCGTCCCCCTGCTGGGCTTCGCCACCGCGGCCGCGATGGGCGTCCTCGGCAGCGGATGGCTCGTCACCTCCATCGCCCTGACCGCCGCGGCCGCGGGCGTCCTGGCCGCGTTCGTCCTGCCCCGGCAGGAGGAGATCCTGGACCTACTCAGGGGCGAGCGGGCGCCAGACCGCCGGGCCACCGTGCAACTCGCCATGTTCACCGGCATCTTCAACCTGCTGTGGGCAACGGTCACCGTCCTCATGGTCGTCCGGCCCGGTTCCACGACGGGAGCCTGAGGAAAGCAGGCGTCCGCCTGTCATGGATGTCCGGTCTGCGTCAAGTCATCCCAAGGAATTCACACTCCGGGACACCCTGCCGCCTACACTCGCAGTCTCGCCCCCGCATGGGGCCGACGAGCAGAAGGGCGCGTTGACGGGTGTTCCAGGATTCCCCCATCTACGACAGACTCATCGCGGAGCGCGGTGACGTACCGGCACAGGTGCGCCGCGAGGCCGAACGTGTGAGCAGGGAACTGGAGCTGGTCATGCGGCCCTCACAGTCCCTCGGCTACGACCGACCGCACTCCCCGGGCGCGGGCTGGCAGCGCGCGGGCATGCTCCCGGGCCCGCGCCCGCAGTGAAACGGGCCACGACCCGAGGACCGGCCCGCGCCGGGCCCCGGGCGATTCAATGGGCTCTCATGCGTGCGTCGTTGACGGGTGAGGGCTGGACCGGGACGGGCCGGGCCAGCCACTCGGCGATGGTGCGGGCGATCGGCTGACCCGTCTCCACCTCGACGAACCCGAACTGCCCCGACTGGTTGCACTCCAGGAACCACCACGTCCCGTCGGAGTCCTCCGCGAAGTCGAAAGCCCCGTAGGTCAGTTCGGCCTCGCGCAGATAGGCCAGGACACCCGGCGCGATGCAGGACGGCACATCGACGGGGAGCCACGGCGAGCCGGGCGCGGCGAACCGCACGTCGACGTCGTCCGGGTCCGCGTCCGCCGCGGTCGCCTTGCGGGCGGCCAGCATCCGCTCGCCCACGACGGTGAGCCGGATGTCGGCACTCTTGGTGATCCGCCGCTGGAGCAGCGTCGGCCCGAACGCCACGGCGGCGAAATCCGTGTCCGGCGCGACCCGGCTGGTCGGCACGGCCCGCGGCGGGTCCTGCGGATGCGCGCCCGACACCGGTTTGACCACCAGTTCCGGGTAGCGCTCGGCGAACTCGCGGGCGGCGCGCGGAAACGTCGTGATCAGCGTCGCGGGCACGGGCAGGCCACATCTCTGGGCGAGACGCAGCTGCCACGGCTTGTGGCGGGCCCGGCGCGCCGCGTCGGGGTGGTTCATCCAGCGCGCGTCCGAGCCCCTCAGCATGCCGTAGAGCGCCTGGGCGGCCTCCTCGGTCAGCCAGTCGGACGGCTGGGCCGCTCGCGCGGCCGGGGCGCCGGGCCGGCGCACCCACACGGACCGGAGCCCCCCGATGCTCACCAGCCGCCCCCCGGCGGACAGATGGCCACGGAACCGGCCGTGCACGTATTCCCCCGACAGCGCGACACCACCGGTCAGGTCCGCGGGATCGACCCGGACCACCGGCACGCCCGTTGCGTTCAGGTGCACGACCACCATGTCCGCGGTCACGTCCTCCTCGCAGGTGAGGATCAGTACGGTCATAGTCGGCGGCCCGCGGTCAGTCGTCGAAGTGCGTCTTGGAGCCGGCAGTGGACGTCGTGGTGCCGAACTCCCTCAACAGGGCGAAGTCACAGGCCGCGACGCGGCCGTCGCGGAGCACGTTCAACTGCAGTCCGGCGTCGTACACGTACGGAATGGCGGCTTCCAACTCCACGGCTGGGCGCGCGTAGTTGAGCGCGAACGGTTGCATCGTCTCTCCCTCGTCGGTACTGCGCCGATCAGGTGTCGGTCCAGGGGTGAATACGCCCGGTCCGCCGATCTGTTTCGGCTTCCAGAGACTTATACGAATCGAACGGGTGGTTGGTTTCCTTACTTTCCGTAGTCATCGGCCAGTTGCTGGTCCGGCCGGTGTGCCGTACTGCGCTCCCGTTCGCCGAGGGAGCCGCGGACGGTGCGCAGAGCGAGCAGCAGGACTCCGATGTCGTCCAGGTACACCGGGTCCGGCACCAGATCGGTGGGCAGGACCAGGTAGAGAACCGCGCCCCAGAAGACCCAGCGCGGGCCCGTGGGCAGTCCCGCGCGGCGCAGATCGCGCCGGGTCCGGACCAGCCGTACGAGGACGGTCAGGGCGAAGACGAGGACGACGGCCGCGAGGACCGCGGCCAGGACGATCACCTGTGTGGTCGTATCCACGGGTTGCCCTCCTCATGGCATGCCGCGACACGGGGTGTCCCTAGCTGGATTCCCTTTTCCGGCGGCTGTATTGCGGCCGGAGCCCGACATGTCGGCGAGTCGGCGCATTTTCCCGTGCGCGCGGGCCATCCCGGTGGCTCATCCGGGTGGCACGGAGGGACATGGGCGCCTGGGCGGCCTCCTCGGTCAGAGGAACGTAGCTCGTCACAGGGAGGGGGCGCAGGGGCGGCCGCGGGCTTCCACGGAGGCGAGCATGACGACTTGCTCCTCATCACCTTGCTCGAACGAAGCCGCCCTACCCGAAGAGTCGTACGGGTCCGCCCCGCCGTCCACCGAGACGACCGCCGCCACCGGCACGCACCAGGTGGAGCAGACGAGCGCGCAGCCCACCCGGCCGTACGACGCGAGTACCGGGCGGGCCGCTCCGAGCCCGTCGCCGGTCCCCTCCGGGCCGACCGGGCGGCGCCGAGCCCGTCACTCTCGGCTCCCACCCGGCAGCCGCGGCGGGAACGCGGCCGCCGGCCCTCGAATCGGACCCGACCGACCCGACCGACCTGACGGGCCGGACCTGTCGGACGAACCGGATCGCCGACCGGCCCGTCGCACCCACCGGACCGGACCGGACCGCCGCTCCGCCAACTCCTCCTGCCGGCGACTGGCTTGATCCGGCGGAGGCGCGGCCCGCGGCTCCCGTGCCGGACGGGACGATTCCGCACTGGAGCCCGCCCGGTCCGCGCCGGAGGACAGGAGCGAGGGCACCGAGCCCGCCGCGAGGCCCGTGGACGAGGCCTACCCGACGACCGGGACCGGCCCGGTCTCCGGGGTGCTCTACGGCGACGCCGTCAGCGACCTGGTGCACACCGCCGTGGCCGATCGGTGTCGGCGTCCGGGAGACCCGTCGTCTCACACCGCCCGCTGCGCCCGGCGCTCCAGCAACCCGGTCAGCACCCGGTCGGGCGTGAGCGGGAGTTCACGCAGGCGGACGCCCGTGGCGTGGTGCATCGCGTTGCCGATGGCCGCGGCCGTTCCCACGATGCCGATCTCCCCGATTCCCTTGCTGCCCATGGGGTTGAGCCGGGAGTCCTCCTCGTCGAGCCAATGCGCCTCGATCCCGGCGACGTCGGCGTGCACGGGCACGTGGTACGACGCCAGGTCGGACTCGGTGAAGTCACCGAACGCGGCGTCCATGGTGCTGCCCTCGGTCAGCGCCATGCCCAGGCCCATCGTCATGCCGCCGACGAACTGGGAGCGCGCCGTACGGGCGTTGAGGATGCGGCCCGCCTCGTACACCCCGAGCAGCCGGCCGACCCGCACCTCGCCGGTGACCGTGTCCACGGCGACCTCGGCGAAGTGCGCCCCGAAGGCGTGCCGGGCGAAGTCGCTCCCGGCGTCCGCGATGCCCTTCGTGTCGGCCCGGGTGCCGAGGCCCTCCTCCGGCAGCGGCCCCGGGTGCTCCGCGAGCCGCCGGGCCAGCCGGTCACACGCGTCGTGCACGGCCCAGCCCCAGGAGGCGGTGCCGGACGAGCCGCCGGCCAGCGGCGCCGACGGCAGTTCGGTGCTGCCCACCTCGATCCGGACCCGCTCCAGGGGCACCCCGAGGGCGTCGGCGCCGATCTGCGCGAGTACGGTCCGGGCGCCGGTGCCGATGTCGGTCGCGTTGATCCGCACCAGGAACGTTCCGTCGGGCCGTGCGCGGGCCGTCGCCGTGGACGGGGCCACCATGACGGGGTAGGTCGCCGCCGCCACGCCCGTCCCCAGCAGCAGGGGCCCGTCCCGGCGGGTGCCCGGGCGGGGGTCCCGCCCGGCCCAGCCGAAGCGCCGGGCGCCTTCGCGCAGACACTCGACCAGGTGCCTGCTGCTGAACGGCTTGCCGCTGTCGGGCTCGACGTCGGGCTCGTTGCGGACGCGCAACTCGATCGGATCCATGCCGAGTTCGGTGGCGAGCTCGTCCATGGCGGACTCCAGCGCGTACATGCCGGGAGCCTCACCCGGGGCCCGCATCCAGGACGGCGACGGGACGTCCAGCGCCGCCACCCTGTGCACCGTACGGCTGTGCGGCGCGGCGTACATCACCCGCGCGGGCACCGCCGCCTGCTCCACGAACTCCTTGATGCGCGAGGTGTGCGTGGTGGCCTCGTGCACGAGCGACACCAGACGGCCGTCCGCGCCGGCCCCGAGCCGCAGCCTGTGCAGGGTCGGCGCGCGGTGTCCGACGACGGCGGGCAGATGGCGGCGGGGCAGGGCCACCGTCACCGGGCGCCCGGTGTGACGTGCCGCCATGGCGGCGAGCACCACGTCGGGCCGGGGCGTGCCCTTGGACCCGAAGCCGCCGCCGACGTGCTCGGCGGTGACGACGATCTGCTCCTGCGGCAGGCCGAACAGCGCGGCGAGCGTGGCCCGTACGGCATCGGTGCCCTGGCTGGAGCCATGCACGGTCAGCCGGCCGTCGTCCCACCGGGCGGTGCTGGTGTGCGGCTCCATCGGATGGTTGTGCAGCGGCGGCACCCGGTAGGCGACGTCCACCCGGACGGCCGAGGACCCGAACGCCTCGTCGGGGTCGCCCTGTTCACGCACGGCCGGGTGACCGCCGTTGGCCTCCTCGGGCACGTACACGCCGGGGTGCCCGGCGGTGAGGGCCACGTCGTGCTCTTCGGTGTCGTAGGTGACGCGGACGGCGGCCGCACCGGCCCGGGCAGCCTCCAGGCTCTCGGCCACGACCAGGGCCACGAACCAGCCGCGGTGCGGGACCAGGGCGTTCTGCAGCACGGCGAGCGTGGGATCGTCCGGCTCCGCGAGACGCGGCGCGTTCTCGTGGCTGAGGACGGTGAGGACACCGGGCACCGCCAGGGCGTCCGCCGTGTCGACACCGGTCACCCGGCCCCGGGCCACACTCGCCGGTACGGGCCAGGCCTGCGCCCGGCCGGGGTCGTGGAACTCGGCGGCGTAGCGGGCGGTGCCCCCGACCTTCTCACGTCCCTCCCGGCGCTCCGCCGGGGCGCCCACACTGCCGGTCATGAGGCCCTCCCGGTGAGCGCGGTGCCGGTGAGCCGCGCCAGCACGTCCACGGCGAGATTGCGGGCGAGCGGTACCTTGTAGGCGTTGTCCCGCAGCGGCTGCGCGGCGGACAGCTCCCGCTCGGCGGCCTGTTCGAACGCCGCACGGGTCGGGGCCGCACCCAGCAGCGCCTCCTCTGCGCGCCGGGCCCGCCAGGGCCGGTGCGCCAGCGCCCCGAACGCGATGCCGGCATGGCCGATCACACCGTCCTCCAGACGCAGCACGACCGCGACCGACGCGAGCGCGAAGGCGTAGGAGGCCCGGTCACGGGCCTTGCGGTACGCCGAGGGCACCCCGGCCGTGCCCGCCGGCAGCACCACACCGGTGATCAGCTCGCCCGGGCGGATCTCGGTGTCCTGCTCGGGCCGGTCGCCGGGCAGCCGGTGGAAGCCGGCCGCCGGAACACGGCGGGCACCCTCGGGTCCGTCCAGCTCGATCCGCGCGTCCAGAGCGGCGAGCGCCACCGCCATGTCCGACGGATGAGTGGCGATGCAGTGCGCGGAGTGCCCGAGCACCGCGTGGTCACGGTGGACACCGTCCCGCGCACCGCACCCGCTGCCCGGATCCCGCTTGTTGCACGGTTTCGACACGTCCTGGAAGTACGGGCAGCGGGTGCGCTGGAGCAGGTTCCCACCGGTCGTCGCCGCGTTGCGCAGCTGCCCGGAGGCCCCCGCGAGCAGCGCCTGTGACAGCGCCGGGTACCGGTCGCGAACCAGGGGGTGGGCGGCGAGGTCGCTGTTGCGGACCATCGCCCCGACGCGCACGGCACCGTCGGACAGTTCGTCGATCGTGTGCAGGGGCAGTCGGGTGACGTCGATGAGCATGGTGGGCGTCTCGACGCCGAGCTTCATCAGGTCGACCAGATTGGTGCCGCCGCCGAGATATCGGGAGCCTGCGTGCGAGGCGTACGCGGAGGTCGCCTCCTCGACGCTGCCGGCGCGGACGTAGGCGAACTCCTTCACGGGATCACGTCCTCGACGGCCTCGGCGATCCGCGGATACGCACCGCACCGGCACAGATTGCCGCTCAGCCGCTCCCGGATCTCCGCACGGCCCAGCTCCACCGGTTCGCCCGACGGCGCCGCCGGGTCGGTGACGTGCGACGGGTGACCGGCCGCCGCCTCGGCGAGGACACCGGCCGCGGAGCAGATCTGGCCCGGGGTGCAGTAGCCGCACTGGAAGGCGTCGCGTTCCAGGAAGGCGGCCTGGAGCGGATGCGGTTCCTCCCCGTCGCCGGAGAGGCCTTCGACCGTGGTCACCTCGCAGCCCTCCAGCGCGACCGCGAGCAGCAGACAGCTGTTGACCCGCCGCCCGTCGACCAGGACCGTGCAGGCGCCGCACTGGCCGTGGTCACAGCCCTTCTTGGCGCCCGTGAGCCCGAGATCCTCGCGCAGGAGGTCCAGCAGGACCCGCCGGTGGTCGACGGTCAGCGTGTGGGGTTTGCCGTTGACGCGGAGCGTGGTCCGCGAGTGGTGCGGGTGGTTGCCCATGGCGTGGAGGACCTTCCGGGGCGGGCCGTGATGCCGTACGGACCGCGTATCCAGGAGGCGACGACTGACACGTGCGCCGTGCGAGGCGGGTGTCACCCCTCCGACGTCGCGTGCTGAGCGGCGGTGCTCCTTGCGTCGCCGTCCTGGTGGCCGCGCTCGTCACCAGCCGCAGTCGCCGGGCGCTTGACCTTGAAGCGTTCGAACGTCCGTGTCAGCTGCTGGAGCGGGGACACCGCGGGCGGACCGGACGGCCGGGGGGCGGCGGGAGCGCTCGCCGCGGACTCCTGGTAGGCGGCCAGGGCCTCGTGGGCGCTCTCGGCCGCCGCCCGGTACAGGTCACGGGACTTCGTCATGGCCTCCAGCGCCTCCGCGTACATGGCCACCAGGCCGCGCTGGCGGTCCAGCTCCTCCTGGAGCGTCAGCAGGTGCCAGTCCTCCCGCACAGCGGTGAGCGCGTCGGCCGCGCCGTCGGGAAGGGGCCTGGGCAGCGCGGCGAACCGGGTCACCGCGTCGACGAGGTCGGCCGGCTCGGAGCCGTCGAGGAAGACCGCGCGGACCGAGAAGTCCTGGGCCTCGTAGCCCTCCGGCGCCGGGACGCCCGGCAGTACCACCGCGCCACCGCGCGGCACCTGGACGCCGGAGTCCCGCAGGGCCCAGTTCAGGCCACGCAGTTGCTGCGGCGCGGCATGGTGCTCCACCACCCGGTGGCGCAGGCCCGGCGGCAGCCACCGCGCCACCGGCGCACGCCCTCGGTCGTCGGTGGTCATCGCCTCGTGGACGACCACGTGGATGTGCCATCCGCCGCGCACGGCGCTCTTGAGCAGGCGGCGGATCTCCTTGTCGTCCTGGGGCAGCGCGTTGATCTCCCCCAGGGCCAGCCGCGTGGCGGCGTCCTGGCACCAGGCGGTGTCCGGCTCCTCCGGCCAGAACAGGCCCGCGGGGGAGGGCCAGGCGTCGCTCCACGGCTGCTCGGCCTCCGCGACCAGGGTCCACTCCTGCCCGTGCCCGTCGTCCGCGGCGGGCCGCACGCTCAGCCGGGCCCGTACGGTCACGTCGTCACCGGCCCGCCAGCGGGCCTCGAAGACGCGCTCCGCCGAGGGGGTCCCGTCGTCGGGCAACTCCAGAAAGTCGTCGATCGCCTGGCTGTCCTTGCGCTGCTGCAGCGTGCGCCGGAGAACGTCTTCCGCGGGGCCCGGGGTGTGGCG
Organism: Streptomyces sp. NPDC047880; assembly: GCF_040706515.1. Lineage (NCBI taxonomy): Bacteria > Bacillati > Actinomycetota > Actinomycetes > Kitasatosporales > Streptomycetaceae > Streptomyces > Streptomyces sp. NPDC047880. Next base: position 242,929 of record NZ_JBEZOK010000007.1, on the reverse strand, counting down.
GCCGCGCGCCAGCCACACCGTGTCGGGAGTCATGGGGCGGACGGTGAGGGAGGTCAGCATGGGTCCATCTGTGAACGGGGGTGGGTGCGCCTGCCAGTATTGTCGCCGCAGGCCGACGGGTGCTACCCGGGGTCGCAGGGGGCTCCGGGTGCCGGTGGCGTACGTGTCTACCACCGTTCACCTCCCGGCCGGGCCGGGACACGCCACGGCGCCCGCCCGGGCACACCGGGCCCTGCGTCTGCTGCCGCCTGCCCGTGGCCGATGCGCCCGGTCGCCCGCACGCCCCGCCCTCTGTCCGTCTCACCGTCGGTCATGCGCACCGCCTACCCACGCCGGGCCGCACCATGTGACGCGAACGCGGCGGCGTGTGACGACCGGGCGGCGCGATGCGGCACGGGGCGGCGTGAGCGGTGTGGGGGAGCGTGAGCGGTGTCAGGGAGCGTCTTGCGGCACCAGCGGCACCAGCGGCACCAGCGGCACCAGCGGCATCAGCGGCATCAGCGGCATCAGCGGCACCAGCGGCACCAGCGGCACCAGCGGCACCGGGCGGCGCCCCGGGCCGCGGGTGACGCCGGGTGCACGGGATGTGCGCCGCGCGCGCCGGGTGTGCGCGCCGCGCGCACATCGGGCGATCTCACGCGTGGCCCGCCCGCCCCCACGGTCCCGACAATGGTGCGCACGAGCAGGGCCCGCCCACCATCCGCATCGGGGCGGGTCCTGCTCGCCCCGCGAGACGCGAGCGCCGCTCAGCGATCCACCTCACCGGCGGGCCGCGGCTCCTCCGGCCCGGTCGCCGCCCAACTGGCGAGGAGCTTCAGCCGGTCCTCGTACACGGTGCCGGGCTCGGCTGTGTAGAGGGCCGGGGAGTAGGGGGGACCTCGACGGGCTTGCGGCGGCATCGGGGCGACGGACCGCGCTGGGCGGTCCTGGCCAGGTCGAACAGGTAGGTGCGTTCGTCCTCGGTCAGCTGCAGAGTGCGGGCGACCGCGTCGAGGACGTCCTCGGAGACGCCGCCGATGCGGCCCTTCTCCAGACGAGGGGGGCGAGCTCGTACCCCCGATGAGCGCGGCCGCCCGCTCACACGAACAGGCGGCTCCGTGCCCCACGCACTGCGGAACACACGCACTGCGAACTCGTTCCTTCCGTGTACTGGCGGGCTGCGAGCGCGTTTTCGGCGGCGAAGGAGACGGAGCCGATGCCGGGGTGACGCGTCCTCATGCCTGCCGGGTCCCGGACCGGGTACACGGTTCTCGCACGAGCCGGTGTGGACCGAGAAGAGGGGACCGGGGGCAGTGGCGGTAAAGGCGATGGGGTGGGCGCACTCGTTCCGAATGTCCGAAGGAGTGCGCGCGGGAAGGGAGTGGACGCGCGGGCGTCTCGACTCCCTGCCCTGGGCCGCTGCCGAGCCGGACACGGTGGACGCCGTCGTGCTGGCGGTGTCCGAGCTGATCACCAACGCGCACATCCACGCACGCAGCGACGCGCACCTGGTCCTGACGTGGGACGGCGATTGCCTCCACGTGAGCGTCCACGACGAGGACCCGACGCTGCCGCGCCAGCGCGACCCGGAGCCGGGTGAGGTCTCCGGCCGCGGAGTCGCGATCGTGCGCAAGCTTGCCGACGAGTGGGGTATGAGGTGCCAGCGGCACGGCAAGACCGTGACCGCGTGCTTCCGTCCGGCCGACCCCGAGGCCACCGGTGACCGGCAGGGCGGCGGCGGCAGGTGAGCGCCGCTCACCGTCGCGTTCCGCTTCCGAAGGAGAAGTGTCGTGTACCTGGCACGAGGATCGAGTGATGACGACCCTTATGTCTGGCTCTGGGTCCTGGGCGCTCTCGCGCTGTACGCACTGATCAGCTACGGACTGACCTATCGCGCCCGCGCACGGCGCGGTTCCGCCCATCCGGCCCAGGACGCCCTGCACGACCTCAAGGACCGGGAGGACCCCCAGCCGCCCGGGAACCGCCTCGTCAGTCGCGTGATCATGTTGTGCGGAGCGGGGCTCACGGGGTGCGCCGCCTACCTCACCAGTGGCGCGGTGCGGGTTCTGACGGGCGGATTCACGGCCGTGGTGGCCGTGACCCTCTGGGCGTACTACGACCACCGCACACAAACTCGCGCCTCGGCGCGGCAGTGACCCGGCCCGGGCCGCTCACCCCTCCTGGGACCCGGGCCCCTCACCTTTCTTGGGAGGGGCCCGGGTCCCAGCGGCGTCAGCCCGGCCCCGGGTGCTTGCCGGGTCCCTCGGCGCCGGGGAACAAGGGAGTGGGCGACAGCGTGGTGTCCTCCTCACCCGGCTCCAGCAGGGTGTCGGCGGCTCCCACGATGAGGGGGTCGGGTGTGCCCACCGCCTCGCGGTCCTTGCTCGCGTAGTCGACGCGCGACAGCAGGCTGCGCATGGTCTCCAGCCGTGCGCGCCGCTTGTCGTTGCTCTTGACGACGGTCCAGGGCGCATGCGCGGTGTCCGTGGCGCGAAACATGTCCACCTTCGCCTCCGTGTAGTCGTCCCAGAGGTCCAGCGAGGCCAGGTCGGTGGGGGAGAGCTTCCACTGGCGCACCGGGTCGACCTGCCGGATCGCGAAGCGCGTGCGCTGCTCGGAGCGCGACACCGAGAACCAGAACTTCACCAGCAGGATCCCCTCGTCCACCAGCATCCGCTCGAAGGCCGGGCACTGGTCGAGGAACAGCTCGTACTCGTCCTTGGAGCAGTAGCCCATCACCCGTTCCACGCCGGCCCGGTTGTACCAGGAGCGGTCGAAGAAGACGATCTCCCCGGCCGTCGGCAGGTGCGCGATGTACCGCTGGAAGTACCACTGACCCGCCTCGCGTTCGGTGGGCTTGTCCAGGGCGACCACGCGTGCGCCGCGTGGGTTGAGCCGTTCGGTGAAGCGCTGGATGGTGCCGCCCTTGCCCGCCGCGTCCCGCCCCTCGCACACGACGACCAGGCGTGCGCCGGTGTCCTTGACCCAGCGCTGGAGCTTGAGCAGCTCTATCTGCAGGATGCGCTTGGTCCGCTCGTACTCCTTGCGGCCCACCTTGCGGTCGTACGGATAGTTCTCCCGCCAGGTCCGGATGGGGCGCCCGTCACCGTCCAGCACGATCGGCTGCTCCTGCCGGCTGGTGTCCACGGTCAGCCCGTCAAGCAGCTTGCCGGCGTCTTCGGCGCTCATCACTCGATTCCCCGTTCGGCTCGCACAACCGGCACCGAGCGTACGGTGCCGGGTCCTTCGGGACCGGCTCTCGTCGCTGGTCGGACGGGCACACGGGTGCCCCGTCCGGCCATTCCCATGTGGGATGCCGCGCGACAGCCCGTCAGATCGGGCTCCGGTGTGCCTTGACGCCGCGGAAGCGGCTCCTACGGTCTGGCACCACCGCCGGGCAACGTTGCCCACGTACTCCCGAGCCGCTTGTGCAACGTTTCAGTCGTGCTTCCGGGGACGGTGCACGGACGCGGTGCCGGCCAGGGAAAGGACGACACGGTGAGCGACGATGTGCGCGCCCCGAGCGGCGACGCGCGAGACCGCGGAGCCCCGCAGCGGGGGCCGCGCCGCCGCACCGTACTCGCGGCGGGCACCGGCGCCGCCCCGGCGCTCGCCCAGGTCATGGGCGCGGGTGCGACCGCGCAGGCAGCACCGCCCCGCCCCGAGGAGGACGCAGCCGTGTACGCGCTGACCGTCGAACACCGCACCGACCCGCTCGGCGTGGACGCCCCACACCCCCGCCTCGGCTGGCGCATGCGATCCGGCGGACGCGGACGCGGCCAGGACTCCTACGAGATCCTCGTGGCGGAGTCCCCCGGCAGGCTGACGCCGGCCCGCGCGGACGTCTGGAACAGCGGCCGCGTCCTCTCGGCCGAGTCGTCTCCGTCCGCGGGGGCCGGACCCCGCTCGCCCGGGTGGACGGAGTCCGCTTCACCGGACACGCGGACGGGGTGGCTTCCTACCGGCTGCCGTCCGGCTCGTACAGCCTGATGTCTCGCCTGCGCTGACCCGTACCCGGCGGGGCGGGCGCGGTGGATGAGGGGCTGCCGCTCACAGCGCCGTGCCGGTCTCCTCCGCCAGGGCCCGCACCAGACGCTCCTGGAACGCCTCGTCGTGGACGGCGCGGTGCGGCTGCGTCCGCTTGCCGTGGTACCAGTACCCGCCGGTGGACTGGGCCTCCGGGTCGTCGCTCGAGGCCAGCCACTCCTGCGTCCGGTGGCCGAGCTCGAGGTCGTCCGGCGCGTCGGGCCCGCCCATCCTCGTCGGAACCCAGCCGGGATCGACGGCGTTGCTCGCCACCCCGGGGCGCAGCCGGGCCACCGCGGCCGCCAGCGCCGTCACGAACAGCTTGCTGTCGGCGTACGACCCCGCGCTCGTGCCCCTCCAGTCGGTCCCCTCCAGCGCCGACGGGCGTCCGCCGAGATGCGAGCCGCTGCTCAGGTACACCAGCCGGCGCGGCCCGCGCAGCAGGGCCGTCAGCAGATAGGGCGCGACGATGTTGACCGGCATGACCGCGGGGCCGCTTTACACACCGGCGTTGTGGACGACGGCGTCGAGCGGCCGCGAGGCGTCCAGCTCGTCGGCGATCCGCCGCACGGCGTCACGCTCGGCGAAGTCCCCCACCACGACGTCCGCGCCGCGCTCGGCCAAGTCGTCCAGCACCTTGGCCCGTTCGGCACTCCGGGCGTGCACCACCACGTCGTGCCCGGCGGCCAGCAACGCCTCGGCCGTGGCCCTTCCCAGCCCGTCCGCGGACCCGGTCACCAGAATCCGGCTCACGGTTCCTCCCTTGGATCTGTTTCCTCTGCGAAGGATGCGTGTTCCGCGGGAGTCCTGCCCCAACCCTGCACGACGCATGACATGCCGCCGGCCCGGCCGCGCCTCACGCGCCGGGTACGGCTGTCACGCCCGGGGCCCGCCCTGGATCTGCATACCGGGGCGGCGGCGGTGCACCGTCACGTACGCCAGTCCGTCCGCGCCCGCGGTCACGCCGCGGACACTGCCGTGCGGCAGCCAGACGAGGCTGCCGGGCTCCACCGGGTGCGGCCCGGCCGCGGAGCCGAGCGTGCCGTCTCCGGAGACGACGAGCAGCAGGACGTCGAGGTCGGGTTCGGCGTGCGTGTCGATGGATCCCCGGGGCGGGACGCGGATGAGGTTGGCGTCCAGTTGCCGACCCGGCTCGGCCAGGCGCCACAGGGCTCCGGTCGCTTCCGGGTCGGCAGCGGCGAGCGCCCCGGTGTTGCCGAGGATCCGCGGAACCGGAGCGTCGGCCGCGCCGGGGAGCTCCTCCGGGTCAGTCATGGATCGTGCCACCATCCGATACGGGCCTGCCCTGGGCCGGTTGACCTGCCCGGCCGGCGATCCGCACCCCTAATGGGCGGACGCGAAGAAGAATCTAGCATCGGCCGGCGGCCCGGCCGCGGCCGATGCCGCTCACTCCTCGGCGGACGTGGTGGGACGCGTCCTTCCGGGCTCCGGCTCCTCGCCCGCCTGCGCGCGTGCGTGCAGCACGTCGCCGATGAAGAGGTCGTACACCAGCACGCCGATCACACCGCCGATGAGCGGCCCGACGATCGGGATCCACCAGTAGTCGCTGAACGCCCCGGCCAGGCTGCCGGGAAAGGCCAGTCCGTCCCATCCCGCCATCCAGGTGAACAGGCGCGGGCCGAAGTCACGGGCCGGGTTGATCGCGTAGCCCGCGTTGGCCCCGTAGGACATGCCGATGGCCGCCACGACGAAGCCGATCACCACCGGGCCGAGGTTCGCCTTCACGGCTGTGTTGCGCAGGTCGATGATCGCCACGACCAGCATGACCAGGAAGGCCGTGCCGACGATCTGGTCGATCAGGGGGCCCCAGACGCCACCACCGAAGTACGGCGCCGGGAACGTCGCGAAGATGGAGAACGAGGCGAGGGTCTTCCCGTTCGTCTTCGGCCCCTTGAAGGCGTCGTCGAAGGCGTTGATGGCGTCGTGGTAGACGGCGTAGACCAGGGCCGCCCCGGCGAGGGCGCCGAGCACCTGGGACGCCCAGTAGGGCAGGACCTTGACCCACGGGAACCTGCGGCGGACCGCGAAGGCCAGGGTGACGGCCGGGTTGATGTGCGCCCCGCTGACGCCTCCGGCCACGTAGATGCCCAGGATCACGGCCATGCACCAGCCCCAGGTGATCAGGAGCCAGTCCCCGGCGCCGAGGAAGAAGATGGTGGGCCCCTCGGTGCGGCCCGAGCCGGGCAGCGCGGCCACGGTCATCGCCACCACGCCGCAGCCGAAGGAGATGAGGACGAACGTCCCGAGGAACTCGGCCAGGCACTCGCCCGCCAGGCCTGCGCGACGTCTGAGCCTGGAGGGTTTCACCAGCGGCTTGATGTCGAGTGCCATGTGATCTCTCCCTGGGTTCGCTGCGGTCGCGAGTGACACGCGGTAATCACGTGGTAACCCGTGGTGTGCGCCGCGGCAACCGCAGGGCCCTCCGGCAGCCCGCTCGCTCCCCGTTTTCAGTGACCCGGGGACGACTGCGTCGCGGACTCGCCGCCGTCGGAACCGAGCCGGACGCAGCACTCCCCGGGTTCGGGTGCCGGTACCGCGCGCACGCCGCCGACCCCCAGGCCGTGGAGGTAGCCGCTGAGGAACTCCTGGTTCATGCCGCAGACCAGCTCCGGTGCCTTCGCCGCCAGCGGATGGAACGGGCAGTTGCGCAGCCGGATCCGCGTCGGGGCCTCCCGGACGGGCTCGTAGCCGTATTGCTCCAGCAGGCCCTCGCAGGTGGTCAGCCCGCGCTCGGGGCCCAGCCGGCCCGGACGGGTCTCGCGCCGAGCGGCCTCGCCCATCTCCAGACCGCGCTGCCGGGCGGCCCGCATCGCGGCCTGCACGGCGTTCTCGTCGGCCCGCTCGGTGAGCACGGCGTCCAGGAGCAGGTCGGCCAGCAGTTCGTGCCGCCGGTCGGGGATGTTCACGGTGATCTGGGCGTCGGTGGGCTCGTACACCTTGGGCTGCCTGCCGACCTTGCGGGTCCCCTCAGGCGACGCGTAGTGGGCGCGCAGCAGACCTGCGTCGACCAGCTTGTCGAGGTGGAAGGCGGCCAGCTTGCGGGAGATGCCGACGCTGGCGGCGGCCTCGTCGCGGGTGACGGGGCGCCGGGCCCGCCGGATGAAGGCGAACATGCGCCGGCGCGAGTCCTCGCTCAGGGCGCTGACGGAGTCGATGGCGCCGGCGGGGCCGATGGCGCTGCCGGCCGGATCGGCCTGTGGGGGCGGGTCGGAAGCCACGAGTCCACGGTAACTCCCACGCACGTGGGAGCAAGAGCGATCCGGTCCCCGTGGTCTGCACACCTTGACGCCGGAACGGAATAAAGGAAAAACTTGTTGGTGAAACCTAGGAGGTCACCATGCTCCCGCTCTCACCGCACGGCGAAGCGACGGCACTCGACCGGCCCGTCCTGCGAGTGGTCCACGAACCCGACGGGATCGACCTGGCCGCCGCCGAGGTCGCGGCGGGCCGGTTCCTTCAGGCCCTCGGCATCTCCACGGCCTCGGAGAGCCTGCGCGGCACACCCGGCCGGATGGCCCGTGCGTACGCCGAACTCTTCAGTCCCCGCCCCTTCGACCTGACCACGTTCCCCAACGACGAGGGCTACGACGAACTCGTCCTGGCCCGGCGCATTCCGGTCCGCACCGTCTGCGAGCACCACCTCCTGCCGGTGGTCGGCACCGCACACGTCGGCTACCTGCCCGGCGCCCGCATCCTGGGCCTGTCCAAGCTGGCGCGCGTCGTCGAGCACTTCGCCTGCCGCCCCCAGGTGCAGGAGCGACTGACCAAGCAGGTCGCCGACTGGCTGCAGGCCCACCTGGAGCCCAAGGGCGTCGGTGTGGTCATCGAGGCCGAGCACTCGTGCATGACACTGCGTGGTGTTCAGGCCACCGGTTCCGACACCTTGACCTCCACCCTCCTCGGACTCCTGCGCTCCGACGCCCGCTCCCGCAGCGAATTCCTCGCCCTGACGGGGGTGACCAGGTGAGGGGGCGCCGCCCGGCTGGGCCGCGACCGGGGCCTCGACACGACCGGGACCGCAGCGCCACGCGCCGCCACCACGCGGCCGGTACGGAGCGTGCGGTCAGCAGCGCAGGCCGACGATGCCCCAACCGCGGCGCTCTGCTTCCGTGACCACCTTTCCCCAGTCGGTGAGAAGCTCGGCAAACGATTCGAAGGTAGTGATCCAGCCGCCGGAATCCGCGGCGTGCCGGGTGAACGGCTCACGCAGAACCGTCAGGTGGGGTGCCGCCTCGTGCCACCACCCGGAGATCAGCTGTACGTGATCGGGCGGGCACCACAGCAGCAGATCCGCGTCCCAGGTGCACGGCTGCTCCGGGAGCCCCGAACCGGCCCCGGTGGTGTCTTCCAGACCGTGCCAGAACAACGCGTCGTTGAACCGGTCCAAGGAGTCGCGCACCGTGGGCTCGACGAAGTCGCGCATGTGGTCCCAGCGGTGGCCGGCCCAGAAGTGCGGCTTGTACGAGCCGAGCGAGTCCCGAAAGGCGTACCTGCCGTACCAGGCATCACCCGGCTGAGCAGGCCACGACCAGCCATGCTCGAAGAGGTCGTCGCTGTACGCCTCCCCGAAGGCGGCATCGATCAGCAACTCTTCCCGGTCGCCGGGGGCGACCGCCTCCACATGCGGCCAGTCCACGATCAGTACTTCGATCCCCACACCCATCGCGCCAGCGTAGGGCAGCAACACAGACGTTGATGACCGGCCGCATCCAGGGGTGACCAGATGAGGACGGCACAGCGCCCGGGACCGTCCAGGGGGACGGTCCCGGGCGCCGGGCGTCAGCGGGTCATCGCACCTCGCGCGCGTAGGGCGCGACGGTGATCCGGTCGATCAGCGGCGCGTAGCGCGAGCGGAGCAGGACGCCGGGGAACGTGTCCGAGGCGTAGGTGGTGCCGTCGAAGTCCGGCAGTTCCTCGGAGCGGAACCCGATCGTGTTCTCTCCCTTCTTCAGCTGGACCGGGACGGTCAGCTCCCAGAAGTTGTTCTGGTGGAAGCTGTGCGGGAAGCCGACGCGCCGCGCCGTGCCGCCGTTGACGCTGATGTCGGCGTGGCGGGCGAGCGGGTCGGGGTTGTAGTGCGTGGCCTCGGACTGCTCGGGGTTGGAGTAGCGGATGCGCAGCGCGTACAGGCCGGCCCGCTCGGCCGTCACGGTGAACGTCGCGGTGTTGTCGTTGCCGGGGGCCCCGCCGATGCCCGTGATCGCCGTGCCGTCGGTGGCGAGGGACAGCGGGGTGAGCGTGGCCGAACCGGTGAGCGTCGCGCCCCCGGCTTCGTAGGTGCGCGCCGGCAGGGCGCCCTCGGCCGGTGTGACCGTGAGGCGGTCGACGAGGGTCGTGGCCGGGCCGCCGGTCACGGTCACCTTGTTGACGCCACCGGAGAGGGAGACCGCCGCACGGCTCCGGTCCTTGGCCAGGCGCAGCACGTCATGGCCGTTGACACAGAGCCGGGCGCCGCTGCCGCCGAGGGTGTCGACCTGGAGGGTGGCCTCGCGGTCGGCCGGCGAGTAGACCCAGAACGTCGCGCTCTGGCCCTTCGCGAGCCGGACCGCGCCCGAACCGGTGGCCGCCGGCTTGGGAAGGTCGTACACCGGACGTGCCCCGCCGGCCGGCCACGCCAGTTCGCCCTCGTACACCTGGGTGCCCGCCGAGGCGCGGGGGAGGGAGAGGGTGAGGCGGTCGACGATGGCGTCGCCCTGGGTGGCGCGCTCGCCGTCGGCGCTCCTCGCGGCGAGCGTCAGGGTGTGCTTGCCCTTGGTGAGCTCGACCTTGGTGTCGGTGTGGTCCCACACGACCCACTTGTAGCCGAGCGGCAGGTGCAGTTCCTGCTCGCCGGCCGCCTTGCCGTCCACGCGCAGGAAGACGTTGGTGGGGCCCTGCTCCTTCACCTTGTCGTAGGTGTTGAGGGAGTTGGCGAAGACACTCAGGTCGTAGGTGCCGTCCTCGGGTACGTCCACGGTGAAGTCGAGCGCGACGTCCGAGCCGGTGCGCAGACCGCCGACGTCGTAGCCGCCGGAGGTGTAGAACTTCGACACGTCCCGGGGCGAGCCCTCGGGGCCGTTCCTCGACCAGCCGGAGCCGGTGTGCGCGGCGTCCTCCGCCTCGTACGAGGACTGCCAGCGCACCGGTGGTGCCTGCGTGCCCCTCGCTTCCCCGGCCGGACTGAGGACGACCTCGTACGCCGAGGACTCCTTCAGCTTCGGCAGGACGCCGTCGCCGAAGTCGAGCGCCACCGTGCCGTCGTCACCGACCGTCAGGTTCGTCTCGGCGAGGAGCTTCGGCCCGGAGGAGTCGCCGACCTGCCCGCTCCACTCGACCTCCCGCACCCAGGCGTGCACCCGCTTGCCGAAGACCTTCTCCGGGACGCCCGCGAAGGTGATGTGGCCCTTGCCGGTCGACCCGCCGAAGATCAGCCGGGACTGCTTCCTCTTCTCGTCGAGGGTGGCGACGCCCTGCATGGTGTAGTTCTCACCGGGGAAGGGCGCGGTGACCTTCACGGTGTGGCCGCTCATCGAGGCGTACGAGTTCAGCAGCCACCACTGCCCGTTGCCGCGGCCCGACTGCACCGCGGAGTCCGACAGGTTGCCGTCGATGTTCCAGTACGCGATGTCGGCGTCGACCTTGGACTCCTCGATCGCGGACACCCACTGGATCATCTGGCCCGGCACCGAGGTGTGGTAGTTGAACGCGTACTCGTTGATGTTGACGGGGAGTCGGGTACCTTCCCGGTCGGTGCCCTTGAACAGGTCCTTCTCCCACGCGCGGTACTTCGCGACGCTCTGGCGCACCGCCTCCGGGTGGCTGAGCTCGTGCCAGGTGATGACGTCCGGGAGGGTGCCGGTGGCCAGGGTGTGACCGAGGAATCCCTTCACCTGGTCGTAGAGGACGCTGGTGTTGGGCCCCGCGATCCGGGCGTCGGGCATCCTGCCCTTGATCAGCTTGTACGCGTCGTCCCAGGCGGCGAAGTAGGCGTCGGGCTCGCTCAGCCAGCTGACCTTGTCGTAGCTCCACTCACCGGTGCCGAACATGTTGCCCTCGGGCTCGTTGAACGGCACGAAGACGATGTTGTCCTGGTACTGCTTCGGCAGCTTCAGAACCTGGTCGACCTGCTGGGCGATCTTCTCCTTGTAGAGCTTCAGCTTCTCCGCGGGGGTGTCGCCGGGCCACTGGTACGGGAAGCCCCGGTGGATGTCCGTCATGTAGATGTACACATCACCGTCGGTGGAGTCGGCCAGCGGCTTCACGACCTCCAGGGCGTCCGCACCGGGGTGCTGCGGACCGTCCTGCGCCTTGGTGGAGACCGTGCGCAGCCCCATGCCCTCGATGAGGTTGCCGGTCGGGACGTCCGGCCCGTACACGCCGTAGAGGGTGCCGGAGGCGCCGCCGTGGAACGCGCCGGTGTCCGAGCCGAGGTCGACGGTGAGCTCCCCCTCGCGGACCACGGTGACGGTGGCCTTCACGGCACGTCCGGCCGCGGTGCCGGCGACCGTGAAGGTGCCCGGTGAGGCGTACTTGTCGGAGGGCACGGCGTCCCAGGTGACGGGGGTGTCGCGGTCGTAGCCGTCGGAGAAGGAGGCGCGGACGGCGGCGGGCAGGGCCGGGGCGGTCCCGGTGGAGGTACGGACCTCGAAGGACGTCCGGGAGAGTTCCTGGAGGGTCGGCACGGCACCGACCGTACCGGCCACCTGCTCGGGGGTCAGCGCCGCGTGCCACACGGTGAAGTCGTCGATCGCGCCGTGGAGCAGCGGGTCGGGGTAGAGGGACTTGCCGATGTACCCGGCGGCGGTGGCGGAAGCGTCCAGCAGGTCCCCGGCCTTGATGGTGGTCGCCGCAGAGGAGACCGGCACGCCGTCGAGGTAGGTGGTGAGCCGGCCGGCCCTCGTGTCGAGGGTGACGGTGACCGTCCGCCACTCGTTCGCCGGCAGGCTCGCGTAGCCGCGGACCTGGCTCTCCGCACCCCCGCCGCCGGTCGTCACGGAGGTCTGGAAGAGCCCGTTGCCGTTGGAGGGAGTGCTGAAGAGGTACTTGGTGGTGTTCGTGCCCAGGTCGAAGATCCGCTGCCAGGGCGAGGTGTCGCCGCTCCACTTCACGCGGGCGGCGACGGTGAGGTCGGTCGTGCCGGTGAGCACCTGGCGGGGCAGCCGGACGTACGCACCGTCGGAGGCGGGCGCACCACCGGGAAGGGACAGTGCCCTGCCTCCGGACGTGCCGTCGACCGACCGGGCGGTGGCGCCGTTCACCAGGGTCGCCGTCAGGCCGTTGCCCGAGCTGTCCGTGATCTTCCCGGAGGCGAGGTCGTCCTGGTCGAAGGAGTAGCGGGCGGCGGGCTTCGGGGGCTCGGCGGCCTGCGCGGGGGCGGCAGGCGAGGCCAGCAGGCCCGCCCCGAGGGTCAGCACCACGGCTGCCGGGGCCCGGCGCCGCGAGAATCTGTCAGGGGATGGCATGGATGGCGTCCTCAGTCGTCGTGCCGTCGTGCCGTCGCTCCGTCGAGCGACGGGTGGCCCACGGATTCCTCGAACCGGTTCGATCGGTGGCGTGTGCAGGGGGCGGACGTATGAGCCGGGCGGTGGGTGCGGAAGTGCGCGGGTGGGGATATGCGGGGCTGTCCATCCGCGGCCAGAGGGGGCGATGCGTCGAACCGGTTCGCGAAACTAGCACCGGCGCCCCGGGCCGACAATCCCCGCGGCACGAGGATCTCGGGCGTTCGACGAGCGGACCAGCGATGCTTGTTCGAGGTGTTGACAGGAGTCGGGGCAGTTCCTACGTTCCTGCCATGCGAACCGGTTCGACGAGCCAGGAGTTGCTGTGAACATCGGTGAGATCGCCCGACGTGCCGGTGTCTCCCGCAGCACCGTGTCCTACGCACTCAGCGGCAAGCGCCCGGTCTCGGAGGAGACCCGCCGGAAGATCCAGCAGGTGGTCGACGAGCTGGGCTACCGGCCCAGCGCCAGTGCCCGCGCCCTGGCCAACGGGCGCACCAGCACGATCGGCCTCGTCTTCCCGCCGGCCGGGAACCACTACACCGGGATGCAGCTGGACTTCATCGGCAGTGTCGTGGAGGCCGCAGCGGCCTACGACTACGACGTGCTGCTGTCGCCGAGCGGCGTGGACAGCGACCGGTCCTTCCAGCGGCTGCTGGGGGAGCGGCGGGTCGACGGTGCCATCCTGATGGAGATCCGACTGGAGGACGACCGGGCCGATCACCTGGCAGCCCTGGACTTCCCGGCCGTCGCCATCGGCCGCACCGCCCACCCGGAGAACCTCTGGTGGGTGGGGCTGGACCACACCGCGCTGGCGGCGGCGTGCGTCCACCACCTCGCCGACCTGGGCCACCGCCGGGTGGCCTTCGTCAACCGGCCCGAACAACTGCTGCGGGCCGGGTACGAATCCGCTCACCGCGGCCTGGACGGCTTCACCAAGGCCGCGGCCGAGCGCGGGCTGACCGTCCGGACGTACTGCTGCGGGGACGACGCCGCCGCCGGCCAGACCTGCCTGGAGCGGATCCTGCACGACGACCCGGAGACCACCGCCCTGGTCACCCTGAACGAGGCCGCGCTGGGCGGCCTGTACCGAGGGCTGGCCCGGGCCGGCCGCCATGTGCCTCGCGACTTCTCCGTCACCGGAGTGGTGGCGAGCCGGTGGGCGGAGACGGTGACCCCGCAGCTCACCGCCGCCGACGTGCCGGCGGAGGAACTGGGCCGGCGAGCCGTCGAACTGCTGGTGGAGCGGCTGGACCAGCCCGGCGCCCCCGCCAGGCACCACCTGCTGACACCTCCCATCTCGCTGCGGGCCAGCACCGGCCCCGCCTCCGGCTCCCCACAGCCCTGATCCGGCCCCGGCCCCGCCCTTCCTCTCCCCGTCTTCTTCGAGCACACCCCTCACCGCCTCCCTCCGGTGTGCCCGCTTGCCCCACATCGCCCCCGCCACGGCACCCCTGTGCCCAGAACGAAGGAACCCGCGATGCACAGCTCCTCCAGACGGCGCCTCGCCGCAGTGGCCGTGTCGACCGTCCTCGCCGCGGCCGGCACCGCCTGCTCCTCCGGCTCGGGCAGCACCGGCACCAAGGGCGCGGACAGCGGCACCTACACCATCTGGGACCCCTACCCCCAGTTCTCCAAGGGCTCGGCGTGGGTGAAGCTGCTGGACGCCTGCGGCGACAAGGCCGGCGTGAAGGTCGAGCGGACCGGCTTCGACACCAGCGACCTCGCCAACAAGACGCTGCTCGCGGCCCAGCAGGGCAACTCCCCGGACGTGCTCATCGTCGACAACCCCGTGGTGTCGACCCTGGCCGAGGCGGGCGTGCTCACCACGACCGACGAGAACAAGCTCGACACCTCCGCCGTGGACCCCAACCTCCTCGCAGCCGGCCAGTCGGACGGCAAGACCTACGGCACCCCGATCGGGGCCAACACCCTAGCGCTCTACTACAACAAGGAGGTCCTCGAGGCGGCCGGTGCCGACATCGCCTCCGTCAAGGACTGGAAGTCGCTGACGGCAGCCCTCGCCAAGGTCGGCAAGACGGGCAAGAAGGGCATCACCTTCTCCGCGATCGGCACCGAGGAGGGCAGCTTCCAGTTCCTGCCGTGGTTCTGGGGCTCCGGCGCGAAGCTCACGGAGCTCGACTCCCCCCAGGCCGTCTCCGCTCTGTCCCTGTGGAAGAACTGGCTGGACAAGGGCTACGCCCCCAACTCCGTCCTGAACAACACCCAGACCACCAGCTGGCAGGAGTTCGCGAGCGGGGACTACGCCTTCGCCGAGAACGGCACCTGGCAGCTCGCGGCCGCAAAGAAGGCCGGCTTCGACTTCGGTGTCCTGCCCATCCCGGCCACCGGCGAAGGAGACGCCGCGGCCCCGACGGGCGGTGAGTTCGTCACCGTCCCCGTCCAGAGCGACACCGCCCGCTACGCCACCACGGGCAAGCTCACGGCATGCCTGACCAGCTCGACGAACCTGTACGACACCGACACCACCCTGTCCTACGTCGCCCCCACCGAGGAGGTCCGCAGGAAGCAGGTGGCGGCCGACCCCGCACTGAAACCATGGGCCGACGCGGTCAAGGCGGCCAAGGGCCGCACCAGCGACGACCTGGGCACCAAGTACCCGAAGATCTCCGAGCAGTTGTGGAAGGCCGTGCAGTCCGCACTGAGCGGGTCCAAGTCGCCCGAGGACGCGCTGACGTCCGCGCAGGCCTCGGTCGAGTGACGGGGGACCGGTGAAACAGACCCTCCAGCCGCCGGACCACCGCTTTGTGCGGGTCCGGAACGGGGCCGCCGCCCCGCCCCCGGACCGCACCCCGCGAAGCCGCCGGCCCGCCTCCCCGCAGTGGGCCGCCTGGGCCTTCCTCACCCCGGTGACCCTCTATCTCGCCCTGTTCTACGCCTATCCGCTCTACCGCAACCTCGACCTGAGCCTGCGCGACTACACCGTCCGCTCCTTCGTCCAGGGCGATGCCCCGTTCACCGGCCTGGAGAACTACCGGAAGGTCTTCGACGACCCGGCCTTCGCCCCGGCCCTGTTCCACACCGTGGTCTTCACCGGCGTGTGCCTGGTCTTCCAGTACGCCCTCGGGCTGGCCCTCGCGGTCTTCTTCAACCAGCACTTCCGGCTCTCGGCGACCCTGCGGGCGCTGTTCCTCGTCCCGTGGCTGCTGCCGCTGATCGTGTCGGCCTCGACCTGGTCGTGGATGTTCAACAGCGACTCCGGCATCGTCAACGCGGCACTGCACGCCATCGGCCTGGACGCCGTCAACTGGCTCACGTCACCGTCCTGGTCGCTCACCTCGGTGATCATCGCGAACATCTGGATCGGCGTGCCGTTCAACCTGGTCGTGCTCTACAGCGGCCTGCAGTCCATCCCCTCCGGCCTGTACGAGGCAGCCGCCCTCGACGGAGCGGGCGCCTGGCGCCGCTTCTGGAGCATCACCTTCCCGCTGCTGCGTCCCGTCTCCGCCATCACACTGCTCCTCGGACTCGTCTACACGCTCAAGGTCTTCGACATCATCTGGATCATGACCAAGGGGGGCCCGGCGGACGCCTCCACGACCTTCGCCACCTGGTCCTACCGGCTCGGCTTCGGCAACCTGCTGCCCGCCTTCGGCCCGGGCGCGGCCGTCGGCAACCTGCTGGTGGTGGCCGCCCTGGCGTTCGGCCTCGTCTACATGAGGGTCCAGCGAAAGCAGGCGTATTCATGAACAGCCGACGCACCCGGGGAAAGACGACCGTCGGTGTCCTGCTGACCGCGATCATGCTCTTCCCGGTCTACTGGATGCTGAACGTGTCCCTCACCCGCGACCAGGACATGCGCAAGGCACCGCCCGATCTGTTCCCCGTCCACGGCACCCTGGCCGGCTACCGCACCGTCCTCGACGAGCAGTTGCCCTACCTGGGCACCAGCCTGGTCATCGGCCTGGGCACCGTCGTCCTCACCGTCGCGCTGTCCGCCCCCGCCGGCTACGCCCTGGCCAAACTGCGGCCACGTGGCGGGGGAGTGCTGAGTTTCCTCCTCCTCGCCGCGCAGATGATCCCCGGCATCATCATGGCGATGGGCTTCTACGCCATCTACCTGCAACTGGGACTGCTCCAGTCCGTCCCCGGGCTGATCGTCGCCGACTCGACCCTGGCGGTCCCCTTCGCGGTGCTCATCTTCACCGCGTTCATGTCCGGCATCCCCGGTGAACTGCTCCAGGCGGCCCGGACGGACGGTGCCGGCCCGGTGCGCACCTTCTGGTCGATCATCCTGCCGATGAGCCGCAACGCCGCGGTGACGGTGTCGCTCTTCGCGTTCCTGTGGTCCTGGTCCGACTTCGTCTTCGCCGGCACCCTCGTCAACGGAGGGGCGCACGAGCCGATCACCCTCGGCATCTACCACTACATCGGCAACAACAACCAGGAGTGGAACGCCATCATGGCCACCGCCGTCGTGGCCTCGCTGCCCGCCGCGGTCATCCTCGTCCTGGCCCAGCGCTACGTCGCCGCCGGCGTGACGGCCGGCGCGGTCAAGGACTGACCTTCCCCCTGCTCGAGAAACGAGTGACCCCTCATGACCGCCAGCCGTTCCGGCCCGGCCTTCTCCGTCCACGACATCCCGTTCAGCACCTACGGATCCTGGTTCGGTATCTCGCCCGTGGTGGCCGAGAAGACGTACGCCGACGATCTGCACCTGGTCTCCCACCAGAACGGCATGCACGCCGTGCTGAGCCTGACCCCGCTGCACCCGGTGACGGGCGATCGGGCCCGGACCCGAGTGGAGGCGAGACCGGGCCTGCTCAGCTGGATCGGCGCGGACGGGCGCGTCGACCTCGCCTACGAGGCGCCGGACACCGTGCGACTGCGGGGGAGCGGCCTGGGGATGGCCGTAAGGGCGGCCGCGCGGACCCTGACGCCGTTCAGCGGCAGCTACTTCTTCCACGACGCCGCCGCCGGGGCCCACGTGTTCACGTCCTACGAGACGGGACGGCGGTACCGGGTCACCGCCTTGTCCGGCGGCCTCGACGCGACCGGCGCCCAGACGCTGGGCAGCGCCGATCGGGGTGTCGCCACCGCCGCCGGGCCGGGCGGGACCTGGGAGATGGCGATCGAGGAACTCGGCACCGCCCGCCCGCCGTACACGTCCCCCGCGGACTTCGCCGGCGTCGTGGCCGCCGCGCAGGACTCGTTCGCCGCGTTCGTGGACGCGGTGGCCCCCTGGCGTTCTCCCGCCACTCCGGCCGCCGGACTGGCCGCCTACGTGCTCTGGTCGGCCACCGTGAACCCGGCCGGTCTGGTCACCCGCCCCGCGGTGCTGATGTCCAAGCACTGGATGAACAAGGTGTGGAGCTGGGACCACTGCTTCAACGCCCTGGCCCTGGCGCCCGGTTGCCCGGAACTGGCCCGTGACCAGTTCGCCCTGCCCTTCGACCACCAGGACGGCAGCGGCGCCCTGCCCGACTCGGTGACGCACTCCGAGGTCCTGCACAACTTCGTCAAACCGCCGATCCACGGCTGGGCCTTCGGCCATCTGCGCCGCCGCCTGCCGGAGCCTCCCGGCCCGGCCGAACGGAGCGAGGTCTACCGCCGGCTGGAACGCTGGACGAACTTCTGGCTCACCGCCCGCCGCGTCCCGGGCTCCGCCTTCCCGCACTACCAGCACGGCAACGACAGCGGCTGGGACAACGCCACCACCTTCGACCCCGGGCGGGTGGTCGAGACCGCCGACCTGTCCGCCTTCCTCGTCCTCCAGTTCCGTGAACTGGCCCATCTGGCGGACGGATTGGGTCTGGAGGACGAGGCCCGCGCCTGGTTGCGAGCCGCCGAGGAGACTCAGACGGCCCTGCTGGACCAGCTCTGGAAGGACGACCGGTTCGTCACCCGGGGAGTGGGCACGGGAGACACCTGGAGCAGCACGAGTCTCCTCGACCTGATGCCCATCGTGCTCGGCGAGCATCTCCCGGCCCACGTCAGCGGCGCCCTGGCCGACCACATCAAGGCCCACCTGACCCCGTACGGCCTCGCCACCGAACTGCCGACGTCACCCCACTACCTCGACGACGGCTACTGGCGCGGCCCCATCTGGGCTCCCGCCACCGTCCTCATCGAGGACGGGCTGCGCCGCGCCGGCCACCACCGCCTGGCGGACGACATCAGCACGCGCTTCCGCGCCCTGTGCGAAACCCACGGCTTCGCCGAGAACTTCGACGCCCTCGTCGGGACGGGCCTGCGCGACCGTGCCTACACCTGGACCGCCAGCAGCTACCTCCTCCTCGCGGAGGCGCACGCACTCCGGGGCGACCACGACCTGACGTGAACTCCGGCGGCCCGCTCATGGCCGGGCGAGACGCACGACCCGGTCATGGAGGCGCCGCACGTGGTCCTCGGACTCCGGCTTCATCAGGACGCTGCGCAGGACGCGGGCGCCGTCGGCGTCGCCGGTGACCTTCGGGAAGGTGAGCCACAGGGCGGCGGCCGAGGCTCCGGCGAGGAAACGGTCGACGCGGTTGCCGTAGCTGTCGCCCCAGGAGGACACGGTGCCGCGGCCCGGGACGTAGTCCACGGTCTGCATCGCCTTGCCCGTCCGGCCGTTGAACATCGTCAGGAACCCGGGCCCGGACAGGACGTAGCCGCTGGAGTCGCGGTGGTCGGGGGAGGAGTCACCGATGACCGCGCCGGTGCCGTCGCGGGTGCCGTCGGCGGTCTTCATGGCGACCTCGGCCGTGCCGTCGCCCGTGGGCGCCTTCTTCTGCAACGACCACACCCACTTCGAGACGTACGGCGCCCAGCGGCTCGCCGGACTCGTCGCCGGTGACGTCCGCAGGCAGAACGTCCCGCCGGCCGCCTATCTCCGGTAGTGCCCGGATGCGGTCGTGACGCGCTGACTAGCATGGCTGCCGACATCCGACATCCGACATCCGACATCCGACGGCCGCGTCGGCCCGCCGGCCGACGGGCTCCGGCAGGACACGGAAAGGCGCAGCACGATGACGGGCCTCAGCGACGCCGCCGCACTCGACGACCCGGTGGGCGAATCGCTCCGCGGGCACCACGCGCATCTCGCCCGCCGCCTCGGCGGTGCCGCCACCTATGTACCCGGAGTCGCGACGTTCTCCGCGGTGCCCGCCGAGCCGGACGCGGCGGCCTGGCAGGACCTGGCCAAGTTGCTCGGACCGGGCGAGTTCGCGGACATGTTCAGCTGCCCGGCGATACCGCCGCCGGACTGGGAACCGGTTTTCGTCCTCGAGGGCCGCCAGATGGTCTGGGCCGGCGGCAGTGTCCCGGACCCCTCACCTGAGGGCTCGGAAACCGGCGTCGTCCGACTCGGCGCCGAGGACGTGCCCGAGATGCTCGACCTCGTCGAGCGGACCCGGCCGGGGCCCTTCCAGCCCCGCACGCACGAACTCGGCACCTACCTCGGCGTCCGCGACGGCGGCACGCTGGTGGCGATGGTGGGGGAGCGGCTGCGGCCTCCCGGGTGGACCGAGATCAGCGCCGTCTGCACCGCCCCCGAGGCCCGCGGGCGGGGGCACGCCGTCCGCCTGCTGCGCGCGCACATCGCACGCGTCGTCGCTCGCGGCGAACGTCCCTTCCTGCACGTGGCCGAGGCGAACACCGGGGCGCTCGCGCTCTACGAACGGCTCGGCTTCGAGACCCGCAAGCACGTGACGTTCCGCGGGTTCCGCACCCCGTGAAGGGGCCGGCCCTCGGCCGCCTACGCCGGTCCGGCGCTGTGCAGCACGGCGAAGACCCCCTGGGTGCGGGTGCCGTCCGGCATCGACCAGGCGCCGGTGACGTGGCCGATCGCGCCGTGCGGAGGGGAGGGCGGGCCGTCCGGGACGGGCTCCAGGACCCGGTGCAGGCGGAGTGCCGCACCCTGGGGCGTGGTCAGCGCGGTGCCCTCCCGGTCGTCGGTGACGGTGAAGTCCGTGAAAAAAGGGGAGTCCTCGCCGGTGCTCGCGACGACGACCCCCTGCGCGGGCGCGTCGCTGACGTCCTGGTCCTGAGCCTGCGCCCGTCCCCCGATCAGCGCCGTCAGCTCGGCGACGAGCACGGGATCGTGGCAGCCGTCGTAGGCCCAGCGCCGTCCCAGCACGCCGTGTTCCATCGTGCCGACGAGGGCGTGTTCCGCCCCTTCGAGCGGGCCGCCGCGATAGGTGAGCGGCACCAGGTACGTGGTCGGCCGGTGGCCGGAGGTGTCGGTGACCACCATGAACTCGATGCCCACCTCGCCGCTCGGATCGTCCAGCCGGAACCCGCCCGCCTTCGCCAACGCCGGCTCGGCCGCGCCGCCCCGGTACCACGGGCGGGACGGCAGCCAGGAGGTCACGAGTTCCAGCTTGGTCGGCTTGAGGGTGGTGTGATGGATGACGGCCATGCCGAGGTTCCCTTCCGACGCGTCCTGCGAGTGATCACACTGTCCCACCGTCCGGGTGCGGCAGGGCCGTCGCCGACCTGCCCGCCTACCCGGTGCCGCCCTGGGTGTCCGGAAGGCCCGAGAAGATCACTCCCGGATGGGACGGCGCCTCGTTCAGCACCCACAGGCCGATCAGTGTGGCCAACGCGAACACGACGGCCACGAGCACGGCGAGGACCAGCCGGCGGCGGCGCTCGCGGCGCAGCCACTCACCCCGTGCCGTGCGATAGGCGTCCGGCGCGGCGCGCACCCCGCCGGCGAGAGCGGCCAGGGCCTCGGTCAGCTCCCGCTCCGTGCGGTCCGGGTCGGTGTGGTTCATCGCCGGGCCTCCATCGCCTGGGTCAGTGCGGCGAGGCCGCGCGCGGTGTGCGTCTTCACCGAACCGGGGGAGATGCCCATCGCGGCGGCGATCTCGCCCTCCTTCAGCCCGAGCCAGTGCCGCAGCACGAGTGCCTCGCGCTGCCGGGCCGGCAGCTGTTGCAGCGCGTCGATCAGGACACGCTGGTCGTCACGGAGCAGCGCCGCGCTCTCGGCGGAGACGACGGTCTCCTCGGGCGGGTTCTCCGTGTGCTTGCGGGCGACCTGGAGGTGCCGGATGCGCATCCGCGTCAGATTGCACACCGTGGAGCGCAGATACGCCTCCGCCGCCTCGGTGTCCCGCAGGCGCCGCCACTTCCGGTAGATCTGGTAGTACGCCTCGGCCACCACGTTCTCCGGGTCGTCCGCGCCCAGCAGCACGGCCAGACGCAGCATCGAGGCGTAGTGCAGCTCGAAGAGCCCGGCGAGTCCGGCCTCGCGCTCCACCTCCGCCGGGTCGGCCGGCGCCGGCGCCAGTGCCTCGACGCCCTGGTCCGGCACCGGTATCGGGTGTCTGTGTCTCACTGCTGGTTCGCTCCCGTCTCCGGACGCCGCCCGACGGTCAGGCGGGACGGCAGGTCGGTCAGATCGGCGCCGCGCGGGACGCCGAGACGTTCGAGTACGGCGGTGCCCGCCACCGCGACGATCAGGTTGAGCACGAGCGCGGCGAGGCCGGCGTAGATCTCCGGCGGCCCCGAGCCGAGGCCCACGATGGAGGAGAATCCCTCGTGGACGACCAGGAACGTCCCGGCCGCCATGCCCACGCCCCACCCGGCGAGCAGCGCCCGGGGATGCAGCCGTCCGGTGTACAGGCCGACGGCCACGGCCGGGAAGATCTGCAGGATCCAGACCCCTCCGAGCAGCTGGAGGTTGATCGCGTCCTGGTCGCGCAGCCCGATCACGAAGGCGACGGCCCCGGCCTTCGCGATCAGCGAGACGGCCTTGGCGATGCGGACCTGCCGTTTGGGGGTGGCCGTGGGATGCACGTACTCGACGTACACGTTGCGGACGAAGCTGGTGGCGGCCGCGATCGACATCACCGCCGCCGGGACCAGCGCCCCGACGGTGATCGCGCCGAACACCAGCCCGGCCAGCGGCCCCGGCATCAGCCGGTCGACCAGCATGGGTACGGCCGCCTCGGCTCCGCCGTCCGGGGCCCGCACCCCGGCCGCGAGCGCCGCGAAACCCAGGACGCCGAAGAGCGCGAGCAGTGCCGTCCAGGCGGGCAGGGCCACCGAGACCTTGCGCAGGGTGCGCGGCCCGTCGGCGGCGAAGCCCGCCGTCAGCACGTGCGGGTACATCAGCAGGGCCAGCGCGGAACCGAGCGCGAGGGTGGCGTAGGCGGGCTGCTGGGCCGGGGTCAGGACCAGTGCCCGGTCGCCGAGCCGCCCGGCCGCTCCCTCGAAGACGGCACCCGGCCCGCCCAGCCGCTCCAGGACCAGCCAGGTCACCGCCGTGAGCGACACGAACACGGCCACCGCCTTGAGCGCCGAGATGACGGTGGGCGCGCGCAGCCCGTGCCGGTACGTGGCCACGGCGAGTCCCGCGAACAGCGCCACCATCACCAGGTCACCGGCCGCCCCGCGCGGATACACCCCGCCGGCCGTCAGCACGGCCCGGATGCCGAGCAGTTGCAGCGCCAGGTAGGGCATGGTGGCGAGGATCCCGGTCAGCGCCACGACCAGCGCGAGGGGCGCGGACCCGTACCGCCCGCGGACGAAGTCGGCGACGGTGACGTAGCCGTGCGCCCGGGCCACGGTCCACAGACGGCCGAGCAGCACGAAGGCGAGCGGACAGACGATCACCGTGTACGGCACGGCGAAGAAGGCCGCAGCCCCGTTGCCGTACGCCAGGCCCGGTACGGCGGCGAAGGTGTACGCGGTGAAGATCGTGCCGCCCAGCAGGAACCAGGTCCACACCGGTCCCAGGCTGCGGTCCGCCAGTGCCCAGCCCTCCAGGGACGGCAGCCGGTCGCTGGGACGCAGGCGCCGCGCGGTGACGGCGAGCAGCGACGCTCCGCCGATCACGGCGAGGAACGTCGCGGTCATGGTGCCGTCGGCCATGGGTCACCGTCCTTGGTGTGCCTGATTCCTCACGGGGGAGTTGCGCGGCGACCCCGATCGGAGGACACGAAACCGGCGGGAAATGTTCTGGACTTTCGCTGTCAACCGGTTCCGGCGGGTGGGCAACTCTTGCACAGACCGACAGCGGACGGGAGAGCCGCCGTCGCTGATCTCCGGGCGCCCCGTGACACGAGGTGCCCAGCACCGCCCCGGTGAGGAGCCGCCATGCCTGTGTCCACCCTGCCCGAAACCGACCTGCCAGCGCCCGGAAAGTCACGTATGCCGCTCCGGTCCGTCCTCCTGTGGACCGGTGTGGCCGTGCTCGGCGCCGTCGCCTGGGGCGTCCTCGCGCTGGCCCGGGGCGAGAAGATCTCCGCGGTCTGGCTCGTCGTCGCCGCGCTCGGTTCGTACGCCATCGCCTACCGCTTCTACTCCCGCTTCATCGCCCGCCGCGTCCTGGCGCCCGACGACCGCAGGGCCACTCCCGCCGAACGCCTGGAGGACGGCGTCGACTTCCAGCCGACCGACCGCAGGGTGCTGCTCGGTCACCACTTCGCCGCGATCGCCGGCGCCGGGCCGCTGGTCGGGCCGGTCCTCGCGGCGCAGATGGGCTATCTGCCGGGCACGCTGTGGATCGTCGCCGGAGTGATCTTCGCCGGGGCGGTCCAGGACATGGTGGTGCTGTTCCTGTCGATGCGCCGGGACGGCAGGTCGCTCGGGCAGCTGGCCCGCGAGGAGATCGGCCGGGCGGGTGGAGTCGCCGCCCTGGTCGCGGTCTTCGCCATCATGATCATCCTGCTCGGGGTGCTCGCCCTGGTGGTCGTGAACGCCCTGGCCCACTCCCCGTGGGGCACGTTCTCCGTCGCGATGACGATCCCCATCGCGCTGTTCATGGGCTTCTGGATGCATCGCGTCCGCCCCGGCCGGGTCGTCGAGACCAGCCTCATCGGCGTCGCCCTGCTCCTCCTCGCCATCGTCGGCGGCGGCTGGGTGCAGAACTCCTCCCTGGCCGACACGTTCACCCTCAGCCCCACCACCCTCGTCTTCTGCCTGGTCGGCTACGGCTTCGTCGCCTCCGTGCTGCCGGTGTGGATGCTGCTGGCGCCGCGCGACTACCTCTCCACCTTCATGAAGATCGGCACCATCGCGCTGCTCGCGGTCGGCGTGATCGTGGCCGCGCCCGTGCTCAGGGCGGACGCGGTGACCGACTTCGCGGCCTCGGGAGCGGGCCCCGTCTTCGCCGGGTCGCTGTTCCCCTTCCTCTTCATCACGATCGCCTGTGGCGCGCTGTCCGGCTTCCACGCCCTGGTCTCCTCGGGCACGACCCCGAAGCTGATCCAGAAGGAATCGCAGGTCCGGCTGATCGGCTACGGCGCGATGCTGATGGAGTCGTTCGTCGCGATCATGGCGCTGATCGCCGCGGCGACGCTGGAGCCGGGCCTGTACTACGCCATGAACGCCCCGGCGGGCCTGCTCGGCACGACGGCCGAGTCCGCCTCCCACGCGGTCGCCGGCCTCGGCTTCACCATCACACCGGATCAGCTCACCCAGGCCGCGAAGGCGGTCGAGGAACAGACCCTGATCGCCCGCTCCGGCGGTGCGCCCACCCTGGCCGTGGGTATGTCGGAGATCTTCTCCGGGGTCTTCGGCGGCACGGCGATGAAGGCCTTCTGGTACCACTTCGCCATCATGTTCGAGGCGCTGTTCATCCTGACCACCGTGGACGCCGGCACCCGCGTCGGGCGCTTCATGCTCCAGGACATGCTCGGCAACGTCTTCAAGCCGCTCGGCCGGGTCAACTGGAAGCCCGGCATCTGGCTGTGCAGCGGCCTGGTCGTCGCCGCCTGGGGTTACTTCCTCCACACCGGCGCCACCGACCCCCTGGGCGGAATCAACCAGCTCTTCCCTCTCTTCGGTATCGCCAACCAGCTCCTCGCCGCCATCGCCCTCGCCGTCTGCACCACGATCCTGGTCAAGTCCGGCCGTCTGCGCTGGGCCTGGGTCACCGGTGTCCCGCTCGTCTGGGTCACCGCGATCACCTTCACCGCCGGCTGGCAGAAGATCTTCTCCGCCGACCCGAAGATCGGCTTCTTCGCCCAACGGGCCCACTACGCCGAAGCCCTGGACGCCGGTCAGGTCCTCGCCCCCGCCAAGACGACCGCCGACATGCACACCGTGATCACCAACTCCACCGTGGACGGCGTCCTCATCGCCCTCTTCCTGCTCCTGGTCGCGGTGGTGATCGGCAACGCGGCGGTGGTCTGCGTACGCGCGATACGGTCCACGACACCGCTGCCGACCACCGAGGCGCCGTACGTCGAGTCCCGCATCGACCCGTCGGGCAGCCCCATCGAGCCCTTGGCCGGAGCCGGAGCCGGAGCCCGCTCGTGATCCGGCGCTGGGTACGGGCCGTGCGCTGGTATCTGCGCGAGCTGACCGGCGAGGCCGAGTACGACCGTCACTGCGAGCGGCACCGGCACCACCATCCGCTCGCCCCGGTCCCGACCCGCCGCGAATACCAGGTGCTGCGCCTGAGGCAGCAGGAGACCCGCACCCACAGCCGCTGCTGCTGAGCGGTGCGCGTCATGCATGGCCGGTATCGGCCGGGCCGCCCACGACGCCGCGGAAGTCACGCAGCGCGAGGGAGAGGAACGGCCGGTGCCGGCCGAGGACGGACAGGGAAGACGCGGGGCCGGTCGTGACGCGGCCACGGCCCAGGGCCGGTCGTCCCGTGATCCGCATGCGGACACGGCACTGAGAACCGCCGGACAACTGCTGGACCAGGTGGGCGCGGGCGGGCAGCCGGAGGGGCAGCCGCAGCACGTCGCGGTACGTGAGGCGGACCGCCGGAATCCCGGGAGCGGTCAGCTCGCCCCGGGCGCCCCGGCCGTCCGTCCGGACCGTGATCGTGCCCGGCTCTTTCGGAATGCCCCACAGGGCGCGTCCCCCGGCGAGGGACCGTTCGTCGTCGACCCATGCGGACACGGCGCAGGCGGTGAGGCGGTGGCCCTGACGCACGGCCAGGGCGATGAGGAACTCACGGTAGGCGAGGACGCCGCCGGGCCGGTAGTCGACCCAGAACGTGACCAGGGTGGCACGGCGCCGCACGACCCACGGGCGGACCCCGGGCGGCAGCTGCCAGGACGGCAGATCGCCCACGGGGACGCGCCACACCGAGACGATCATGTCACCGGTGAGGTGCCACGGAGAAGGCGGAAAGGGGAGGTCTGCTCGTTCCACGGTGTGCTGACCGGCTTCCTCGGCTCGGACTCGTAGGGCCGATTGTTCCACTGGGAGGGCGGGGGCGGGCTCGCGGCGCGGAGACACGGGCCCACCCCGGTGGCATCAGCGGTCGTTGGCCAGAGCGACGAGCTCGGCGAACAGGCCGCCGGCGTCGACGAGCTCCTCATACGTCCCCTGCTCGCTCACCCGGCCCTGGTCCATGACCAGAACCCGGTCGGCGAGCCGGGTGTTCTCCAGGTGATGGGTGACGGCGATCGTCATGCGTTCGGAGGCGATCCTCTTGATCTCCAGGAAGACGGCATGCTCGCCCCGCGTGTCCATCCGGGAGGTCGGCTCGTCCAGGATCAGCAAGGCGTCCGGCGGTACAGGGCGCGTCCGCACGCCAGACGTTGCCACTGTCCGCCGGGGCCGGGGGGCGGCCGAATCGCGGAGGTAAGAAGCGGCTGGGGCGCATGGGTTTCCGGAGCCGCCGGAGGGGGTGGGCCTTGTACTGGACCTCACCGCCGGGCCAGTGCCAGCACGCTCAGACCGAACATCAGTACCCCCAGGGGGAGATGGAGCGACGGGACGTGCGCGATGCCGAGCACGACCTGGAGCGAGGCGAGTGCGAGGAAACCCGACGCGTGCCAGATCGGGCGGGGCGAGCCGCCGCCCGGCTTCCACGCCAGCACCGCCGCGAGCACGTACAGCATCGACGCCCCGTACATCACCCGCGCCCCGGCACTGTGCAGCGTCTCCCCGTAGGACGAGGACAGCAGCAATCCGGCGGAGACCGCCTGGAGGAAGATGGTCAGGGTCTGCAGGGCGATCGCGATCTGCAGGAACGTGGCGCCACGCCGTGCCGTCGCCGTCACCTGAGTAGCCATGTCACAGTCCTCTCTTCCGCCCCGGGGCGAGAGATCGATAAGGTCTCACCAGCCCGACGACGCGGGGCTGCGAAAGGTAAGGCGAGGGGGACGCCACACCATGGGGACGGTCGGCACGAGCACGGACGGCATAGCCGGAGAGCAACGCCAACTGATCAATGTCGCCTACCGGTTGCTAGGTTCGGTCAGCGAAGCCGAGGACGCCGTGCAGGACGCCTACGCACGCTGGTACGCGCTGCCGCGATGCCGACGGGAGGAGATTCTGTCCCCCGGCGCCTGGCTGACGACGGTGACCAGCCGCATCTGCCTGGACGTGCTCGGATCGGCCCGGGCCCGCCGGGAACGCTATGTCGGCGCGTGGCTGCCCGAGCCGCTGCCCGACCGCGCCGAGTGGGGCCCCGCGGACGGCTCCGGCGCCACCGGTCCCGCGGACCCCGCCGACCAGATCGTCCTGGACGAGTCGGTCTCCGTGGCCTTCCTCGTCGTCCTGGAGTCGATGACGCCCGCCGAGCGGGTGGCGTTCGTCCTGCACGACGTCTTCCGGTACCCGTTCGCCGAGATCGCCGACGTCCTCGGCCGAACTCCCGCGGCCTGCAAACAGCTTGCGGCCTCCGCCCGGCGGCGGGTGAGCGTCGCCCGCTCCCAGCGGACCGCGCCCGGACGGGCCGACGTGGTGAGGCACGTCAAGGAGGCGTGGGAGAGCAAGGACATCGCCGCCCTCGTCCGCATCCTCGACCCGGCCGCCGTGATGACCGCCGACGGCGGCGGCAAGGCCGGTGCGGCCCTGCGCCCCGTCGAGGGCGGCGCGCGCATCGCCCAGTACATGGTCGCCATCGCCGACAAGGCGCCGGGGCTCGAACTCCTGGAACGGTCGGTCAACGGTGCGCCGGGCTTGGTGGCCCAGCACGCCGGTGTCGTCATGACGGTGGCCTCGTTCGACATCTCCGACGGCCGCGTCACCCGTATCTGGGCGGTCCGCAACCCGGAGAAGCTACGTCCGTGGGGGCGGGAGGCCTAGGGTCCGTCGTTCGGATCACGCCGCACAGGCGAGGGCACCGGGCAGCACCGTCACTTCTGTGGGACGACCGCACGGATGCCCCGGCGCCGCAGGCGGGCGCGGATGGCGCGTGAGGAGTACGCGCGGTCGGCCAGAACGGCCAGCGGCCGGGTCCGTGAGAACCGGTCAGCGGAGGCGTACCGCCGGTGAACCGAGCCGCACCAGGGGCGTCCCCCGAGCCCTGACCGTCTGCAAGAGCGACCACGGTACGAGCCGGTAGCCGCTATGCGAGGTCCGAGCCAAGAGCGGCCTTCGGCTTCGTCCGGTTCGCCGGTGGGGGGCGCTCAGGGGGTGGACAGTTCGAACCGGGTCACGCGGACCGAGCCGCCCAGCGCCTGCGTGGCGTGGTTGAAGTGGGCGAACCGGTAACCCATGAAGAACCGCCAGTCGTTGCCCAGGGCGAAGGCAGGGCCGAGGCGGGTGAAGGTGACGCCGTCGGCGCTGTAGGAGAAGGTGCCGGGCCGGGACGCTCCGGGACGGATGTCGGCGCTCGCCCGCAGCCAGAGGCGACCGCCCGGCACGCTCGCGCTCGCCCGCTCGATCCCGGTGCCGGTGGTGTTCCCATTGCCGTCCATGGTCAGCCCGTCGACCATGACCACCCGCGTCGCACCGCCGTCCCGCTTCAGGCCGATCCAGGCGGAGGAGTCTCGCAGCAGCGCGAGTCCGGCCCGGTCGCCGTCCCGCATCGCGGAGTGGTCGAGCTGGACCGTCGCCGTGGAGGTGGGTCCCTGGATGCGGTGGGTGAGGGTGTTGCGCGCCCAGTACAGGTCGTCGGTGACCGTGGCGGTGCGCAGGGTCAGACCGTTGTTCACCGACCACGTGCCGTTGTCCGGGTTGTGGTTCCACTCCCACCTGGGCTTGAGGACCGTTCCGTCGAAGGTGTCGGCACCGGTCAGGGGAGTGACCTGCCGGGGTGGCGGCGGGCCGACCGGACCGGGATACGACCTGCCCCACGCGCCGTTCACGAGCTGGACGACCGGCCAGCCGTCCGAGGTCCAGGTGACGGGCGCCAGGGCGGGTGCACACGGCCGCCGGGATAGGCGTCGACGAAAGCCATGTAGTACCAGGCACCGCTCTGGGTCCGCACCAGCCCGCCCTGGTGCGGAACGCCTCCGCCGGAGATCGGCCCCGGCAGGTCGAGCAGGATCTGCCGCAGGGTGTAGGGGCCGAAGGGGCCACTGGTGGACCTCAGGATGTACTGACCGTTGGCCGGACGGGTCAGAAAGATGTAGTAGCTCCCGTTGATCTTGTAGAAGCGGGAGCCCTCCAGAGTGCCGATGCTCGGCGGAGTACTGAACTTCTCTGCACTTCACTCTGCGGCGTGAACAGTGAGGGTGGGCGCGCCTGGACGATCGACTTGTATGTCTCTAGTAGCGCTTCGTTACGTTGAGTGATCTCGGCTGATCGTGGGAAGCTTCCCGGGGTGAGGTTGGGGGAAGTGGAACGGCTCCGGGCCGAGTTGGCGGAGTTCGTTGCCGATGTGTTCGGATCGTTGCCGCGGCGGGATCAGCTCCGGTGGGGCGAGTGCTATGTGCGGGGCCTGATGCTGGACGGCCGGCGCAAGTCGGTCCAGCCGATGGCCGAGCGGCTGCCGGACGGGAACATGCAGGCCCTGCAGCAGTTCGTGAACCAGTCGCCGTGGGATCCGCTGCCGGTCAGGCAGCGGATCGCCGAGCGGCTGTCCGAGGTGATCACTCCTGAGGTGTGGGTGATCGACGATGTGTCGTTCCCCGAGTGCGGCACAGCGTCGGTGGGGGTGGCCCGCTAATACTAGGGAGCGGTCGGCAAACGGGCGAACTGCCAGGTCTCGGTCAGTGTCCATGCCGCCACCGACACCGCCTCGTGCCCGTTGCAGTGGCAGTTGTATCTGCCGCGCGAGTGGACGGACGAGCCGGACCGATGCCGCAGGGCAGGAGTCCCCGACGACGTGGTGCACCAGGAGAAGTGGCGTCTCGCGCTCGGCCTGCTGGACACACTCGCCCAGTGGCAGTTGAAGGCGCCGGTCGTGGTCGCTGACGCCGGCTACGGCGTCGGCACCCCGTTCCGGCTCGGTCTGACGGAGCGAGGGCTGTCCTATGTCCTGGCCCTGAACGGGAAAGAAGTCGCCCACCCGGAGGACGTCGAGCCGCACCAGCCGACTTACGGCGGGCTCGGACCGCCCACCCTTGCCCACTACCGCACCCCACCGCGAGCCGTCTGCGTCCTCGCGGCGGAGACCCTCGGCTGGCGGACACCCGCCGAGCTCTTCGCTAGGCTCGTCGCAACACTTGAGTGATCGCGTGTTGCGACGATCGCCAGAATCCGCCGGTCCGCCGCGGCTTGGTCAATGCAACACCCCTCAGGGTCTGGTGCTGCGACCACCTCTAGAACCCAAGCTGTCGTCCGGGGCCATCGAAAAGTGTCGAAGCCAGGCGAGCGTGCCGTCCAGGAGGACGAAGTCCGGATTCTGCTCGCGTAGGACCTTCAGCAGGCCCGGTGCACGGTCGGCGAGGAGGTCGATGACCGCGCTGGTGTAGGCGTGGGCGGCGGACTCGCTGATCCCGAACCCGGCAGCGACCTTCGCCAGGGTGGTGTGCTCGCGCAGGTACACCAGTGCCACTATCGCGCGCTGGGACGGACGGAGCTTGCAGCGGCGGTCACCCTCACGGGTGACGATGAGCATGGTGACCCACTCCACGAGCGCATGTGGCAGGTCGAGTGCGGCAGGATAGACGACCAACGAGGCCCCTGACCAGCGTGGTTGAGACGTCAGACATCTCGATCAACTGCCCGGGGGCCTCGCTCGTTACGCTTCACGATTGTCACCCGATCAGTGGCCCGCCCGAAGAAGCACAGTGACTCTGGGTGGGTACACGAGCGCCCCCGGCCGGTTGCGGGGCCGGGGGCGGTGCCTGGGGTGACTTCGACGAGAGGGCAGCCGTCCGCTGCTCGGCCAAAGTGCGAGACCTGACGGGGTTTTGCAATCGGCTGCGGGGTTGGTGGGTGGTGAAAGTGAGCGGTGTGTCGCGCGCTCACCACTACTCGTAGTTGTCGTCTCTACCCAGCCATAGACCGGGGTGAGGGGAACACGCGCACGCGTATCTGATCCCCGCATGACGTGGTCACCCGACGGGATGGTGGAGCCCGTCGTAGCAGCCTCGGCGGGGGACTCGGTAACCCCCTGGGGAGCTGGCGGCCCTGGGCCGGCGCCTTCATCACCGTCTGGTGGCGGCTGACCACCCTCCCAGCCATCGCCTGACCGACCGACACTCGCCCCGACGAGAACCGAAGAGGAGAGGACCGCACCACCCCGGGAGACACGGGCGCTCCGCTGGGCCGATCAACGACCGACGGTCCCAGCTGACGAAATCGAGGCTGGACTTCAGAAGGTCACAAGGGCGAAGTGTCCCTTCTGGCGCGGTGCTGATCAGACTCCGCGGAACGAATACGCCGAGAGTGCCACCGACTCCGGATGGCGTGAATTACTAGAGCCAAAGCAACAACGCCCGCGATGAACCGAATAACATTCCAAGTAATTCCAAGGACCGCCCGTTGCCCATCCGCCTCTGCAGCCAGTTGCATGGAGGTCTCGAAAAGCGCTACGAGCGGAACAACCAGTCGGAATGGGAGACCGCCGACACTTGGAATTCGCGCCAGGTTACCCAAGAGCCCGACGGGTGCCCCAAGGGCGAAAGCTGCCATTCCCCATACAAGTATACTGGAGTAATTTACCTCGCCGGTGGCGCCAGATTCCAGTCCGGCCGGGACGGTGGGGCTCAGGTCCTTGAATACATAGTATGTGACCACGCCGATAGCCAACCCCAAAGAGGACAGCAACGCTGACTCAATTTTGGATCGGCCGAAATAGCCCACCAAGAACGCATAACAGACCCACGACCACCCATCAGAAAAAACAACATTCAGGGAGGCACAAACGGGATTGCCCCATTTTTCGGTAAGGGGACCCGCTAGTCCAAGCAGAAAACCGACCCCGGGGGGCACTGCGAGCGGCGCAACACGAGTGCGCGGAAAGTGTGCGATTTCTTCTTCCCTTTTCCGTGATTAACTCAAAAGTAGGAGGTGGCGCCACTCGGATACTGCGCAGCCGACGGAACAGACCCGAGTGGCGCACCAACCTACCCTTTAGCGAAAGGGTGACCGCGTCATGCGGGGATCAGAATCTACTCATCAAGACTGTAGAAGGTTTCACAGGTGTAGGCACCGCCCCCTGTCCGGTTGGCATAGGAGGTTTTGCCAGCGGCCGCGTAAGCGCTCCCCTTCAATGCGCCAATCTTGACCGAGGAATGGTGCATTTTAGTGCCGTGGTAGTAGTTCGAGTAGCAGTACTTACCGTCGGTGGTCAGCTCGTAGCCGTAGCACCAATTTCCGCCACTGGCACCGATGCAGCCCTGCGCCGCAGAAGGAGAATTGTCTATGTTTATCACCATCGCACCCCATTTTGAGGGGTTACCCAGCTCTGCGGGCGGCTTGGTCCCGTCACCACGCTTATGGAAGGTGACCTGGCCGATCTTGGAACCATCCGCGGCGACGACAGTGCCGGTCGCCGTAACGGTGGCGGCCTGAGAGGCGTCTGCGGCCGCCGGTGTAGCTAAGCTAAATGCTGCGAGTGCCACGCTCACAAAGCCGAGAACGATCGATCTGCCGGATATCCTCACGGTATTCCTCCCCTAACTCCCCCAGTGGGAGTTTTCGTAATGATCTTGGGTGAGGGAATGGGTGGCAGTCAATAGCCTCGATAAGGACTGTCCGAAAAAGGACTGTCCGTTAAAGGGCTGTCCGTTAAAGGGCTGTAGTGCAGCATTCGGCAGGATGTGGGTCAGTTCGCCGTCCTTGAACTGGACTTTTGTGGGCCTACGGTACGGGTCAGAGCCTCGCCACCCGTACTGGATTTTCCTGACGTGGTGCTCCCCGTGAGATGGGGTCACGGGAGTCGATGTCGGTGCAGTAGGCGTCGAACACGTCTCCGGCCGTGAGGGGGGTGAGGTCTCCCGCTCGCAGCCGACAGCCGTAGACGCAGTCTGGGGCCCCTGAGCTGCGGTCCTCATGACGAGTGAGCCGGGCAGAGCCGCGAGAGGGTCTGTCAAACGAGCGGTGTAACTGGGGTTGTTGGAGTTACTGACGGGCTGCGGAGAGGCGGCCGTCGAAGGTGATGTCGAAGGCGTTGAGTGCGGTCTTCCAGCGCATGGTCCAG
Source organism: Streptomyces sp. NPDC047880 (assembly GCF_040706515.1). NCBI lineage: Bacteria > Bacillati > Actinomycetota > Actinomycetes > Kitasatosporales > Streptomycetaceae > Streptomyces > Streptomyces sp. NPDC047880. The sequence goes on along the minus strand of NZ_JBEZOK010000007.1, from coordinate 209,248 downwards.
CGGGCCTGTCCCTTGCCGGTGGGGTCGAGGGACATGATCGCCATGTAGACGCATTTCAGGGCGGCCTGCTCGTTGGGGAAGTGTCCGCGGGCCTTGACCGCCCGGCGGATACGGGCATTCACCGACTCGATCGCGTTCGTCGTGCAGACGATGCGGCGGATCTCGGTGTCGAACCGCAGGAATGGGGTGAACTCCTCCCAGGCGTTCTCCCACAGTTTCACGATCGCCGGATACTTTCGGCCCCAGGCATCGGCGAACTCGGCGAACCGGTCCAGGGCGGCCTCTTCGGTGGGAGCGGTGTAGACGGGCTTGAGAAGCTTGGCGATCTTGTCCCAGTCCTGGCGGGCGGCATAGCGGAAGGAGTTCCGCAGCAGATGCACGACACAGGTCTGCACGATCGTCCGGGGCCAGACGGTCTCCACCGCCTCGGGCAGGCCCTTGAGCCCGTCGCAGACCAGCATGAGCACGTCGCTGACGCCGCGGTTCTTGATCTCCGTGAGGATGTGCAGCCAGTGCTTGGCGCCCTCGCCGCCGTCGCCGGCCCATAACCCCAGGACCTCCCGTCGGCCCTCGGCGGTGACGGCCAGGGCGACATAGATGGGCCGGTTGGCGACCGCACCGTCGCGGATCTTCACGTGGATGGCGTCGATGAAGACCACCGGATAGACGGCGTCGAGCGGGCGGCCCTGCCATTCGGCCATGCCCTCGAGCACCTTGTCGGTGATGGTGGAGATGGTCTGGCGGGAGACCTCGGCTCCATAGACCTCGGCCAGGTGGGCCTGAACCTCGCCGGTGGTCAGGCCCTTCGCGGCGAGTGAGATGACCATCTCGTCGACGCCGGTCAGGCGCTTCTGCCGCTTCTTGACGATCTTCGGTTCGAAGGAGCCGTCGCGGTCGCGGGCACGGTTATCTCCACCGGGCCCACGCCGGTCAGCACGGTCTTGGAGCGTTTGCCGTTGCGGGAGTTGCCGCCGTTCTTGCCGGCCGCATCGTGCTTGTCATTGCCGAGGTGGTCGGTGATCTCGCCCTCCAGGGCGGACTCCAGCAGCCGCTTGGTCAGTTGCTGCAGCAGCCCGCCCTCGCCTGTCAGCTGCAGGCCCTCGGCCTGGGCCCGGTGCACCAGCTCGTCGATCAACTGGTCGTCCACGGCCTTCGCCGACACCGCCTCTGCCGACTCGACAGACTTGGGATCGGTCACGTTCTCACTGGTCATCGATGCATCTTCCATGATCGGGAGTTACACCGAACGTCTTACAGTCCCGACCCTGGCAGACGTCGACCTTCCGCCCGACGAGCTGCTCACCCACCTGGACGACCTGGTCGGTCACCTGGCCGCCGGGGCCGACGGCACCGGCGACATCGGGGCCACCTGCCTGTACGCCGTCTACGACCCGGTCTCCCGGAGCTGCTCCCTGGCACGCGCGGGGCATCCCGTCCCGGCGCTCCTCACCCCGGACGGGCGGGTGGAGTTCCTCGACGTCCCCGCGGGACTTCCCCTGGGCCTCGGTGGTCTGCCGTTCGAGGCCGTCGAACGGGAGCTGCCCAAGGGGAGCGTGCTGGCGCTGTACACCGACGGCCTCGTCGAGGCGGGGTCCCGTGACATCGACGAAGGCATGGACACCTTGCTCCGCACGCTGCGAAGCTCCGGCACCTCTCTGGAGGGCACCTGCGACGCGGTGCTGCGGACCATGCTCACGGAGAGGCCGGCCGACGACGTGGCCCTGCTCGTGGCCCGCACCCGTGCCCTGGACACCTTCCACGTGGCGTCCTGGGACGTGCCACCCGATACGGCCGCGGTCTCCGTGGCACGCAAGAACGCCTGCCGGCAACTGGCCGAATGGGGCCTCGACGCGTACGCGTTCGTCACCGAGCTGGTGGTCAGCGAGCTGGTCACCAACGCCATCCGGCACGCCGACCCTCCCATCGAACTGAGGCTGATCTACGACCGTTCCCTCATCTGCGAGGTGTCGGACGGCAGTACCACCGCCCCGCACATGCGGCGGGCCCGCACCTACGACGAGGGCGGCCGCGGCCTGCTCCTCGTGGCCCAGACGTGCCAGAGCTGGGGTGCCCGGCACACGAGCGACGGAAAGGTCATCTGGGCGGAGCAGACGCTGCCATGACGCAGCGACAGGTCACCCGCCTCGACCTTGTAGCCCTCGGCGGCCCGTGCCAGGGGCAGGGTGAGGGCGAACACCTTGCCGGGGTCGCGAGCGGCCGGTACCCCGGCTCGTCGATCGCCCGGCGCACCTTCGCGCGCATCTCGGGACTCGCGCCGTAGGCGTTGCGAGCACCTTGGACACCGTGGTCGTGGACACCTGGGCGTGCCGCGCGACGTCGGCGATCGTGACGCGGCGGGCGGTGCCGGCTGTTCCATCCCGGGCCCTTCGCAGGCGTGGGGAACGTTGCCGGAGAGTGCCCGTACCGGGCCGCGGCCCGCCGCGCATCCGCGGTCCACATCGATGCGGTATCGCACCACAACAGGACCGGTCCTGCTCACTTTGGATCGATCTCATCGCGCCCGTGCCCGCTCCACTGCACATTCATTTGGAAAATGCCAAAGCGCTCACCTGCGCCGAGCACATTCCGTAGTGTCGTGCTCACGTTCGCGGGAACTGCCGTGCAGGGGGAGGGGATTCGGCGTGCCCGGAATCGACGAGAGTCTGCTGGAAGCCATGCGCTTGCCAGGTGCTCGAGGGGCGTCGGTGGTCGACTGGATCAGTGGTCTTGCGCTGGGCGCGGTGGGTGACGCACCCGGTGGTGATGTCGAGGCGACGGCGGCGGAAACCGCCGAACTCGCCCGTCTCGCCACCGAGAGCGGCGCCCTCGCCCTGACCGGCAAGGCCCCGGGCGGACCGTCCGGTGACGACGCGATCGCGCCGTCCGGCCGTGACACCGGTGACCCCGGTGGCGCCGACGGGCCGACCGGCAAGGAGCCCCCCGTAGAGGACCTGATCATCACGAACGCCGACTCGTACCACCTGCTCAGGTTCGTCACGACGACCTTCGACAGCACCGTGTTCGTGCACCTGTGGCTCGACCGCAGCGAGGGGAACCTGGCCCTGGCCCGCATCCGGCTGGCCGAGATGACGGACCGGCTGGTACTCGGATGACCGCACCGACCCGGGCCCTGCGCACGGACGAGCCCGCCTCGGCCCAGCTGGGCACACTGGCCGCACAGGGTGCGACCGGCGCCCTGTCCACCGCGTCGGGAATCGTCTACCTCGCCGCGGGCCGCGTCGTCCACGTCGAATCCGCCGTCACAGCGGACCTCGGCGACCTGCTCACCCACAGCGGTGCGCTCGCCCCGGACGGCTGGTGGGAGGCGATCGACCAGGCCGGACGCCGCTGCCGCGTCGGGCGGCAACTGGTGGACAGCGGGCACCTCGCCGCCGGCGCCCTGGAACTGTGCCACCTGGGCGCCCTCTTCGACGCGGCGTACTTCGTCCTCGCCCACGACGGACCGGTCCTCCGGTTCAGGCCCGGAGCCGCGCACTGGCTAGGTGCGGTCCGTTCCGTCCCGGTGGACACCGTCCTGCGTGAGTCCAGACGCCGCCGCGAACTGCTGCACCGCATATGGCCCGAACCCGCCGTCGACCGTGCGCCCCTCGCCCGCGTGCCCGGCTCGGGCGCAGCCGATCTGCCGGCCCGCCGCGGCCGGACCCTCGCCCAGGTCGACGGCGTCCGCACCGCAGCCCAGATCGCCACGGCCCTGGCCTGCCGCACTTTCCACACCCTCGTCGAACTCCGCCGCCTCGCCGCCGCCGGACTGGTGGCTCCCGTAGCCCCCCGCGTTCCCGTCCCGGCCTCGACCCCTTCCCCAACCCCGGTCGAGGCCCCCGCCTCCGCCCCCGCTCCCGTGTCCGCCGAACCGGGCCCCCCTCCTCGTCCCACCGCACCGGACGAGCCCGAGACCGCACTGCTGCGACGGCTCCTGCACGCCTTGGAGGCACTGTGATCCGCGCGCGAAGACAGCGTGCCGAAAGGAGAATGCTCATGGCCGTCGAGACCGACGTCCTGGACGAACTGCGTCGGCTGCGCACCCGCATACCCCGGCTGACAGGATCCCTGGCGGCCACTGTCGACGGACTCGTCCTCGCCCACGACGTGCCGGACGCCGAACCGGAGGGCCTCGCGGCGCTCACCGCCGCCGCCCTCGGCGTCGCCTACCGCATGACGGACGCGGCCGCCCGCGGCGACTTCCGCGAACTGCTGGTGCGGGGCTCAAGGGGCTACGTCGCGACCTATGCCGCCGGAACGACCGCCGTCCTCACACTCCTCGCCGAGGACCGCGTCAACGTCGGCCGTCTCCACCTCGAAGGCCGGCGCAGCGGCGCCCGGATCGCCGACCTGCTGGCCACGCGGGTCGGCCCCGGCACCGGCCGCCACGCCGACCGGCCGGTGCCCGAGGAGCACCTCGCCACGGTGCCCCCGGCCGCGGACCGTCCCATCGGCACCCTCCCGGTCCGCACACCACAGCGGCCCACGCACCAGCAGCGTCCCCAGACCGGCATCTGAACCCACCCCGAACCTTCCGACCCACCGAAGTAGCAGACCCGAAGAAAGGAACCGAGCGCATGGCCAACACGGAGACCGCGCTGAAGGAATGCCTGAGCTCCATCGACGGAGCGACGGCCGTGGCCCTCGTCGACTACACCAGCGGCATGGCCCTCGGCACCCTCGGCGGTGGCAAGGACTTCAACCTGGAAGTCGCCGCCGCGGGCAACACCGACGTCGTACGGTCCAAGCTGCGCACCATGGAGCACCTGGGACTCAAGGAGGAGATCGAGGACATCCTCATCACCCTGAACACCCAGTACCACCTCATCCGCCTCCTGAAGGGCCGCGGAGGCAGCGGACTCTTCCTCTACCTCGTGCTCGACGGGAGCCGGGCCAACCTCGCGATGGCCCGCCACCAGCTGCGCCGCATCGAAGCCGACATGGAGGTCTGAGCCAGTACACCGGACGGGAGCCCTCCGCCACGCACGCGCCGCGGAGGGCCCCGGCACGCCGCAACGGCGACACCCGCGCACCACCGGCCGCGTCTACGGTATGAGCCATGACGGCACCCCTGGACGTGCTCGTGGTGGGAGCGGGCCCCACCGGACTCGCACTCGCGACCCAACTGCGCGCGTACGAAACCCCGTTCCGCATCGTCGACCGCTCACTGGACCGCGCCCGGGAGTCACGCGCCCCGGCGATCCAGCCCCGCACCCTGGAGATGCTGTCCGCGTTCGGCGTGACGGACGACCTCGTCGACCGGGGCAACGCGGCGGTGGGGCTGCACCTGCACCTGCCCCGGCGGGTGCTGCACGTCCCGCTGTTCGACGTGGGCTGCGACGACACGCCGTACCCCTTTCTGCTCTTCCTCCCCCAGTCGGAGACGGAAGCGACGCTGACGGCTCATCTGGCCGCGCGGGACGTGACGGTGGAGCGGGGCACGGAACTGCTGGGCGCCGAACCGGAGGGCGCGTACGTCACCTGCCGCCTGCGACACCGGGACGGCACCGAGGAGACCGTGCGGGCACGCCACGTCGTCGGCTGCGACGGCGCACACAGCACCGTGCGCTCCCTGGCGGGCATCGGCTTCGAGGGACACGCCTACCCTCAGACGTTCCTGCTGGCGGATCTGGAGGCCGACGGGATCGAACCGGGCGCCGCGCACACGTACATGAGCGGGGCCGGGCTGCTGTTCTTCTTCCCGCTCGGCACTCCGGCCACCTGGCGGATGATCGCGATGCACCCGCCGGGCGCACCCGATGACGAGGTGACACTGGACCTTCTCCAGCGGATCGCCGACGACTGGAGTCCCGGCGAGGTGTCCCTGCGCGATCCGGTCTGGATGACAAGCTTCCGCATCCACAACCGTGGTGCCACCCGCTACCGCAGGGGGCCGTTCTTCCTCGCCGGCGACGCGGCCCACATCCACAGCCCGGCCGGGGGACAGGGCATGAACACCGGCATCCAGGACGCGCTCAACCTGGGCTGGAAACTCGCCCACGTCTGCCGCGGCGCGGCGCCGGAGGAACTGCTGGAGACGTACGAGGCAGAGCGCGCCCCGGTCGGACACGGCGTACGCCGCCTCACCGACCGTGCCTTCACCGCCGGTACGAGCAGCAACCCTGTCCTGCGGCTGGCCCGCACGGCTTTCGCACCGCACGCGGCCCCGCTGCTCCTGCACGCGACCCGCGCCCGGGCCCGCCTGTTCCGCACGGTCTCCGAACTCGGCATCCACTACCGCCGCGGCCCCCTGACCGTCAGCGCTCCGCACCGCCCGCGCCGGGGCCCACGCGCCGGCGACCGGCTGCCCGACGCCCCGGCCGGCCTCCAGCGACGCGTCGCCGGGCCCGGCTACCACCTGCTGCTCACCGGCCCCGGTGGACACCGCCCGGAGGACCTGCCCCCGGGCGGACGGCGCGATCTGCTGGACGTTCAGCACCTGGGCCCGCGCAGCCCCTGGCCGGGCGTCACCCACGCTCTCGTACGGCCGGACGGATACGTGGGTTACGTGAGCCGGGGCACCGACCTCGCCGGCCTGCGGGCCTACCTCGACCGCTGGCTGCCGGCCCCCTGACACAGAGGGCCGGCGCCGGATTGGCGAAGGGATCAACCGTGGTACGTGATGTACCCGTTGCCGTCCGCGTCGGAGCCGCTCTTCGTGTACGAGTGCACGTCGGCGCGGCTGCCCGACGGCTTGTACACGTAGATGGTGTCCTTGTCGTTGTTCCACATGAAGTTGCAGTTGTCGCGATAGACGACGTTGTTCGCGTCGGAGTCGGCCCCGTTGCCGCCGCGCAGCTTCACGTAGTCGCCGGGCTGGAGGGTGTGGCTCGCGGTGAAGGTGAACTTGTTGCCCGCGGCGTCCTTCACGACGTACCCCTTGAGGTTCACCGTCGTGGAACGCGAGTAGTTCTCGATGGTCAGGTACTCGTCCTTGGTGTTCCCTCCGGAGCAGCGGTTCGAGTCGCTGCCGGGAGCGTCGTACTGGATCCCGCGGATCTTCAGCGCGGAGTCGTACTCGGCGGCCTGGGCCGGGACCGCCGACAGGGCGGCCAGGGCCCCGGCGGCGAGGGCCGCGGTGGTGACAAGGCGTATGCGCATGGACGTTTCGTCCCCCCTGCATGGCCTTCAGGTGAAGGCGATGTGATGGTTCGGTGAAGCATCTGGATCGTACACGCTTCAAGTACGCAGAAGGGCGGGTCCGGTGACATTGCCACCGAACCCGCCCGGCGGGAGGTAAAACGTCAGGGCCAAGCGTCAGGCGCCGCTGGCCCGGAGCATGTCCTCGCGCTCGACGATCTTCACGCGCTCGCGGCCCTCGGGCTCGCCCAGAGCCTTCTCCGCGGCGTCCAGCTGGTACCAGCCGTCCCAGGTGGTGAAGCGGATGCCGCGCTCGGCGAGGAACGCGTCCACGGCCTCGGGGCCGGGCGTCGCGGGCGTGTGCAGCCGGTCGTTGCGGTAGTCGTCCAGCAGGTTCGCCACCGTCTCGTTGGCGTCGCCCTTGGTGTGCCCGATGAGACCGATGGGGCCGCGCCGGATCCAGCCGGTGACGTACGTGGACTGCAGGTGCTCGCCCGACTCCTGCATGACCCGGCCGCCCTCGTCCGGAACGGTGCCGGAGTCCAAGTCCCAGGGCAGCTTGGGGAGTTTGTCGGACAGGTAGCCCACCGCGCGGTACACGGCGCCGACGTCCCAGGTGTGGAACGTGCCGGTGCCCTTGACGTTGCCGGTGCCGTCGAGTTCCGTGCGCTCGGTGCGCAGACCCACGACCCTGCCGTCCTCGCCGAGGACCTCGACCGGCGATTCGAAGAAGTGCAGGAAGAGCTTGTGGGGCCGGTCGCCGACGTCGCGTATCGCCCAGTTCTCCAGGGTCTTGGCCACCATGTCGGCCTGCTTGTTGCCCCGCCGTGTGGCGATCGAGCCCTCGTCGTAGTCGATGTCCTCGGGGTCGACGATGACCTCGATGTTGGGGGAGTGGTCCAGCTCCCGCAGCTCCATCGGGCTGAACTTCGCCTGCGCCGGGCCGCGGCGGCCGAACACGTGGATCTCCTTGGCCCGGTTGGCCTTCAGACCCTCGTAGACGTTCGCCGGAATCTCGGTCGGCAACAGCTCGTCCGCCGTCTTCGCCAGGACGCGCGCGATGTCGAGAGCGACGTTGCCGACGCCGAGTACGGCGACCTTCTCCGCCTCCAGCGGCCAGGTGCGCGGCACGTCCGGGTGGCCGTCGTACCAGGACACGAAGTCCGCGGCGCCGTACGAGCCGTCGAGGTCGATGCCCGGCAGGGAGAGCGCCCGGTCTGCCGTCGCGCCGGTGGCGAAGATCACACCGTCGTAGAACGCGCGCAGATCGTCCAGGCCGATGTCGGTGCCGTAGTCCACGTTGCCGAAGAGCCGGATCTGCGGCTTGTCGAGCACCTGGTGCAGGGCGGTGATGATGCCCTTGATCCGCGGGTGGTCGGGGGCGACGCCGTAGCGGATCAGTCCGAACGGCGCCGGCATCCGCTCGAAGATGTCGATGGACACACCGGGTTCGGCGGCCACCTCGGACTTGAGCAGGGCGTCGGCGGCGTAGATCCCGGCGGGGCCGGATCCGACGATGGCGACCCGCAGGGGGCGGGGCATGGTCAGGTTCCCTTCGAGCGGCGACAAGCGATCTCGAGGGGAAGCCTAAACTAAGGCATGCCTAACCCGGTACGAGGGTCCGGTCTATGAGCTCATAAGGCTACTTTATGGGAAGTCCCTGGTAGCGCTTATGGCCGGTCCCGTCCCCGTGCCACGGCCGTGCTCATGGGCCGGGTTCACGGCAGGGGCTGCTCCGCCCAGATCACCTTCCCCGCGGGCAGATAGCGCGTCCCCCAGCGCTCCGCGAGCTGTGCGACGAGGAAGAGACCGCGCCCGCCCTCGTCCGTCATCGTCGCGTACCGCAGGTGCGGTGAGGTGCTGCTGCTGTCGAACACCTCGCAGATCAGGTTGCGTTCGCGCAGCACTCGCACACGTATCGGTCCATCGCCGTACCGGAGCGCGTTGGTGACCAGCTCGCTCAGGATCAGCTCCGTGCTGAACGTCAGATCCTCCAGGCCCCACTCGGCCAGCTGCCTGCTGACCGCCGCCCGCACCTCGCCCACGGCGGCGGGGTCGGCCGGCACCGGCCACTCGGCGACCTGGTCGGCGGCCAGCGCCCGGGTGCGCGCGACGAGCAGCGCGATGTCGTCGCTGGAACGGGCCGTCAGCTGCGAGTCGAGCACGACCCGGCAGGTGTCCTCCGGCGACTGCCCGGCCCGGCCGAGCGCCTCGCGCAGCATCTCCAGGCCCACGTCGATGTCCCGCTCCCGGTCCTCGACGAGCCCGTCGGTGTAGAGGACGAGCCGGCTGCCCTCCGCCAGCTCCAGCTCCGCCGTCTCGAACGGCAGACCACCGAGGCCCAGCGGGGGACCGGCGGGCACCTCGGGGAACTCCACGCTGCCGTCCGGGTGGATCAGCGCCGGCGGGGGGTGCCCGGCCCGCGCGACGGTGCAGCGCCCGGAGACCGGGTCGTAGACGGCGTACAAGCAGGTCGCGCCGGTGACCGGGGCGCTGCCGTCCTCCTCCGTCTCGTCCTGGTCGATACGGCCGACCAACTCGTCCAGCAGGGCGATGAGTTCCTCGGGAGGCAGGTCGAGGGCGGAGAAGTTGTGCACCGCCGTGCGCAGCCGGCCCATCGTGGCCGCGGCGTGCAGCCCGTGTCCGACGACGTCCCCGACGACGAGCGCCACCCTGGCGCCCGACAGCGGCAGCACGTCGAACCAGTCGCCGCCCACCCCGGCCTGCGCGGGAAGATAGCGGTAGGCGATCTCCAGGGCGCCCTGCTCGGGAAGGTTGCGGGGCAGCAGGCTGCGCTGCAGCGTCACCGCCATGCTGTGCTCGCGGGTGTAGCGGCGCGCGTTGTCGATGGACACGGCGGCCCGCGCCACCAGTTCCTCCGCCAGGGCCAGCTCGTCCGTGTCGAAGGGCTCCTGCTTCTCGTAACGCCAGAAGCTGACCACGCCGAGCACCAGGGCACCGGCCCGCAGCGGCACGGTGATCAGCGAGTGGATGCCGTACGTGAGGATCTGCGCGGAGCGCTCAACGTCCTGCGCCTGCCAGCCGGGGGCCTGGCTCAGCCGTGGCTCCAGGACCGGGCCGCCGGTGGCGAGGCTGCGGCCCTGCGGTGAGGAGTCGACGAACCTGATCCGCTCGCCGGTCGGGTACAGCGGCGCGTCCTTGCGGATCCCGCTCACCGCCGTCCGGCTGAGCGTCGCCGCCGCGTTCGGCTGTCCGCCGCCCAGTACGGCGTCGAAGAGGTCCACGGTGACGAAGTCGGCGAACCGGGGCACGGCCAGCTCGGCGAGCTCCTCGGCCGTACGGGTCACGTCCAGGCTCGTCCCGATGCCCACCCCGGCGTCATACAGCATGTTGAGCCGCTCCCGCGCGGTCTCGGCCCGCCCGGACAGGGCCCGCAGCTCCGTGGAGTCGCGCAGGGTGGCGACGCTGCCCGGCGGGACACCCGCACGGTCCGTGGTCCGCTGGTTGAGGGCCAGGAGCCGGTCCCCGACCAGGTGCACCTCGTCCGTGGCGACCCGCCCCGAGGCCAGCAGGTCGGCGATGCCCGGGTCCAGGTCCAGACTCAGCACGTGCCGGCCCTCCGCGTCGTCGGGCAGCCCCAGCAGCCGGTGCGCCTCGTCGTTGGCGAGCAGCAGGGTGCCCCCGTCGTCGACGATGAGCACGCCCTCGCGCACGGCGTGCAGCACGGCGTCGTGGTGTTCGTACATCCGGGTCATCTCGTGCGGCCCGAGACCGTGGGTCTGGCGCAGCAGCCGCCTGCTCACCAACGCGGCGCCCGCGGTTGCCAGCGCGAGCGCCGCGGCTGCGGCCGAGAGCACGAGCGGCAGCTGGCGGTCGGCGGTCCCGCCGACGTTCTTGGTGGTGATCCCCGCCGAGACCAGGCCCACGACCCTGCCGTTCTGGTCCTTCACCGGCACGACGGCCTGGACGAGCGGGCCGATGGTGCCGTCGATCTCCTCGGTGAAGGACTTCCCGGCGAGCGCCGGGGCGATCGTACCGACGAACTTCTTCCCGATGCGGTCCGGTTTGGGGTGGGTGTAGCGGATGCCGTCGGTGTTCATGACGACGATGAAGTCGACTTTCGACCGCTCACGGGCGGCTTCGGCGCGCGGCTGGAGGACGGCGGTGGGATCAGGGCTCTGCAGCGCCTCGACGGTGCCCGGCGCGTTCGCGAAGGTCTCCGCGACCGCGAGCGAACGGTTGCGGGCCTCCTGTGTGGTGTCGTGCCGCACCTGCAGCACCAACGCCACGACGGCCGCCACGACGAGCAACAGCACGATCACCACGACGAGCAGGAACACCTGTCCGGCGACGCTGCGTCCGCCCAGCATCGACCGCAGCCCCGCCGCCGGTTGCCACCGCGCCGGGCCCGCCTCCCGCCGCTGTTGTGCCGACGGCGCAGCGCCGGGCCGCAGGGGCGATCGAGTCGCGGATCGACCCAGGAGTCGGACCATGTGCCATGTCTACACTGCCGAGCCCCGGGAGGCGAGGGGCATCACCTATGGTGACAGGGGGTCCTCACCGTTTCGTCACGTCCGAGGGCGGCCTGCGCGGGTTCCCTGCCCACCGCACACCGTACGACGGTCTCAGGCGCCCAGCGACCGGGCCAGCTCGTTCGTCGCCCGGGCGATCTCGCGGTCCTCGTCCACCATCAGCCGGCCGAGCTCGCCCCTCCGGGCCCGCACGGCCTGGCGGGCCGCACGCTCCCACACCACCGGGTTCTCCCGGTGGTTCAGCAGCTTCGGATAGACGGCGGCGGTGCTCTCCCACTGCCGTGCGTCGGCGATGCTCTTGAGCAGCCGGATGATCTGGGCACGGCAGGTCACCTGCGGCAGCTTGGCCAGCTCCCACAGGAACGGAACCGTGGCCGCGGTCGCCTGTTCCACGACGAAACCGAACTGGCAGATCCGTTTCCGCAAATCGTCGAGGGCGGAGCGGGCGGTGTCGGCATCACCCCCGGCGATGCCTTTGAGGAGGAGGGGGATGGCCGCCGCCGAGCCGGTGGAGTCCTGGATGTCGCCCCACGGCACGCGGTCCAATGCCGTGAGCGGCGTGTTCCGGGCCACCCCGGTGGGGGCGTCGGGGCGCTGGAGGCGCTCGCTGCTCGGGTGTTCCGTCGAAGCGCTGCGCATGGCGAGGGGCCTTTCCGCGGCAGTGGTGTCAGATGGGTGGACAGGGGGTGGCCGGCCGGGTGGCCAGCCGGGCCCAGACCGTCTTGCCCGCCGGGGGACTTGGGGTCCAGCCCCACTCCTCGGACAGGGCGTCGACGATGCACAGACCCCGGCCGTGCTCCTCCAGGGCGGCACCGGTCGGCGCGAACACGGGCGGGTGGTCGTCGAAGTCGGAGACGGTGACCAGCAGATGGCCGGGGTCCAGGAGGAATCCGAGCCGGATCTCCGGCGCACCCGGGCTTCTCGGCACCGCGTGCGTCGCTGCGTTGGCGGTGAGCTCGGTGATGACGAGGGTCGCGTCGTCACAGCGGTGGTCGAGTGACCAGTCGTGCAGCGTGTCGCGCGTGAAGGACCGGGCCCGGGCGAACCCCTCCCGGCTGCACTCGATCCGCAGTGCGACCGAGGCGGACAGGACCCCCGAGAACTGCGGGAGTGTCGTCGGCACCGAGGGCGGGGCCCCGAACGGCGAGGCGGTGGGCCGGCCGGACGGCACGGCACGGCACGGCACGGGGGCGCCCGCGTGCGCCGCGGCCCCACTCGGCGGCCGGAGCACGTGCTGCGCAGGTGATGACACGGCATCTCCCCGATGCGACGTCAGGACGAGGCGCCAGCCCGGGGGTTGACGCCGCAGCTATTATCCACGCTGAAGGCGCTCGCGTGCAATTGCACGAGAAATTGCGTGAAAAACCGGCCGTTGAGGGTACGCAAGCCGGGGCGAGTGCGGTCGAAAGGACGCGACCGCTCTCGGACGGACGGCCGGGCACACCGTGCGCGGCGGGGAACGAGAACAGCAAGGAGACTGCGGTGCCACCAGTGCGGAACGGAGTGCAGGCAAGCTCGTTGGAAGCCTGCTGGATCAAGAGCCGGCACAGCAACGCCGAGGGCAACTGCGTCGAAGTCGCCCCCCTCGTGGACGGCGGGATCGCCGTGCGCAACTCCCGTGACCCCGACGGGCCCGCCCTCGTGTACACGTCGGCGGAGGTGGCGGCCTTCCTGGCCGGCGCGAAGGACGGCGAGTTCGACCACCTGCTCTGAGGACCGGTGGTGTCTCGCGTGCGGTGCGGCACTCCGGGGAGAAGCGGAGCCCAACTCCCTACTTCTGCGGGGGTGCTGCGGGCGGATGCGTGAAGACCCGGTGAAGTGCGATAGTGTAGGTCGCCCTTGTGCCGGTCTGCTGGGAGTCAGGATGTCCGCCGCGTCGCATCGCATCTCCCGTCTGGAACCCTACCTGGACAGGTCCGAGCCGGCGCCGACTCTGCTGAAGATGCTGGTCGGTGTGCAGCTCGCCGGCTTCCGCGAGGACGCAGGACTCGCCCAGGACCAGGCGGCGCGCGCCGTCGGGTTCAGTGCCGCGAAGCTGTCCCGCATCGAGTCCGGCAAGGGCCGCCGCCCGCCGACGGAGAACGACGTCCGGGCGCTGCTGGAGCTGTACGGCACCGACGACTACGAGGTCTCGGTGCTGCTCAAACTGCTGCAGCGCGCGGGTGAGCCGGGCTGGTGGCAGCGGTACGACAAGCGGCTGATGCCCGAGTGGTTCGACCGGCTGGTCGGACTGCAGGAGGCCGCCACCATCCGTACCTTCGAGATCCAGTACGTGCCCGGCCTGTTGCAGACCCCGGCCTACACCCGGGCCGTGGTGGAGCGCGGCCTGCCGAACGCCCCGGCCGCTGAGGTACAGCGACGTGTTGAACTGCGCATGCAGCGGGCCCGGTTGCTGTCGCGGACGGACGCCCCGCAGCTGTGGGCGATCATCGACGAATCAGTGCTGCTGCGCGTCCTGGGCAGCGCCGAGGTGATGCGGGAGCAGCTCGCGCACCTCGTCGACATGGCCGAACGCCCCAATGTGACGCTGCAGATCGTGCCGCTGAGCGTCACCAACGCCTCGGCGCCGGCCATTCCGATCACGTATCTGCGCTTCGGCGGACTCGATCTGCCCGACGTGGTCTACCTGGAGCACATCAGGAGCGCGAACTTCCTCGAGGACCGCGACGAGACCGAGGAGTACCGGATCGCGCTGGACCGGCTCGCGGACGAGGCGCTCAAGCCCCGTGACTCGCTGGAACTGCTGCGGCAGACCATGGAGCAGCGCTACCGGTGACATGGAAATGCCTCGTGCGGGACGGTCGCCGTCCCGCACGAGGCATCACGTCACTTCTCCAGGGGTATCCGGCCGACTCCGCCGAACTCGATCCACTCGTGCGTGAGCTGACGGGGCGCCACCTCGGTGTCCGGACGCCAGGTGGACACCTCCACCAGCCCGGGCTCGAGGATCTCCAGGCCCTCGAAGTACGTCTCCACGTCCTTCGGTTCCCGCACGCGGCCCCAGTGGCCCTGGGTCGCCTGGTCCATGAAGTTCGTGACGAAGGCGCGCACTTCGGGGTCCTCGCTGACCAGCTGGCACATCACCATGAAGCTGCCGGGCGCGAGCCGTTCCCGCACCCGGCGGGCCACCGCGAGCGGTCCGTCGGTGTCGCTGTCCGGGATGCAGTGGAACACCGAGTTGAAGAGCACACACACCGGCTCGTCGAAGTCGATGAGCCGCTTGGTGTCCGCATGGCCGAAGATCAGGTCGGTTTCGCGCATGTCCGCGTGGATGACGGTCGTGCGCTCGTCCTGCTCCAGCAGCGCCCGGCCGTGGACCAGCACCATCGGGTCGTTGTCGACGTAGACCACATGGGTCGTGGGGTCGATGCGCTGGGCGACCTGGTGCACGTTGTCCTGCGTCGGCAGACCGGATCCGTGGTCCAGGTACTGCCGGATGCCGTACTCCTCGGAGAGGGTCTTCACGACCCGCTGCAGGAAGCGCCGGTTGTTCAGGGCCAGGCGGCGCGTGCTGGGCACGACCTTGTCGAGCTCCTCGCACGCCGCTCGGTCGGCCGCGTAGTTGTCCTTGCCGCCCAGGTAGTGGTCGTACATGCGCGCTGCCGTCGGCACGTTCGCGTCGATCTCGGTGGACAGCTGCTTCTCGGAGTGCATCGTTCCCCCTGCAAGGTGCCGCGCCAACGGGCTGGCTGGACGGGAAGTACATCCTAGGGAGCGGGAGTTGGGCGGTGCCAGCCCGTTGGCGAAGGTCCCCACGATCGAACGGCAAGACGATCGCCGCACCCGGCGCATATGTTCCTTGTGTAACCGCCCGTGCGCTTTGTGTCATGTGGGCCGTCGAGCCGCCCGGAGAGGCCCGCCCCGACCTGGACATCCTCCTCGACTTCGCCGCCCGTATGGACTTCCGCGACAAGGACGACGGGCCGCTGATCACCTGGCACGACCCCGAGTCGGCGTTCGCGGCGTGGCAGCGGTGCAGCGCGGGCCGCCCCTGCGACTACACCGGCCTGAGCTACGACCGGCTGCGCGGCGGCAGCGGCATCCGGTGGCCCTGCACCGACGAGGCCCCCGACGGCACCGCGCGTCTCTGTACCGACGGGATCGATTTCGCCCACCCCGACGTCTGTGAGAGCTACGGCCGGGACCTGGTCACCGGCGCGAGTGCGGAGCCCGTCGAGTACCGGGCCCTCAACCCCGAGGGCAAGGCGGTCCTGAGGGCCGCCGAGTACCTGCCGCCCCACGAGGACACCTCCCCCGGCCATCCCCTCCAGCTGATCACCGGGCGCACCGTGTATCACTTCCACACCCGTACGAAGACCGCCCGTGCCCCCGAGCTCGACGCCGCCGCGCCGGACGTCTGGGCTGAGATGTCGCCCGCCGAGGCCTCGGCCCAAGGCCTCGCCGACGGTGATCTGGTGCAGATCACCACCCCGCGCGGGGCGGTCCGGGCCCGGCTGCGCACCACCGCGATCCGTGACGGCATGGTGTTCCTGCCCTTCCACTACGGCTACTGGGACACCCCGGAGGGCCACCGCCCGCCCGACGAGGGCCCGGGCCGCGCCGCCAACGAGACCACCGTCACCGACTGGTGACCCTGTCTCCAAGCAGCCCCTGTTCAAGACCGGCGCGGCGCGCGTCACCCTCGTGAGCCGCCGCGCGGGCGACACCGCGGCACGGACCGACGCGGCCGGGAGCGGATCATGAGCGGCATCGGCATCACCCTGCGACTCCTGCACGAGGCGAACGCGATCTGGAGCAGGACCTGCCGGCCGCCGCCGCACGGCACCGCACCGACCACGAGTTCCACCACGTCGCTCTCGACGTCGCCCGCTGGTCCCGCCAACACGCCACCCGCCTCGCCGACGCGGGTCGCGACCACGGCCTCGACCTGCCCGGCCCGCGCGGCCACCCGTCGCCCGGGGCGCTCGCCGCGCTCCGGGAGAAGGCCTCCGAAGCCCTCGGCCGGCGCCCCGGGACCGGACTGCTCCTGCTGAACGACCTGCGGGACCTGCACCTGGCGGCGGCACGCAACTCGCTCCACTGGGAGATGCTCGCCCAGGCGGCTCAGGCCACCCGGGACGAGCGGCTCCTGGCGCTGGCCGGCGACTGCCACCCGCAGACCCTCCAGCAGCTCCGCTGGACCAACACCATGGTCAAGATCCTGGCGCCGCAGCTCCTGACCAGCGTCTGACCAAGCGGGTCACCTCCGCTGTGCGGCGATCATGGCCCGGTACCAGTGCGTTCTCGGTGACCACGCGGAAAGCCGGTCATGCCCTCCACCATGCCCGGGGCCCGGGGCAGCCACTGCGAAAACCGCTAATCTGGTAATACGAGAATGGATCACAAGGCGGATGGCGTGTCCGCGACCGCTATTCTCACGGCCCCGGCCGCTTTCCCAGGAGAAACCCATGGGCGACTATTACGACCTCGGCACGTACCGCCGTCCTGTCACCACGTCCTCCGACGACGCCCAACTCTGGTTCGACCGGGGCCTGATGTGGACGTACGCGTTCCACCACGAGGAAGCCGTCGCCTGCTTCGAAAGGGCGGCCGAGGCCGACCCGGACTGCGCGATGGCCTATTGGGGTATCGCCTACGCGCTCGGCCCGAACTACAACAAGCCCTGGGAATTCTTCGACGGCGCGGAACTCGTGGAAACCGTCGAGCGCACGCACACCGCCGTGGAAAGGGCTCATGAGAAGGCCGCCCGCGCCACCCCCGTCGAGCAGGCCCTCATCGGCGCGCTGCGGGCGCGCTATCCGCAGTCGCATGCCGTCGAGGATTGCTCGGTGTGGAACGAGCCCTACGCGGACGCGATGCGCGTCGTCTACGAACTGGCGCCCGGCGACCCGGACATCGCCACCCTGCACGCCGACGCCGCGATGAACCTCACCCCCTGGCAGCTGTGGGACCTCAGGACCGGCCGGCCGGCCGAGGGCGCCCGGACCACCGAGGCCAGGGCCGTGCTGGAAGGCGCCCTCGCCACCGAGACCGGCGTGCGGCACCCCGGCGTCCTGCACCTGTACATCCACCTGATGGAGATGTCGCCGACCCCCGAGCAGGCCCTGCCCGTGGCCGACCGCCTGCGCGGTCTCGTGCCCGACGCCGGGCACCTGCTCCACATGCCGTCGCACCTGGACGTCCTGTGCGGCGACTACCGCCAGGTCGTCGCCGCCAACAGCGACGCGATCGCCGCCGACGAGAAGTACCACCGGCAGGCCGGCGCGATGAACTTCTACACCCTCTACCGGGCGCACAACCACCACTTCAAGATCTACGGCGCGATGTTCCTCGGCCAGGCGCAGGTCGCCCTGGACACCGCCGCCCAGCTGGAAGCCGCCATCCCCGAAGACCTGCTCCGTGTCCAGAGCCCTCCGATGGCCGACTGGCTGGAGGCCTTCCTGGCCATGCGTGTCCACGTCCTGATCCGCTTCGGCCGCTGGAGGGAGATCCTGGAACTGCCCGCCCCCGCCGACCCGGAGCTGTACGCGACGACCGTCGCCATGCGGCACTACGCCCGGGGCGTCGCCCTCTCCGCCACCGGCGAGGTCGACCGGGCGGAGACCGAACGCGACCTCTTCCGCGACGCGGTGGGCCGGGTGCCCGAGACCCGGATGCTGTTCAACAACACCTGCCACGACATCCTCGCCATCGCCTCCGCCATGCTGGACGGCGAACTCGCGTACCGCAGGGGCGACTACGACGTCGCCTTCGCGGCCCTGGAGCGCTCCATCCTGCTGGACGACAACCTGCCCTACGACGAGCCCTGGGGCTGGATGCAGCCCACCCGCCACGCCTACGGCGCGCTGCTGCTGGAGCAGGGCCGCGTCGCGGAGGCCGAGGCCGTCTACCGCGCCGACCTCGGCCTCGACGGCACCCTGCCCCGGCCCCTCCAGCACCCGAACAACGTCTGGGCGCTGCACGGCTTCCACGAGTGCCTGCTGCGGACCGGCAAGACCGGCGAGGCGGCCATCGTGGCCCACCAGCTCAAGCTCGCGACCGCGCTCGCGGACGTACCCGTCGAGGCGTCCTGCTTCTGCCGTCTGGACACCATGGCCGCTCCCGCGGCGGCGAGCGACGGGTGCTGTCACTGACCCCGGGGGTCACGGCCGGTTCAGGCCCGCCTGCTCCAGTGCCCTGGTCATGGCCGGCCGGTCCCGCTGCCGCGGGCCCGGGTCGGTGGTGAGGTTCATCAGCAGCCCGGGCGTCAGCCGGTGGTTCTCGGCGTGCGCCAGCAGAGCCTCCGCGTCCTGGGGCGAGGTGGCACCGTGATCCTCGTCGGCGATGGTGCGCAGTACGTCGGCCCGGTCGGTGAAGCGGCTCATACTGCAGTCCAGCCCGCCGTCGTGAAGCGTGCCCGGGTAGGCGGCGCGGGCCCACGCTCCGTCCTCGTACCAGTAGACACAGCCCAGTTCGTATCCGCTCACCAGGTCCTTGAGCTGCTCGTGGGGGAGCCACCCGGGCCCGCCCGCGAGCATGTCGACCGGCGGTTCGTGCCACTTGACGCCGCTCGACTCGTCCTTGCCGAAGAGCACGTACCGCCCCTCGCCCCGCGGTGCGAGACCCCACCAGGTGCATCCGGCGTCGTCCAGGTGCAGCCCCGCGTCGTCCACCCAGGTCCCCGTACGGTGGTGACCTTGCCGCTCGGCCTCCGTGGTGGCCTCCAGGACGGCGATGAGCGCCCAGCGCGCCCACAGCAGCTCGGCCGGCGGCAGATCCCCGGGCAGTCCCGGCCGGTTGATGGTCATGCCCCGTCCTCCGGGCTCTTCGCGCTGATCATGATCAGGGCCAGGCTCTCATGGAGCCGACACCCGCGCGGCACGTTTGAGCTGCCCCTTTCGTGGTCACTCGGTGCGGTGACCCCGTAGTCGGATACGACATGGAGTGAACGAATCGTGGCTGGTGACCAGAAGGGCAAGGCCAAGGCCGAGCAGGCCAAGGGCAAGGCCAAGGAGACGATCGGCCGTGCGGTGGGCAACGAGCGCCTGACGGCCGAAGGCAAGGCGGAGCAGTCGAAGGGCGATGCCCGCCAGGCCAAGGAGAAGACCAAGGACGTCTTCAAGCACTGAGGGCACTGAGGGCACTGAGGGCACCGAGGTCCCGTGGCGGTGCCGCGTCCCCGCGACGGACGCGGCACACGACCACGGCGGTGAGCCGGTCCCAGGAGATCGGACCGGCGTGCCGCGAGTCCCAGCTGGTGTCACGGTGGTCCCCCAGGACGTACACATGCCGGGCGGGCACCACGCCGGTTCCGCCGTCCGCCACCGGCACCGGCTCGCCCGGCAGGGCCGCCACCCGTTTGATCATGCACGTCGGCACCGCCCGATCCGCGGCAGTCGGTGCAGTCGGTGCAGTCGGGGGTCTCAGCCTGATCGCGACCACCGTCCCGCGACGCACCATCGTCCGCGCCGTCCTCGCCGCGGACAACGCACCGGCCGTGCCGACGGGCAGCCTGACGGCCAGCAGCCGGTCCCCGTCCCGGTAGGTCGGCCGCATGCTCCCCCCGCTGACCTCCAGCAGCACACACGACGTGCGCAGGGCCGCCGCCACCAGGCCGGCGGCGCCCACCGCGGCGCCGATCCGCATCACCAGCACACCCCCTCCGTCTCCGGCTCGTCCCGGTAGCCGCTCGACTGGAGCGTGAACAGCCGGTGATACGTGCCGCCCCGGGCGAGGAGCCCACGGTGGTCGCCGAGTTCGGCCACCCGCCCGTCCGCCAGGACCGCGATGACGTCGGCGTCCTTGACGGCACCGAGCCGATGGGAGATCAGCACGCTCGTGCGGCCGGCACGGCGTTCCCGCAAGCGGGCGTGGATCTCGTGCTCGGCCGCCGGGTCCAGCCCCGAACTGGGCTCGTCCAGGATCAGCAGATCCGCGTCGGCGCGCAGGAACGACCGGGCGAGGCCCATCCGTTGCCACTGACCGCCGGACAACTGGACGCCGGTGTCGCCTCCGTCGCCCTCCGCTGAGCGGAAGGTCCGGCTCAGCAGGGTCGCGTAGCCGCCCGGCAACCGGGCGATGTCGTCGTGCATCCCGGCGAGCCGCGCCGCCTCCTCGCAGCGCCGGGGCGCGCCGAGGGACGACAACTCGCCGATCGCGATGTTCTCCCGTGCGGTGAGGTCGTAGCGCATCGGGTCCTGGAACGTGGCGGCGATGCGCGCCCGCAGTTCGGCCGGTGGGATGTCGCGCAGGTCGGTGCCGTCCCACAGGATGCGTCCGCGGGTGGGGTCGTAGAACCGGCACAGCAGCTTGACCAGGGTGGACTTCCCCGAGCCGTTGACGCCGGCGAGCGCCAGTGCGGTGCCGCGCTCGATCCGCAGGTCCACGCCCCGCAATATCCAGGGCAGTTCGTCCTCGTAGCGGAACCACACGTCCTGGATCTCGATGGCCTCGCGCAGCGGCCGTGCCCGTGCGGGGCGGCGCGGCGGGGGGAGGTCCGGGCCGAGGCGGACGACGCCGACGTAGTGGTCGAACATCACCAGCGAGTGGTGTGCCTGGCCGAGTTCGCCGGCCAGGCCGCCGATACCGCTCTGCACGGCAGGGATCGCCGCCAGCAGCAGGGAGACGTCCCCGACGGTCATCGCCCCGCGCGCGGCGGCCCCGACCGCCCACAGGAGACCGGCCCCGGCGAGGGCCGCGGCGGCGGTCTGGAGCGCCGACTGGATGCGCAGTTCACTGCGGTCCAGTCGTTCCCGCTGTGCATCCGCGGCCCGGCGCTCACTCAGCATCCGGCCCCGCAGGAAGCCCCCGGCGCCGTAGAGCCTGATCTCCTTGGCGGCTTCGACGCTGGTGAGCAGCGTGGCGTAGAAGATCTCCCGGCGTTCGGAGGGGCTGATGTCCCAGTACGTGCGGGCCCGTCGGCGGCTGAGACTGATCTCCGCCCACAGCACCGGAACGCCCGACAGGCACACCACGGCGGCCAGGACAGGGTCGAGGACCGCGAGGGAACCCACGAACCCGGTCAGCAGCACCGCGCTGCGGGTGAGTCCGGCCGCCCCCTCCACCACCTGCGACGGTGCGAGTCCGCCCGACTGCTGGGCCAGCCGCAACCGGTCCAGGAACTCGGGGTGCTCGAAGCGGCGCAGCCCGGTGAAGGTGTCGACCGCCGTGTGCAGGTCCTCGTGGGCGCGCAGGCTGGTCGCGCGCATCAACCGGGCGCGCAGATAACCGGTGAGCTGCGGGGAGACCGCCGCCACCGTACTGACGGCGGCCAGTGCGGCCGCCGGAGCGGCGATGCCGGCGGTGGAGGTCCCCGACGTGAGGATGTCGAGGATGTCCTTGACCAGCCACGTGGCCGCGACGGGAGTGGCGGCCGACAGCAGCGTCACGCCGAGATGCCACACCAGCACCCCCGGGGACGAGCGGAACGCCAGCGCGAGGGCCGCCCGCAGGGCACGCGCGAGGGCTCGGGCGTCGGGAGCGGCGGGAGCACGGCCGGGGCGTGCGGAGCCGGCGGGCGTGGCGTTCACGGCGCCCCGACCGGTGAGACGCCGAGCGCGGCCTTCCCCGCGGCCAGCACGGTGGGGGCCGTCCCGTCCTTCGCCGAGACGGCGAAGCGGCAGGGGAAGGCCGTGACACCGAAGGCCGAGGTGCAGGGGCCGTCGGGCGTCTCGGTCAGCACCCGCGCCACCGGGGAGAGGTGCCGTGTCATGGAAACGGCCTCCGCCGTCTCGTCCGGCGTGCCGCCGGGGGACACGACCACGGCGATCACCTGACGCCGCCCGTTCAGAGCCCCGGCCTCCTCGACGAAGGCGGGCAGCTCGGTCCGGCAGGGCGGACAGCCGGTGGTGAAGAACGCCACGAGTGCCCCGTCCGTGAGGTCGCTCTCGGTGAGGGGGGTGCCGTCCGTGCAGCGGGTGGTGAAGGAGCCCACGGCAGCCCCCACGGGGATCCCGCCCGAGTCGGCGGCCGGGGCGTCGTGCACCCGGTCGCGGAGTCTGCGGAGGACGGCGACGGTCAGCAGCAGATCCAGCGTGCACAGGGCGGCGACGGCCACGAGGGCGACGGCCAGGTAGACCATGGGGCCTCTCCCGGATAGACGGATCGGAATCATCCAAGGGGTCGGACGGATCGAACGGACTCGACGGGCCGGATGGACCCGGCGGGCCGGATGGATTTGACGGACTCGACGGGCCGGATGGACCCGGCGGGCCGGATGGATGAGACGGACCCAACGGGCCGGATGGACCGACGGGTTGGATGGATTTGACGGACCCAACGGGCCGGACGGACCGACGGGTTGGATGGATCTGACGGATCTGACGGATCTCGCGGATCGGACGGACTCAACGGGCTGGACCCGACGGGCCGGATGGATGTGACGGACCCCACGGGCCGGACGGGCCGCACGCTTCACGAAGGGGCGTGCCGGCTGCCGGGGGACCGGACGGGGCGAACCAGCGCCACCACGTTGTCCCCGGTCACCACCAGCACGGCGCACACCGCACCGGTGAGCCACGCCGCGAACCAGCCCTGCCAGGGCAGCGACCCCGCGTCCGGCCTCCCCGGCACGGCCGCCGCCACGGCGCCGAGCAGCAGCGCGTTGCGCACGAGCTGGGCCGGCCCGGCCGCGCGGTCGCCCGGGGCCCCGAAGCACCGGCACGCGACGGCTGTTCCGTCCCTCAGGGCGCGGGCGACGACGTACGTGAAGCCGGTCAGCAGGACCGCCGCCACCGGCAGCCCCGCGCTGCCCGCCCCCGGGAGGACGAGGAGGAGCGCGGTCGCGGCCTCCAGGGCGACGACTCCTCCCGCCACCCGGCCCGCCCGGGGGCGGGGGACTCGTGCGAGCGCTTCGACGGCGGTGGTGAACGCCCCGTACGCGGCCGGGGACCGCACCTTGCTCACGCAGGCGATCGAGAAGACCAGCGCCAGCAGGGCCTGGCAGGTGGCGGACAGGAAGGTCACGGGACGCTCCTCACGGAAGGGGCGGCCGGGCCCCGTCCCCCGGAGGCCCGGCCGCGCTGGGGCAGGACGGCCTTACGACGTGCAGCCGCACCGCACGAACTCGCGGCGGTTCAGGTCACAGGACCAGACGCGCTGCGTGTACTGGTAGTAGGAGGCGCAGGGCTGGTTGCGGATGCAGCGGTACACCCACTCGCACGCCCCGGCCGTCTCCCGCGGCACCAGGCGGTCCAGCATCCGGTCGGCGAGAGTGCGAATCGTCTTCATCGGCGATGTCCCTTCGTCGGGTGTCCCCCCCGTGGAGCACGGGCGGTCGATCCGGCCGCTCGGCCTCGGAACCGGGCTCGGCCGGCACGGCACCCAGCCTGTGCGGACCGGGGCGGCGCCCGCCAGGGACCACGGCTGTCCCGGACACCGCTGTGCTGTCCGGGCAGGTCACAGCCCTGTCCGGGACCTGTCCGGCCCCTCGCGCGGACATCCGGAAGGAGAGCGCCGTCGCCCTGGAGGTCCGGGACGGGATTGGCAGAATCCCGGATTGTCCCGTGCCCGGGGCTGGACCAGGATGCCGGGACATGGGGACACAGCGTCCGTCGCCGCACGAGGCGTGCAGCGCCGCCGAGTTCGTGGCCTGCATGCGCCGGCTCAAGGAGCAAGCCGGGCTGACCTACCGGCAGTTGGAGGCGCACGCCGAGCAGCAGGGTGACGTACTGGCGCGCAGCACGGCCGCCGACGTGCTGCGCCGGGACTCACTGCCCCGAGCGGAGGTGGTCGCCGCGTTCGTCCGGGCCTGCGGGAGGGGCGAGGACGCCTCCGACTGGCTGGCTGCCAGGAACCGGCTGGCCGCGGCCGGGCCGCCGTACCCCGACGAGGCCCCGGCGCCGGAGCCTTCCCGCCGGTCCTGGGGCGTGGGACCGATGAGGAACCGCCGCGTCCTCGCCGCGTCCGCCGGTGCCGCGCTGCTGCTCGCCGCCGTCGGGGCCTGGGCGTTGCTCCCCGGCGAGGGCGGCGAGCGTGACGCGGCGACGCGCGCTGCCGGTGCCGCGCCGCACCGCGCTTCCTCGCCGTCCCCGGACCCCACGACCCTCGTGGACGGCCCGGCACCGGGACGGTCCCGCATCCGGCCGGCCCTCGCCCCCCGGCTGTGTGTCACCGAGGGCCATGACCGCAAGGGCCGCTATCGGAGCCAGGTCGCCGTCCAGCGCCCCTGTGCCGACGCCACACCGCCCCGGCTCTCCCTGGTGACCGTCGGCACGACCGGCTCGTACTACCTCCAGTGGCGGCATCCCGTGTACGGCGACGGCTGCCTCACCGCGCTCGGCAGCGGCCACGTCGTCGAGGGCATGCTGGAGCCCTGGCCCTGGGAGAGTTGCTCGGCCGACCGGACCAGCCAGCACTTCTTCTTCGAACCGGTCGGCGACGCGCGGACCGACGGATACCGCATCCACGTGGTGCAGAACGGGATGTGCCTCGGGGTCAACGGCGCCGACGACCGGACGGCGGGTGCCGAGATCACCCAGCAGCGGTGCACGGGAGCACGTGATCAGGAGTTCCTGGTGGACGAGGTCGGGTAACGGCGGCACTCCCGGCCCTCGCCCCCCCGGGAGCGCTCCCGTTCCCAACTCGCCCCACCTCTTGACGTGTTGATTGCCGTCCTCAAACATTCGTCCGCGGGACACCCGTGAAGGTGGCGGACGGCTCGGCCACCGTAACGGTAGCCGCCAAGTCGGTGACCACCCTCCTCGTCGACGGCGTGTCGGGCACCGCGAAAGACGCCGCGCTCATCCGGACCGGTCACGTGTACCGCCTCCAGGGCACCCAGAGCGGCAGGTCCCTGACGCCGTCCGCCGAGGGCGACGGTGTCGTCGTGCGCACGGCCGATCCGGCCGCCACGTCGCAGCTGTGGTCCGTCAAGCAGCTGACGCGCGGCAACGGCAACCGTGACCGCTACGCCCTCGTCAACGCCGCGGACGGCAGGCGCCTCGCCGTACGCGGCGACGAGGCCGTACTCGAAGACGGGGACCCGCCGACCGCACGCTGGATCATGTCGACCACCGGGGAGGGCAGTTGGACCTTCGTCAACGCCGCGACGGGCCGTCTCCTCGACGTGGTCGGCCAATCGGCGGCTGACGGCGCCCGGATATCGGCCCACCTGCCGACCTCCTACGCGAGTCAGCGCTGGGGCCTGACCGACGAGACGGTGCTGAGCACGGAGCCGGCCAAGGCCTTCACCGTCCCCGGGCGCACCCCCGAACTGCCCAGGACCGTGAAGCCCGTGTTCCCGGACGGCGCCCGGGGCGCGCTTCCCGTCGCATGGACGCTGCCCTCCGCATCACGCTGGCGCACCCCCGGAACGGTTCGCGTGAAGGGCCGGGCCACCGATGCCCTCGGCCGGACCGTCCCGGCCGAGGCGGCCGTCACGGTGGACACGATCGCCTCGATCCTCCCGGCCCGCGCCAAGACCTACACCGGGGGACGGCCCGACCTGCCCGGCACGGTCACCGGTGTGGGACGGCACGGCGGGACCGCCGACCTCCCGGTCACCTGGGACCCGGCCCGTGAGGGCGCGTTCGACGGCACCGGCGTGGTGACTCTGCGCGGCACGGCCCGGGTACCCGGCGCGGAGTCGGCCGCGGCGACCGTACGCGTCCAGGTCACCGCGCCGAAGGAGACCAACGCGGCGCGCGACGAGGGCGTGACGGCCGGCGCGACCTACACCGAGAGCGGCTACTCCGCCGAGGGCCTGCACAACGGCACCACGTCCGAGAAGGCCTGGTCGAACTGGAGGGCCGGCACGAAGAACCCGTCCGACACCCTCACGTTCACCCTGCCGGAGGAACGCGATCTGACCCGGGTGGTGACCCACTTCCACCGTGACGGCACCAACGTGAGCTTCGCGGAGTCCCTCAAGGTGCAGGTGCGCGGCGCCGACGGCGGCTGGTCCGACGCGAGCGACCAGGTCGCGGTCGGCACCGAGGGGACGCCCGTGGCCGACGTCCCGGTGCGTGCCACCGGCCCGGTGACGGGGGTGCGCGTGGTGATGACGGCCCGTCCGGGCGGCTACATCACCCTGGGGGAGATCGAGGTCTTCGCCAAGACGCCGGGGGCCTCCGCCGACGCCGCGGCCACGTCGATCGCGGTGGACGGCACGCCCCTGAGCGGCTTCGAGCCGGACCGGACGGGCTACCGGGTGGCGGTCGACCGCCCGGACCGTGCCGAGATCACCGCCACACCGCGTGACCCCTACGCGAAGGTGACGGTCCGGCGGGACACGGCCGGGGGCAAGGAGGCCCGGACCGTCTCCGTGACCAGCGAGGACGGCTCACAGGTACGGGAGTACCGGATCGAGCTGACCCGCCGGTGACACACGAGAGCGCGGGGCCCGCACGCCCCGCGCTCTCGTCTTCCGGGGTCAGACCGCCGGGGCCGGGTACGTCGGGTACTCCACGCCGGAGACGTGCTGCACGACGCGGATGACCTGGCACGAGTAGCCGAACTCGTTGTCGTACCACAGGTAGAGGATCGCGTTGTCGCCGTCGACCTTGGTGGCGCCGGCGTCGACGATCGAGGCGTGGCGCGAGCCGATGAAGTCGCTGGAGACCGCGTCGGGCGCGGTGGTGAAATCGATCTGGCGCTTGAGCGGCGAGGTCAGGGAGACATCGCGCAGGTGGTCGAGGACCTCCTCGCGGGTGGTCTCACGGCCGAGCCGCAGGCTGAGGATCGCGATCGACACGTCCGGGACCGGGACGCGGATCGAGCTGCCGGTGATCGGCGCCTTGAGGTCGGGCAGCGCCTTGGCGACGGCCGAGGCGGCACCGGTCTCGGTGATGACCA
Organism: Streptomyces sp. NPDC047880; assembly: GCF_040706515.1. Classification (NCBI taxonomy): domain Bacteria; kingdom Bacillati; phylum Actinomycetota; class Actinomycetes; order Kitasatosporales; family Streptomycetaceae; genus Streptomyces; species Streptomyces sp. NPDC047880. Next base: position 181,943 of record NZ_JBEZOK010000007.1, on the reverse strand, counting down.
TGTTCAGCGGCGCGGACCGGCCACGGCGGTCGGCCTTGTGGTAGTTGTCCAGCAGGTTCTGGTCGTTGGTGAACGAGTGCACCGTCTCGACGTGACCGCGCTGGACCCCGAACTCGTCGTCCATCGCCTTCAGCGGCGGCACGATCGCGTTCGTGGTGCAGGACGCACAGGACAGGATCTGCTCGTCCGGCTTGATCGTGTCGTGGTTGACGCCGTGCACGATGTTGGGGACGTCGCCCTTGCCGGGCGCGGTCAGCACGACCTTGTCGATACCGGGGCGCAGGTGCTGGGACAGGCCCGCGCGGTCGCGCCACTTGCCGGTGTTGTCGATGAGGATGGCGTCCTTGATGCCGTACGCCGTGTAGTCGACCTCGGAGGGGTCGTTGGCGTAGATCACCTTGATCGCGTTGCCGTTGGCGACGATCGTGCTGCTCGCCTCGTCGACGGTGATGGTGCCCTGGAACTGGCCGTGGATCGAGTCACGGCGCAGCAGCGAGGCGCGCTTGACGATGTCCTGCTCGCCGCCTCCGCGCACCACGATGGCCCGCAGCCGCAGACCGTTGCCCGAGCCGGACTTCTCGATGAGCAGGCGGGCGACGAGCCGGCCGATGCGGCCGAAGCCGTACAGGACGACGTCGCGGCCCTCACGGCGCTCGATCTTGTTGGCGCCGGTGGCACCGGCGACGGCCTCCGCGGTGAACTCGGCGACCGACAGACCGCGGTCGTCCTCGCGGTAGGTCGCGGCGAGCATGCCGATGTCGATCTGCGACGGGCCGAGGTCGAGTTCGGCGAGGGTCTGCAGGAACGGCAGCGTCTCGGTGACCGAGAGCTCCGCACCGGCGATCTGCCGGGCGAACCGGTGGGTCTTGAGGATGCTGACCACCGACTTGTTCACCAGGGAGCGGCTGTGCAGCAGGACCGTCACGTCCCGCTCCCGGTGCAGCTTCCCGATGATCGGGATCATCGACTCCGCGATCTCCTCGCGGATCTTCCAGTTGGTGAACGAGTCGTCGTTGACAGTCACGAATCCATCTTTCGAGCTAGGCGGCGCTCATATGTTAAACCGTCGATTTTCCGGACGGTGAACGGGGTGGCTCCGATGCGTCCGGCGACCTCTCCGCGCGCCTCGACGGGCGGTGCCTGAGACGATCGAAACCGGATCTTCCGTATGAAAAGGGGTGCTCATGGACTACGACTCCGTGGCCGACGAGCTGTACGCCCTGCGCCCGGAGGAATTCACCGCCGCCCGCGCCTCCGCCGTCGCCGCCGCCCGCACCGCCGGTGACCGGGAACTCGCCGAGCGGATCCGCGCGTTGCGCAAGCCCAGCCTCGCCGCCTGGGTCAGCAACCTCCTGGTCCGCGGCAGCCCCGGAGAGGTCGAGCCCCTGCTGCGCCTGGGGGAGGGGCTGCGCCAGGCCCACCAGGACCTGGACGGCGCGCAGCTGCGCGAGCTGAGCCGTCGGCAGCACGCACTCGTCCGAGCCCTTTCCCTGCAGGCGCGGCAGCTCGCGAAGGAGGCCGGTCACCCGATCGGCGAGAGTGTCCAGCGTGAGGTCGAGAACACCCTGCACGCCGTCCTGGCCGACCCCGAGGCCGCCCGGGCCTGGGCCGGCGGTCGCCTGACCAAGCCGCTGAGCGCGTCCGTCGGCTTCCCCGCCGTCGCCGAGGGCGCCCGGCCGCAGCGCCCCGCACCCGCGCCCGCCCGTCCCGGCAAGAAGGCGGGCGAGCAACAGCGGCGCCGACTGGAACAGGCCCGTGAGGATGCCGAAGCCGCCGACCGTGAGCTGTGGGAGCTCCGAGGTGAGGCGGAGGACGCGGGCCGGGCCGCGGCGGAGGCGAAACAGCAGGTCGACGACCTCCAGCGGCGCGTGGAGGAGCTGACCGGGGAGCTGGAACGCACCAAGGGCGAACACCAGCAGGCCCGTTTCGCCGAACGGGCCGCCCGGGAGCGGATGCGCACCGCCGAACGCCACGCCCGGGAAGCCGGGCGCAAAGCCGCGACGGCCGCCGCCCGGCTCGAGCGCCTCACCTCGCCGGACGCGTGATCCACCGGCCGGCACGGCGGTGCGCGACGCCGGAGGACCCTCGTGGCGCCATCATGCGACTGTGACTGAACTCACATCCTTCAAGTAGCCCGCCTCGCAAAGGCCTCACGCGCCCGACACCAAAATTGAACCGTTCGTTTTCTTGAACGGATCGTGTTTGTGTGGCTAGGTTGGCCCCATGACCGCAACCGGGAACCCGACCACCGCCGAGGAGCTGCGAGGTGCCGGCCTGAGGGTGACGGCCGCTCGCGTCGCGCTGCTCGAAGCCGTGCGGGACGGTGACCACCTCGGTGCCGAGGCCATCGCCTCCGAGGTGCGCGGCCGTGTGGGCCACATCTCCGTCCAAGCCGTCTATGAGGGGCTGCACGCCCTCACCGCGGCCGGACTCATACGTCGCCTCGACCCACCCAACAGCCCGGCCCTCTACGAGGGACGGGTCGGCGACAACCACCACCACCTCGTGTGCCGCTCGTGCGGAGCCGTCGCCGACGTCGACTGCGCGGTCGGCCACGCGCCCTGCCTGACCGCCTCCGACGACCGCGGCTTCGCCGTCGACGAGGCCGAGGTCATCTACTGGGGCCTGTGCCCCGCCTGCTCCACCGCTCGCAGTTCCTGAGCACGTGATCCACCCGAGCACCGTGATTCACCCGAGCACCGTGATCCACCCCGTCCGGAAGGATTTCCATGACTGAGAACCACGACGCGATCGTCACCGACTCGAAGTCGGAGGAGGCGGGAGGCGGCTGCCCCGTGGCGCACGGCCGCGCCCTGCACCCGACGCAGGGCGGTGGCAACCGCCAGTGGTGGCCCGAGCGGCTCAACCTGAAGATCCTCGCCAAGAACCCCGACGTGGCCAACCCCCTCGGCAAGGACTTCGACTACGCCGAGGCGTTCAAGAACCTCGACCTCGACGCCGTCAAACAGGACATCGCCGAGGTGCTGACCGACTCGCAGGACTGGTGGCCCGCCGACTTCGGCAACTACGGCCCGCTGATGATCCGCATGGCCTGGCACAGCGCCGGCACCTACCGCATCAGCGACGGCCGCGGCGGCGCCGGCGCCGGCCAGCAGCGCTTCGCCCCGCTCAACAGCTGGCCGGACAACGGCAACCTCGACAAGGCCCGCCGTCTGCTGTGGCCCGTGAAGAAGAAGTACGGCCAGTCCATCTCCTGGGCCGACCTCCTGATCCTCACCGGCAACGTCGCCCTGGAGCAGATGGGCTTCGAGACCTTCGGTTTCGCCGGCGGCCGCGCCGACGTCTGGGAGGCCGAGGAGGACGTCTACTGGGGCCCCGAGACCACCTGGCTCGACGACAAGCGCTACACCGGCGACCGCGAACTGGAGAACCCGCTCGGCGCCGTCCAGATGGGCCTCATCTACGTCAACCCCGAGGGCCCGAACGGCAACCCCGACCCGATCGCCGCGGCCCGCGACATCCGCGAGACGTTCCGCCGCATGGCGATGAACGACGAGGAGACCGTCGCGCTGATCGCCGGCGGCCACACCTTCGGCAAGACCCACGGCGCCGGCCCGGCCGACAACGTCGGCGCCGACCCCGAGGCCGCCTCCATGGAGGAGCAGGGCCTGGGCTGGCGCAGCACCTACGGCACCGGCAAGGGCGGCGACGCCATCACCTCCGGCCTTGAGGTCACCTGGACCACCACGCCGACCCAGTGGAGCAACGGCTTCTTCAAGAACCTCTTCGAGTTCGAGTACGAGCTCGAGCAGAGCCCGGCAGGCGCCCACCAGTGGGTGGCCAAGGACGCCCCGGAGATCGTCCCGGACGCGCACGACTCCTCGAAGAAGCACCGCCCGAAGATGCTCACCACGGACCTGTCGCTGCGTTTCGACCCGATCTACGAGCCCATCTCCCGCCGGTTCTACGAGAACCCGCAGGAGTTCGCCGACGCCTTCGCCCGCGCCTGGTTCAAGCTGACCCACCGTGACATGGGCCCGAAGTCCCTGTACCTCGGCCCCGAGGTCCCGGAGGAGACCCTGCTGTGGCAGGACCCGCTGCCCGAGGCCGAGGGCGAGTCCATCGACGACGGCGACATCGCCACTCTCAAGACCAAGCTCCTCGAGTCCGGTCTGTCGGTCTCGCAGCTGGTGTCCACCGCGTGGGCCTCGGCGTCCACCTTCCGCGGCAGCGACAAGCGCGGCGGTGCCAACGGCGCCCGCATCCGCCTGGAGCCGCAGCGCGGCTGGGAGGTCAACGAGCCCGACGAGCTGGCGCAGGTCCTGCGGGTCCTGGAGGGCATCCAGCAGGAGTTCAACGCCGGTGCCGGCGCCAAGAAGGTCTCCCTGGCCGACCTGATCGTCCTCGGCGGCACCGCCGCCGTCGAGAAGGCCGCCAAGGAAGCCGGCTTCCAGGTGGAGGTCCCCTTCACCGCCGGCCGTGTGGACGCCACGGAGGAGCACACCGACGCCGAGTCGTTCGAGGCGCTCGAGCCGACCGCCGACGGGTTCCGCAACTACCACGGCAAGGGCAACCGCCTGCCGGCCGAGTTCCTGCTGCTCGACCGCGCCAACCTGCTCACCCTCAGCGCCCCCGAGATGACCGTCCTGGTCGGTGGCCTGCGGGTGCTGGGCGCCAACTACCAGCAGTCCCAGCTCGGCGCCTTCACCAAGACGCCCGGCTCGCTGACGAACGACTTCTTCGTCAACCTGCTCGACCTGGGCATCACCTGGAAGTCGACGTCCGAGGACCAGACCACGTTCGAGGGCCGCGACGCCGCCACGGGCGAGGTCAAGTGGGCCGGCTCCCGCGCCGACCTGGTCTTCGGCTCGAACTCCGAGCTGCGCGCCCTCGCCGAGGTCTACGCGAGCGACGACGCGAAGGAGAAGTTCGTCAACGACTTCGTCGCGGCGTGGGTCAAGGTCATGAACCTGGACCGGTTCGACCTGGTCTGATCACCCCCGCATGACAGGACGCCCGGGCCGACAGGCCCGGGCGTTCCCCCTGGTTGCCTGAGGGATCGTCAAAAGGCGTTCAAGGTAAGAACATCACTGACCCAACTCTCACCATGAATCGGCAAGAACCGCGGTCGAGCCGGCATTCGGGCATACGTTCTGGCCGTGAACTCACATGCCACCACCTCCCACAGAGGCACCGGCCCTGAACCCCACTCCTCCGCTGGTTCACGGCCCCCCGCCGGCGGCACCGTCCGCCGCACCCTGCTGCGCACCGCGCTGACCGGGGCCGCGGTCCTGGGCGCGGGCCTCGGTGCCGCGCACACGGCCTCCGCCGCACCCGGCACCGGCCCCGCGGAGCCGCGACCCGGCACCCCGGATGAGGCCTTGCGGGAGCTGGCCGCGGGCAACCGCCGCTGGCAGGCCTTCCGCGAACGTCATCCGCACGAGAACCCGGCCGTCCGGCGGACGTTGGCCACCGCTCAGCACCCCTTCGCGGTCGTGCTCGGCTGCATCGACTCGCGTGTCCCCCCGGAGCTGGTCTTCGACCAGGGCCTGGGCGACCTGATGACCGTCCGCACCGCCGGCGAGGTCCTGGACGAGGCCGTGCTCGGCAGCGTCGCCTACGGCGTCCTGGAGCTCGGCATACCGCTGGTCGTCGTCCTCGGCCACCAGTCGTGCGGAGCGGTGCGCGCCGCCGTGCAGGCGGAGCAGTCCGGGGAGCGCCTGCCCGCCCACATGCAGTACCTCGTCGACCAGATAGGCCCCGCCATCGACCACGGCCAGGAGGGGGACGCCCGGATCGACGCGACCGTGAGCGCCAACGTCCGGCTCGTGCGCTCCCGGCTGGCCGCGGAACCCGAACTCGCCGCCCGGATCGGCACCGGCAAGCTGGCGATCGTCGGAGCCCGCTACGAGCTCACCACCCAGGTGGTCCACCGCCTCGCCTGACGGGCGGCCGGCCCGGTCCGCCGCACCCGGCAGCGGGCCGGGCCGTTCCGTCACACCCGGAGCGGATTGAAGCGGGCGGAGGCCATCAGGTACCAGGCCGTCGCCCCGGTGTGCCGGTACGGGTAGTAACCGAAGCCGAAGCCCGTGTCCAGCGGGCTGCTGGCGGACACGACCCCGCTGCGCCCGGGCAGGGGTCTGCCCCCGACGGTCTGGCCGTCGCCCAGCAGCTCCTGTGCGCGCTCGATCGAGGCGAGCAGCCGCCGGGCACGCGCCTCGTCGCCACGCGCCCCGCGATCGCGCAGTGCGAGCGCGAGGTGTGCCGTCCCCTCGAACCACACGCCGTTGCGGTCGGGCTTCGGCTGGCCGTCGGCGATCGGCGCGTCCTCGTTCGCGAGGAGACTCGCCGAACTGAAGGTGACCCCCTCGTACGACTGCCCCACGGGCACGGTGCTGTTGGTGCGTCCGGAGTGGTCCACGACGGCCAGCTCCGCGACGGCCCAGTCCAGCGAACGGGAGTGGCGGCGGGAGGCGAGCGCGAGCTGCGTCCAGGTCTGCGTGTCCTCCGGAACCGGGGACTTGTTGACCGTCACACCGTCGTTCGTGCCGGTGTAGAAGAAGCCCCCGGACGGTTCCCACATCCGGCGCACGAACGCCTCGGCCCGTCCGCGCCGCTCCAGCCACACACGGTCGCCGGTCAGCCGGGCGAGCCGGCCGAACAGGCAGACCAGGTCGGTGTTGTGCTCGGTCGAGGTGAACGGCAGCTTCTGATTCGCCCCGTCCACCCCGAACTTGTAGCCGCCGAGGGGCTCGTCGGTCCGGCCGGTCCGCTCGATCCACTCGCCGATGCGCACCGCACCGTCGAGGAAGCGGCGCGCCCCGGTGCGGTGGGCCAGGGCGCCGAGCGCGATGCCCGCCCAGGCCATGTCGCCCACGGCCGTGCCGGTGAAGCCGAACTGCGTACCGACGTTGGCCGTGCCGTCCGCCCGTACGAAGCCGTCGGGCTGCAGCGAGCCGTCGTAGAAGGTGTACGGCCCGACGTTGTAGGCCTGCCGGAGCCTGCCGTCGTCATGGGCCGGGTCGTGGTTCTGGGCATGGAGCAGCGCGTCGCCCAGTGCCCTGGCCCTGATCAGGCCGGCCGGGGTCAGGGTCGCTAGGTGGGCCAGGAGCGCGAGGGCGTTGTCGTAGGTGAACGCGGTGCTGAACAGGCCGGCCTGGTCGGTGTAGCTCTGCGCCAGGCGGATGTCGCCGTGCTCGGGGTAGGCGTCCATGGCTGCGGCGAGGAAGGCGTACCCCCGGGCGGGGGCCGAGGCGCGACGCGCCCCGGGGGAGCCGGTCGCGAAGGCCTGCCCCGAGCCGGCGGCCGTGAGCCCTGCGGCACCGATACCGAGTCCGGCACCGATCAGCGAACGCCGGCTGAGCGCCGGGCCTTGTCTGCCAGTCATGGATCTCCCTTGAGAGCGCTCTCAATCAGTGGTGGCTCATTGTGCTGGCGCTCGCGGGCGGGGTCAACGCTCGTGTCGGAAGGAAGAGTTGTGGACGTGGGTGAACGGGGCGGTCACTCGCAGACGATCTCGTCGCGCGGGGTGTAGTGCGTGCGGTACGGCTCCCGCCTCACTTCGCGGCCGTCGATGTGGAAGACCCGCTCCACGGTGACGTCGAACCCTTCGAGCGGTGTCTGCGGCACGCACTCCTTGTCGTGGCTCACCGTCTTCTCCGGCTTGGTCACGTTGGTGCGCGGGCCCGTGACCGACGTGATCTCGTCGTACTTGCGGGTGCCAAGGAAGGAGACGGTGACGGAGGTGTCGGTGGACTCGGCCTGGATGTAGAGGGCCTTGCCGGAGTCGTTGGTGAACCGCAGGTCCAGGCTGCGCCAGGCGACCGTCGCCTCGCGGCCCTCGGGGTAGCGCTCGATGTAGAACGAGTGCGCTCCGTGTTCCACGGGCTTGACCCCGGCGAAGAACAGCGCGTTGTACACGGTCGTCGCCACGGACGACACCCCGCCGCCGGAGGCCTTGGTGAACTTGTCATCGAGGATGATGATGCCGTCCATGAAGCCGTTGGCCTCGGTGCGCTCACCGACGGTCCGGTTGAAGCTCCAGGTCTCGTCCGGCCGTACGAGGGAGCCGTTGATGAGTTCCACGGCCCGGCCTATGTTCTTGGTGCGGTACTCGGCCGGTTCGAAGTGGACGGTGAAGGAGGACATCTTCTCCGTCAGTCCCAGCCGGGCGGCGTTCTCCCGGGTCACTTCCGGTTGGGTCCGGTGTACCTGCACGTCGCCGCTGCGGTCGGCACCCGGCTTGGTGAGCAGTGGCAGTACGGCCTTGCCCAGCGCCTTGTCGTCGACCGACTGCCCCACCGTGGCGTCCTGGACCACCACGGCCTTGTCGCCCTCCGGCCGCAGCGTCGCGTTCTCGGCGGCCGTGGTGACGGCGTCCAGCGGGCCGGCCACGGTGGGCTCGGCGCGCAGGCCCCTGGCGTCGAGCTCCGGCTGGAGCCTGCCGCTGCCGTCCGGCCGCATGGTCAGGTGCTCGCCCAGCGTGTCCTCGCCGACGGTGAAGCGCCGGCCGGCCGCGGTGAGCGTGACGGGGGCCGACATGGCGGGCTCCGCGAAGGTGCGCACGGCCCGCCGCACCTCGCCGGCGGTGACCTTCGGCCGGGTCTCGCGGGTGGGCAGGGCAGTGGCCGTACCGGGGCCGCCCCGCAGGAAGGACTCGCGCAGGGGCTCGACCGCGGCGTTCACGTCCAGGGCGTACCCCGTCCGCGGCGCGACGGTCCGCACGTGCCCGTGGTCGAAGCTCACGGCACCGTCCCGGACCTTCTGGTCGAGTCCTTCCGCCAGCTGCTCGAGGGCCGCACGAGCCTTGCCCTCGTCGACGTGCACGACCGGTTCGATGTCGCCCCCCGAGCGGAAGAACCCGCCGAACACGCTGACCGGATCGGCTCCCGTCCGGGCCGCCCGGTCGACGGTCTCCTCGACGTCGTAGGCGAGCCCCGCGCGCCGCGGATCGACCCTGCCGGTGCGGTCACCGACTTTCACGGGCAGTTCCCGGGCGCCGGCCGGGCCCAGCTCCCGCTCCAGCTTCCGCACCGCCTCCGCCCGGCTCAGCCCTCCGATGTCCACCCCGCGCACGGAGGTGCCCGAGTCGATCTGGCCGCCGGTGAGGAGCAGCCCGGCGAGATACAGACCGCCGACCCCCACGGCCAGCGCACCGCCGGCCAGGGCGACGGGCGGGAGGGAGGCGAAGCGGGAGTCCGAGGTGGTGCGGGGGCGCATGGGTCTCCTGAAGATCGATACGAGGGTGCACCCGAGGACGCGACGATGCGCGGGCAAACACATCAAGCTATCCACACATCCGGAGCGAAACGGTATGGCCCAGACCACTTCTGTCCGAGATCGTTCCGGAATCGACCGGCTCGGCCCGGCCACCGGCCACGGCCACAGAGTGGTAACGGTGAACAACGATCGGATCGTCGGTACGGTCTAGCCACCATGAAGATCTCTTTCCTGATTCACAACGCCTACGGAATCGGAGGCACGATCACCACCACGTTCAACCTGGCCGGAGCCCTGGCCGAGCGGCACGACGTGGAGATCGTCTCCGCGTTACGCCACCGGGAACGCCCCCATCTCGTCCTGGACCCACGCGTGCGACTGCGGGCGCTGGTGGACCTGCGCAAGGAGGCGGACCATCCGCTGCACGGCAGACCGGCGAAGGTGTTCCCGGCCGCCGAGTACCGGCACCACCAGTACAGCGAGCTGACCGACCAGCGCATCGGCGAGTGCCTCGCAGCGCTCGACGCCGACGCCGTCATCGGCACCCGCCCGGGCCTCAACGTGCACATCGCCCGCCAGGCCCCGCAGCACGTCCTGCGTGTCGGACAGGAGCACCTCACGCTCGACAACCACTCGCCGCGGCTGCGCACCGCCCTGCGCCGCGCGTACCGGCGCCTCGACGTGATCACCACCGTGACGGAGGCGGACGCCGCCGCCTACCGGCGCAAGATGTGGCTGCCCGGGGTCCACGTCGAAGCCCTCCCGAACAGCGTCCCCGACCCCGCGCTGCCTCCCGCCGACAGCACCGCCAAGGTGGTGATCGCCGCGGGCCGCCTGGTCCCGGTCAAGCGCTACGACCTGCTCATCGAGGCGTTCGCCCAGGTCGCCGCGGCGCACCCGGACTGGCAGCTGCGCATCTACGGCAAGGGCGAGGAACAGACGAATCTGCGCCGGCTCATCGAGCGGCTCGGGCTGTGGAACCACGTGTTCCTGATGGGGGCCGCCACCCCCATGGAGGCCGAATGGGCCAAGGGGTCGATCGGAGCGGCCGCGTCCAACTTCGAGCCGTTCGGCATGACCATCGTGGAGGCGATGCGCTGCGGGCTGCCCGTCGTCAGCACCGACTGCCCCTATGGCCCCGGTGAGATCATCGAGGACGGGGTCGACGGCCGGCTCGTACCGGTCGGGAACCGCGACGCGCTCGCGGCGGCCCTGCTGGAACTCGTCGCCGACCACGAGCGCCGTCGCCGTATGAGCCGAGCGGCCCTGGACAACGCGCGCCGCTTCGCCCCCGGCCCCGTCGTCGCCCAGACCGAACGCCTGCTGGAGACCGCCGCTGCGGCCAGGAGCTCCGGCCGGACAGCCACCCCACGGGACCGCACCCACAGCCCGCTGGCGAGCCGGGGCCACGCCGCCCGCGACGCCGCACACGCCGCCGCCACCGGCGTACTGCGCTCCATACGGAAGGGACGCCGATGAACGCGCCGGAGGACGAGCCGACCCGGATACACGAGGGTGCGCCCCCGAGCCCGCAGTACGAGCCTCACCCGCGAGCGGACTGCACGATCGACACCGAGGGCCGCATCACCTTCCGGTTGCCGCCGGCCGCGGCCGCACAACCCCGACTGCTCCTGCGGCTGCGGCCCAAGAAGGGCCTGCCCGAGTCGGCCCAGCACATGCTCGACCTGGAGACCGACCCGGCCGACGGCCACCACCACGCCGTACTGGACCCGCATCCGGTCCTGGACGAGGGCCGGTGGGACGTGTACCTGCTGCCGGAATCCGGAGCGGAGCGCCGTCGGCTGCGCCCCGGCCTGCGGGACCTGCGCGCCCTCGTCGACGGCCACCTGCGCGACCGCCCCTCGCCCGTCGCGGTCCGGATCCCGTACGCCACGAAGGACGGCTTCCTCGCCCTCAGGGCCTGGCGGCGCACCGCCCACGCGGAGGCCCGGGGCATCGACCTCGGGGACCGGGCCGTCACGGTCACGGCCCGTCTGCACGGCGGCGAGCTCCACCAGGACGCCACCGTGCGCCTGCGCCTGCGCGGCACCGACACCGTACGCACCCTCGCCCCCCGGCTCGACGGCGACGGCAGGGGTTTCTCGTTCACCGCCGGACTCGGTGACCTGACGGCCGACGGTGGGGGAGCGGCCCGGATCTGGGACGTCTTCGTCCGCCCCACCGCCGGGGCACCGCCCGTCAGGGTCGGCCGGCTGCTCGACGACGTGGCGGACCGCAAGCAGGTGTACGTCTACCCGTCGGTCGACGCGGACGGATCCACGCTCCGCCCTTACTACACCGTCGACAACGACCTCGCGATAGAGGTGAAGTAACACCGATTCGCCGATATGCCCGACATGAAAATTCCAGGAGTTTCGCATGGTCGTTTCTGTGATGCGCTGCGACAGCTGTGTGTGGATCCTGTGCAAAGCGACGGCAAAAGCAGGCGGGGGCTGGTTCTCAACAGCCGCAAAACGGAAGGGGACTTGCGGCTATAACCAAACTCAAGTACCTAGATGAACCATGAACCTGTTCAACCGCGTTGTGCCGTCCCGTCGGCAGGCAGCGCCCTTCCCCCCACAGCACCGCACCGGCGCACCGGCATCCGCCACCGGCGTGCTGCCGGACCCCAAACTGGCGAATCTGTCCGGTGAATGGGTCGTCGACCCCGCACACAGCAGGATCGGCTTCTCCGTCCGGCATGCCATGGTGACCACCGTGCGCGGTTGTTTCCTGGAGTACGAAAGCCGGCTGTACTTCGACGCGCACGACCCCACACGGTCACGGGCCGATATCACTCTGTTCACGTCGAGCGTCGACACGGGGGTGGAACAACGCGACGCGCACCTGGTCGGCCGTGACTTCCTCGACGCCGCGACCTATCCGCGAATGCGCTTCACCAGCACGGCGGTGGAGCAGACCGGCGCGGACCTCTTCCGCATGTCGGGCGAGCTGACCATCAAAGGCGTCTCGCGCCCCGTGGTCCTCGACATGACCTATATCGGGAATGTCACGGACCCGTTCGGCTACGACCGGGCCGGCTTCGACGGCACCACCACCATCAACCGCTCGGACTGGGGCCTGACCTACGACAGCAGGCTGGCCGAGGGGGGCGCGATGGTGAGCGAGAAGGTACGCCTGCAGCTCGACATCGCCGCCATCCGCACGCCGCCGTCGGGTGGCTGACGACCGGCGCCGCCACCCGGACGCCGCCCGGGCGGCCGACCGCCCGGGGCCGTTCAGGACCCGTCGCCCGTCACGACCCGGAACGTGGCCGGGCCGAGCGTGAGCGCCCCGTCGCTCAGCGGGGTGCACCGCACGCCGCCCCGGCCGCGCAGGGCGCGTTGCGCGCCGGATCCGATGGTCACGTCCATCCAGGCGCAGGGCCGGGCGGGACGCCTCACGGCGAAGACCACGGGCCCGGTGCCGCAGTCGATCGAGAGCGTCGCCCCGACGAGGGAGTCGACGTCGACGCCCTGGAGCAAGATGTTCCGGCGGGTGTGCCGCAGGTCCGCGCCGGCCGGGAGGCTCTCGGCGGCCATGATGGTCACGGCCGCGTTCCGGTGGGCGGGCCGGGCGTAGTAGCGGTCCCCGACCAGGCCCAGCCCGCGGCGCACCTCCACCCGGCTGACCCGCTCGTCGGACGGACCCGGAGCCGGTCCGTCCGACGGCCGTCCGGCCAGCCGGTGCGCGGGCGAGACCAGCAGCTGCAGCACCTCCACCTGGGTCATGACGTCCAGCCTAGGTCCCGGACGAGCCGGGCCCTGGACGAGCCGGGTCCTGGACGAGCCGGGCCCTGGGCGAGTCGGGTCTTGGGCGAGCTGGGTCTTGGGCGAGTCGGGTCTTGGGCGAGCTGGGTCTTGGGCGAGCCGGGTCCTGGACGAGCCGGGTCCGGGGCGAGTCGGTCTTGGACGAGCCGGGCCCTGGGCGAGTCGGGTCTTGGGCGAGCTGGGTCTTGGGCGAGTCGGGTCTTGGGCGAGCTGGGCCCTGGGCGAGTCGGGTCTTGGACGAGCAGGGTCGGGGGCGAGTCGGGCCCTGGACGAGCCTGGGTCCTGGACGAGCCTGGGTCCCGGACGAGCCGGGTCCCCGACAGTCAGGGCCCCGGACCATCCAGGTCCCGCCAGCCCATGCCCCGGGCATCCGAGGGGCTGCCGGCCCTCACTCCTCCCGGCGCCCGAGCCCGCCCTCCTCCAGCGGAAGCCGGCCGCCCGCCGCCTCGCCCGCGGTGAGATGCTCCAGCACCTCGACCAGCTCCTGGCACGCGCGCTCCACGGACCGCCGTGTGTGGATCTGCTCGGTGATCACCGCCGAAAGGATCAGAGCCGTGAGTGCCATCGCCCCGTTGAAGGCCTGGAGCTTCATCATCACCTCGACCCGGCTGAGCCGTTCGAACGGCCCGACCCGGTCGGTCGCCGCCACCGTGGTCATGACCGAGGCGAAGAGCGCGCACAGCAGGCTGCCCGCGAGCTGGAACCGCAGCGCGGCCCAGATCAGCAGCGGATAGACGAGGAACAGCACGCTGATGGAGCTGCGCGCGGCCAGCGGCACGAGACAACAGGCGATGACCGCCAGCCCCGTCGCCTCCTTCCAGCGCGACGTGGCCAGCGGCAGACGTACGCGGGACAGCAGGAGCAGCACCGGCGTGACGATGAGCACGCCCATCGCGTCACCGACCCACCAGGCCAGCCACACCGCCCAGAAGCCGGACCATTCGATCTTGTCCGTGGCGATCAGGATGCCGGCGCCGGTGGTCGAGCTGATCAGCATGGCGGTGAAGGCGCCCAGGAACACCAGGGAGAGCCCGTCCCGCAGCCGTGCGAGATCGGTGCGGAAGCCGGCCCGCCGCAGCAGGAGACAGCCGACGACGGGTGCGGCCGTGTTGCCGGCCAGGACACACAGGGTCGAGGGCGTGAGGGAGGTGAGGGACAGGATGACGAAGAAGGCCCCCAAAGCGATCCCGGGCCAGCAGCGCAGTCCGAGGATCAGCAGACAGGCGACCGAGACGCCGGTGGGAGGCCAGATGGGCGTGACGACCGCGCCCTCGACGACCAGCTCCCGCAGCAGCCCCAGTTGGGCGGAGACGTAGTAGCAGGCGCCGACGGCCAGCGTCTGCAGAGCGACGACGGCCGGCGTACGCAGATCCTGGCTACCCACCACAGCAGCCATGAGACACCGAGGCCGCCGCCTCGGCGAGGCAGGAGCGGGCCTGGTGCGGCCCTATGGCTGAGCGTCCGGCCCGTCCAGGCCGACGACCAGCACGGCGGCATCGTCGTCGTGCCCCACGCGTTCGGCCCCCTTGATCACCGCGCCTGCGAGCGCGTCCACGTCCATGCCCGCCACCGCGGCCAGGCCCGCGAGCCGCGTCACCTGGTCCAGGCCCTCGTCCAGCCGCATGGACGGCCCCTCGACGACACCGTCCGTGAGCAGGATGAACACACCACCCGTCGCGAGCTCGTAGCGGGTCACCGGAAAGGGCGTCCCGGCCTGCACCCCGAGCGGCGGCCCGCCCTCGTCCTCGGTCAGGCCGGACTTCCCGTCCGCCGTGGCCCAGACGCAGGGCAGATGCCCGGCCCGCGCGCTCTCCAGTACGCCCGCACACGGGTCGAGCCGCATGAACGTGCAGGTGGCGAAGAGGTCGGAGCCCAGGGACAGCAGCAGATCATTGGTCCGGGCCAGCACCTCGCCCGGATCGCTCGTCACCGACGCCAGCGCCCGCAGACCTGCCCTCACCTGCCCCATGAAGGCCGCTGCCTCGATGTTGTGGCCCTGGACGTCGCCGATGGACAACCCGATCCGGCCGTCGCCCAGGGTGAAGGCGTCGTACCAGTCGCCGCCCACGTTGAGGCCCCGGTACGCGGGCGCGTACCGCACCGCCAGGTGCAGCCGGCGGGCCACGGGCAGGTCCCGCGGCAGCATGCCGCGCTGCAGCGCGATCGCCAGCTCGACCCGGGACCTCTGCATCTCGGCCTGCGCACGCGCCTGAGCCGTCAGGGCCCCGAGCCTGGTCAGCAGCTCGTCGCCGTCGTCCGTCGTGCCGGTGCGGGACATGGTTCACTCCGGCGAGGATGGCCACGGTAGGTGACGACCCCGAAGGCAAATCACCCGATTTACGTCCATAGGATGATACTCAGCCGAGTGCCTCCGCGACGACTCCGCGCCCCTCGGCAGCCCTCACCCGGTGTCCCGCACCGCCTCGGAACCCGTACGCCGCCCGACCGCCGCCAGCACGAACGTCACGCTGACGAGCAACGCCCAGGCGCCGAACTTCTCCACCCCCACCGGCTCCCAGCCGTGCTCCTGATACGGATACCGCCACGCGCCGGCCAAGGTCGCCAGATTCTCCGCCACCCACAGGAAGAACCCGATCAGCACGAACGACAGCGCCAGCGGCATCCGCCGGCGCGCCCCGCGCACCGTGAACCGCACCGACGTCCCCAGCGTCACGGCCACGAGCAGGCCCGCCAGCACCCAGCGCAGGTCGGGCAGCCAGTGGTGGCTGAAGAAATTGACGTAGACGGCGGCGGCGACCAGGGCCGTCGCGCGCGGCCGGTAGCGCACGAGGCCCAGGTCGAACAGATGCCAGGCGCGGCAGACGTAGCTGCCCACCGCCGCGTACAGGAACCCGCCGTACAACGGGACACCGGAGAACTTCAGCACGGCCGGCTCCGGGTAGCTCCAGGAGCCCAGCGACACCTTCACCAACTCGAAGGCCAGACCGATGACGTGGCAGGCCGTGATCGCGGCGACGTCCCGCCCGCTCTCCCAGCCGCGCGCCCAGAACACCAGCGTGAGCAGCACGCCGTAGACGACCAGGAGGTCGTAACGTGCCACGGGCAGATCGGGCAGCAGCGCGGAGACGGCCACGCCGGACAGCAGGGCGAGGGCGAAAGCGCAGGCCCGCGTCTGGGTCCAGGCGAACGCGAGCAGCTGACGAACCGGTGCGGCCCGGGGGCCGGCGACGCTTGCGGGGATCATGGTGCCCTGTAGGACGGCCCCTCGCGGCTACCGGTTGCAGGAGACCTCCCGGCCCGCGGCCCGGTCGTCCGTGTACTCCCGCGCCTGCGCCACGGCCTGCCGCAGCAGCCGGGTGAGCAGCCGCTCGGCGTCCGGTGCGGCGCACAGTACCCGGAGAGCCGCTTCGAGGTGCCGTCGCCCGGGCCCGCGCCACCACAGCGCATCGGAGACCCGGGACGCCGCACCGCCCGCAGGCGCGTGGGCCGGCCTCTGCGCCCGCCGGCGGCACGCACGGCCGTACCGTGCCAGAGGCCGGGACGCGGGGTGCACCCGAAGCGCCGCGTCCACGACCGTGCCGACGAGCAGCGGCGCGTAGTCGCGGCCCCGGGGGCGGGCATCGGCGAGGTCGACGGCCAGCGGCCACAGCGCGCGCCGGGCGTCGTCCCCGACGCTGTCGTTGACCACCCGGGCCAGGGCCGCGAGCGCCGGATGCGTCCCGGCCGGGCTGTCGGTGAAACGGCCGGAGGCCAGCAGGGCGGCGGCCTCCATCAGACAGGCACCGTCCTCCGGGTGCAGATGCGCGAAACGTGCGGGCGAGGGAAGACCGCCCGGGGCCCCGGCGGGGGATCCCGCGGGCCCCGGACGGTCAGGAAGGGCGTTCATGGGCGGCCTCCGCCGTGCTCACAGACCGGTGACGGCGTGCAGGAACAGATAGAGCGCCGCGGCCGGGATCCCCGCGCCGGGAAAGGTGAGGATCCAGGCGCCACCGATCGAACGGGCCACCTGCCAGCGTACGGCGGAGAAGCGCCGGGTGGCACCGGCGCCGAGAATCGCCGCGGTGATCGTCTGCGTGGTGGAGATCGGCGCCTTCACCAGGAACGCGGTCGTGTAGAGGACGGTCGCGGCGGCGGTCTCGGCGGCGAACCCGCGCGGGGGATCGAGGTGCACGATGCGCCGCCCGAGGGTGGTGATGATGCGGCGCCCGCCGGTGTACGTGCCGGCGGCCATGGCGATCGCGACGGCGGCGATCACCCACACCGGCACCGAGAAGTCCTCCTGCCAGCCGGCGGTGACCAGGGCGAGCACGATGACCCCCATGGTCTTCTGCGCGTCCTGCAACCCGTGCCCCAGACCCATGGCGGCGGCGGAGACGGTCTGCGCCATGCGGAAGCGTCCCATGGTGCGGTGGGGCGTCGAGCGGCGGAACGCCCACAGGATGCCCGTGTGCAACAGGTAGCCGAGCACCACGCCCACCAGCGGGGACAGCAGCATCGGCAGGATGACCTTGTCCAGGATGCCCGACCAGTGCACCGTGGCGGACGCGGCGAGCGCGGCGCCGACCAGCCCGCCGATCAGAGCGTGCGAGGACGAGGTGGGCAACCCGCGCCACCAGGTGAAGACGTTCCATCCGATGGCGCCGAGGAGTGCGCACAGCACGAGCAGCAGACCCGAGGTCGCCTCGGGTGCGCCGATGATGCCGCTGCCGACGGTCTGGGCGACCCCGGTGCCCAGAAAGGCGCCGCAGAAATTCATCACCGCGGCCATGGCCAGTGCCACGCGGGGCGTCAGGGCCCTGGTGGAGATGGAGGTGGCGATCGCGTTCGCGGCGTCGTGGAAGCCGTTGGTGAAGTCGAACGTCAGCCCCACGATGATGATGAGCACCACGAGAGTGAGCTCCATGCCCGATCACCTTTCGACACCCGGCCGCACGGTTCCATCGTGCGCTTCCCCGGCGGAGCGGGCCGGGTGACTACGCCACGCGAGGAGGCCGCGCGGGGGAACCCTCAGGAGACGGATGCCCGGCTTTACGGTGTCCTGATGCGATCTGTACCTACCTGGGCGCTGGTGTCATCGGGGTGTGCACCCGTCTTCCTGATCATGGGCTGGCTGATCGCGGCATCGCTGCAGGGACCCCCGTACGATCCCGCCGCCCAGACGATCAGCGTCCTCGCGGCCCCCGGGAACCAGGGGTCCTGGGTGATGACGGCGGCCTTCGTCGCCCTGGGGTTCTGCCACCTGCTCACGGCCTGGGGTCTGCGCCCGGCCGCGACCGCGGGGCGGGTGGCCCTGGCCGCCGGCGGGGTGGCGGCGCTGGCGGTGGCCGTGTTCCCGGCACCGAGCAGCGGTGGTTCGCTGAGCCATGGTTCGGTGGCCGCCGTGGGCTTCGCCGTCCTGGCGGCCTGGCCGGTGCTGGCCGCCAGGGCCGGTACGGCCGTGCCGTGGGCTCTGCGGCCCTTCCCGTGCCTGGGGGCGACCGTCGTCATGGCGGTCGGGGCGGCCTGGTTCCTGGTCGAGTTGCACCTTCACGGGGTGGCCGGAGTCGCCGAGCGTGCCGTGACGACCCTGCAGTCGGTCTGGCCCTTCGTCGTCGTCCTCTCCTGTCTGCGCGGACCGCTGCGCGCAGGGTGTCAGAACTGACCGGGGCCGCACATCTGTTGACAGGTACGGACCAAGGCGGGACATTGAGAGCGCTCTCAGACCGGCCATTCGTCGAACGGAGGCAGAGCGTGTTGCGAACTCTCAGGAACCGGGCCACGGCCGCGGGGCTGTCCCTGGCCACGGTCCTCGCCGGCTCACTGCTGGCGACCGGAACGGGAGCGCCGGCCCATGCCGCCGTCCCGGCGACCATCCCTCTGAAGATCACCAACAACTCGGCCCGCGGTGAGCAGCTGTACATCTACAACCTCGGCACGGAACTCTCGACCGGCCGGCAGGGCTGGGCCGACGCGAGCGGTACCTTCCACCCCTGGCCCGCCGGCGGCAACCCGCCCTCACCCGCCCCCGACGCATCGATAGCGGGCCCGGCGGCAGGGCAGTCGACCACGATCCGCATGCCCAAGTTCTCCGGCCGGGTCTACTTCTCCTACGGTCAGAAGCTGGTCTTCAAGCTCACCACCGGCGGTCTGGTCCAACCCGCCGTGCAGAACCCGACCGACCCCAACCGCAACATCCTGTTCAACTGGTCCGAGTACACGCTCAACGACTCGGGGCTGTGGATCAACAGCACTCAGGTGGACATGTTCTCCGCTCCCTACGCGGTGGGAGTGCAGCGGGCCGACGGCAGCACCGCGAGCACGGGCCGGCTCAAGCCCGGCGGGTACAACGGGTTCTTCAACGCCCTGCGGGGACAGCCCGGGGGCTGGGCCAACCTGATCCAGACACGTCCGGACGGCACCGTGCTGCGCGCGCTCTCACCGCTGTACGGCGTGGAGACCGGTGCTCTGCCGGCCACCATCATGGACGACTACATCAACCGCGTCTGGCAGAAGTACACCAACTCGACCTTGAC
Organism: Streptomyces sp. NPDC047880; assembly: GCF_040706515.1. Taxonomy (NCBI): domain Bacteria; kingdom Bacillati; phylum Actinomycetota; class Actinomycetes; order Kitasatosporales; family Streptomycetaceae; genus Streptomyces; species Streptomyces sp. NPDC047880. The sequence continues at coordinate 162,520 of NZ_JBEZOK010000007.1, read as the reverse complement.
GGTATCCCCGTTCGCCGACCAGCCCGGCACCAAGTACTACGGCCGGGTCTCCGGGGGCGTCATGAACTTCACCAACGGCTCCGGCGTGGTCGTCACGAGCTTCCAGAAGCCGGACGCCTCTTCCGTCTTCGGCTGTCACCGCAGGCTCGACGCCCCGAACGACCAGGTGCGCGGTCCGATCTCGCGCACGCTGTGTGCCGGCTTCAACCGCTCGACCCTGCTGGTCAACCCCAACCAGCCCGATGCCGGCGCCACCGACTTCTACAAGGACAGTGTCACCAACCACTACGCGCGCAAGATCCACGCCCAGACAGTGGACGGAAAGGCGTACGCATTCGCGTTCGACGACGTCGGTCACCATGAATCACTCGTCCACGACGGCAACCCCCGCCAGGCCTATCTGACGCTCGACCCCCTCAGCTGACCCCGCCTCCCCCCCCCCCCGAGCCGCCGGTGCCGCGAACTCTGCGCGGGACCGGCGGCCTTCGGTGTGCGGGGCCTTCGACATGGGCGGCTCCCCGGGGACGACCTGCCGGAGCGGCTCGAAAAGCAGGCGGGGCAGGCGAAGTTGGCTTTTCATCAGTTCTGGAAATCAATTACAACTTTGCCATCTCTTGGTGTAGCTGGACCGTCGATTACGTGAGCCTCGTTGGCATCACACAGTGACCACAACCCCGCCCGGAACAGCGGCAATTGTGGCCACATTCCCCCCCCACGCACATGCGAGGCAGCAACGATGACGAGGAACCACGCCCTGCGGTACGGCAGCCGCACGCTGGCGCTGACGGCCACCGCACTCGGGGTGATCGCGACGGCTGTGCCCGCCGCGGCCGAGGAGCAGCCCACCCCGGAGCAGATCATGGCCGACTGCGCTTCCGGGGAAGGCAAGTGCAGCTTCAACGACCCCCAACTCGGCAAGGCCTACCTGGGTGAACCCCGCCAGGTCTCCGAACTGCTCTTCAACTGCACGGCCTCACCCGCCTCCCAGTCGATGTCCTGGGCCGACACCGTGGGCTCCTCCCATTCGGTGGGCGGCTCGGTCACGGTGGGCGGCGGCATCGAAGGCATCATCACGGCGAGCGTGACCGCGACCTACAACTACACCTGGCAGAGCTCGCACACGGAGACGAGTTCGTTCACGGTGACCGTGAAGCCGGGAGAGGTGGGCTGGATCTCTCGTGCCCAGGTGATGCAGCGGATATCCGGCACGTGGCAAACCCACTACGACGACCCCAAGTGGGGGCACTACTACTGGTTCGTGCCCGACACCGTCACCGGCCCGGCCCCGAACGGCACGGACGGCAAGCACAGCGCCGTCGTGGTCAAGTCCCGCAAGATGACGGCCGACGAGAAAAAGCTGTGCGCCGACGGCTCCACCCGGAACAAGGTCTTCACCCGCAGCCGCTGATCCGGTCCGCCCCCCGGCAGCGGGCCTGATGGCGGGCGCTTCTTGCCGCTGATCCGGACCGCTCTCACAGCGGGCCCGGTGGCGGGGATCCCCGCCGCAGCGGCTCGTCACCCGCGGATCGGCATGCTTACCGAGGGCACGCCGATGGGCCTCGCCGGACGGTTCTCGCCCGGCGGGGCCGATCGCCGGACCGGGCGGGACCGCAGGTCTGCCCGCGGTGTCCTCACCTGCTCGCGGCGGCGGTCACCGTGGCGGGGTCGACGCCGGTCAACTCGACGATGCGGTGCGGTGCCACACCGGCGGCCAGTGCCTTGCCGATCAGACCGTCCCGCCCGTCCGTGCAGTCACGGTAGGCGAGCAGTTCCTGCTCGACCCGGGCCAGCGGCTGTGGGACCATCTCGTGGCGCAGACGGCTCAGCTCCTCCTCGCTCAGCGGGACGGGCAGCCGCTCGGCACCCTCGGGCACGGCCGCCCTCTCCTCCGGCGGCAGCAGGCGCAGATGGGGCGAGGCCGGCGAGCTTCCCTGGGCATCGAGCCAGGCGCGGACCGCGGGCGTTTCCATGCAGGCGAGTTCACCGACGGCGGCCGGCGACACACCGAGCTGCGCGGACGCGTCGTCAAGCAGGAACAGGTAAGCGTCGTCGGTCATCCTCGGCTCCTTCTCAAAGGCGTGCTGAACGACATCCCATTACCCCGCCACGCCCGTCTTACCGCCGGATCACCAGGCACTCAATCGAGTGAGACGGCACGGCGCCGGGTCTCGGTGATGTGGAGGTCGATGTGCGAGGCCAGGACGAGCGCGTCCTGGGGTTCGTCGGCCCGGAAGGAGACGCGGCGCAGCAGGATGACACCGTCGAGGGCGATGTCTTCGCGGGCGAGGACGAAGAGCAGGGTGAGGAAGGCGCAACGGGCGTTGCCAGGTCAGCACCCGGATCCGGCTGTCTCCCGCCCCGCTGCCCCGCCCTCCAGGGCGGCTTCCCAGGGCCGGGGGCCGGTGCCCTGCGTCCACGCCTCGAGGCCTTCCCGGTTCACGCACACGATCCCGCACTGCTCGGCGTAATCCACCGCAGGCGCGGTGAAGTCGCTCGTGGTGACCAGCACGGCGACATCGGCCTCATGCACGCTGTAGCACGTGCCGCCGAAGCGCTGCAGATCCTGCGAACCGACGCGGTTGGACTCGCCGTACTGCTTGCACTGGATCACGGCCCGGCGCCCGTCGGGTGTCACGGCCATGACATCAGCGCCCAAGTCCCCCGCACCGCCGACGACTTCGACCTCCGTGCAGCCGTCGCGCTCGCACAGTCCGGCGATCGCCTCCTCGAACCCCTCCGGAGTCAGGGCGTCGTAGTCGACGGGCGCGACGGCCATGGGGAGGGGGGCGGGGGTGGTGGTGGACGCGGGGGCGGACACGGGCCGGGCGGGGTCCGCGGGAGCGTCCAGCACCTCGGCCGCTTCCCTGGCCGCCTCGTCCAGGGCGGCCGCCGCCCGACGCGCCACACCCGCCAGGCGCCACCGGCGTCGTAGGCCGAGGCAGCCGGCGACACCTATCGCGACCAGCACGAACACCCAGGCGGGACGACGCTCCACAGCGCCCGCCGCCACGCGGGCGGCCAGGCCCAGGGCACACACGACCACGGCGAGAAACACGAAGAACAAGGCCGTCGACCGAAGATCGAACCGGTAGCGGCTCCGCTTCACGAACGGTGTACGACGCACAGGCACTGTCACGACATCCCCCCTCATGGGAGCCCCCTCAAGGGGCCAACAGCAAGATCACCTCCACCGTCTGCCCAAGATCACCACCTTCACCGCCAAACCCCGTGTGCGAAGCCCCACTTGCCGGCACCGCACGCGCCGGGAAGCACCGGCGAAGAACGTCGCGTCAGGCCCGCACACGAGATCTGCGGGTTAGGGTGACGGTTATGGGAGACGCACGTTCGACCGGTCCGACGGGCTTCAGGTAGCCCGCCAGGAGATACCTGGCGGTGGCTGCGAACGGAGTCCCGTGTCCCGCACCGCCCACCACCTGTCCCCTTCACCGAGCCGAAGCACCCGCGACGTCCCGTCAGGAACCCCTTGGCGTTCGGTGATCCTCCACGACCTGAGGTACAGCGCACGCAGCCTCACCGACGCGAGGCGAGAGTCCCGGAAGCCGTACCCTCAGCCGGTCCGCCGCACGGTGAAGGTCTACTCGTTCGCCCGATGCGGGCGGGACCGCTCCATTGCCGCATGGTCGGCGCTGGAGGAACGCCGGGAACGGCAGCGGCTGCGATCCCGAGCGGGGGCGCTGCTGGGCCTGGTGCACGCGGGCCTCGACGAACACGCACTCGACGCCGTGGACGCGCTGGACATCCCACCGGCACGCCATCGACGCAACTCGCTCTGGCACGCCTAGGGAGTGTCCGCAAGGTCCCTCCTGCCCGGCGGTGTTCGGCACGTCTCTCGCCGCGCCGGGCGAACACCCGAGTACCACCAGTACGCGGGTGCGCGCCCGGCACACCGAGAGCACGCACCGAAGGCCGCGGGGCCCGCCCTCCGGGCGAAAAACGCGACTTTGCGGACACCTCCGGCCGCCGCACCGCCACCGTGGCGGCAACCGCCCCTACTCGTGGTCGCGCAGGAAGGCGGCGATCTCGTCGCGGGTGGGGTGGTTCGGCAAGGGGGCCGGCTTGTCCTCGAGGAACGCGGTGACGACGGCGGCGGCACGGTCGTTGTTGCCGTCCAGACCGTTCCACATGTGGTGTCCGACTCCGGGCATGTACTGCGTCCGCCGGACGGCGGGGTCGTGAAGGAGGATCTCGGTCGCCCATCGGCGGACCTGCGAGGAGCACTCGGCGATCATCAGCATCGCGGGGGTCCGAGACTGTTCCAGTCGCCGGGCGAGGGAGGGCGAGTCCCTGACCGTCCGCTGGACGCGGAGGCTGGCGGCGGCGCTGAAGGAGTGGGGTCGGGCACAGCGATCGCCGGTTCCCGCCGGCTGGCTCCCACGACGTCGCCCCGCGAGCCGCTCCTCGACCTCCTCGTCCACGGACAGGACATCGCCCTGGCTCTCGGCCGGACGCGCCGGATGCCGCCGGCCGCCGCCCGGGACGCCGCCGACCGGGTGTGGACCATGCGCATGCCGCCCCGCCCGTGGCCCCTGCCGGAAGCCAGGCTCGTGGCCACCGACATCGAGTTCACACGCGGGGACGGCCCGGAGATCCGCGGCCCGATCACGGCCCTGCTCCTTCAGCTCGCCGGCCGCCCGGAAGCGGCCCGGGAGTGGGCCGAGCGCACCGGGGAGCCGTGGACGGGGGGCACGGCTCCCCGGTGACGCCCCGCGCGGCGTCCAGCGCCCCGGGCTCCGGCAGGCGCCAGGTGTGGGTCACCCCGGGGTGTGCTCACTCGGTCACCGTGTCGGCATGACGGTGAGCCACCTTCCACCCGCCGTCCTCGTGGCGGTACACCTGGGTGGCGCGCAAGGTGTAGGTGCGTGGTTCTCCGTCCACGGAGACGGAGGTGCGCTCGAGGCCGGCCGTATAGGCCATGTCTCGCGAAACGTCGCACGCCAGCAGTTCGAAGACGTAGGACGTGCAGTCGGAGAAGCTCCCCTCCAGTGTGGCGAAGAGACTGTCCAGCTCCTCCTGCCCCCGGGCGTTGCGCCACGCCCCGAGGACACTCACGGGCTCGTTGCGCGACCAGAGCGCCCGGCGCGGAGCCGCGTCACCGTTGTGCAGCGCCAGTTCCGCCTCGTACAGGGCGGTACTGACCCACCCCAGGAATTCGTCACGGCCGGTCATGCCTTCATCATGGGCCGGGACACACGCGCTGTCCGCGATGTCCGGCGGCGGCGCGCGGTGACTCCACGGACCGCGTTGTCAGTGGTGGCTGAGAGGCTGAACAGATGAACGGCGACGAGCAGCTGCTACGCGGCCGGGTCTACGGCCACGACCACGACGACCCCGACCCGGGCCCGCGCCCCGGGCGAACCTATGCCCAGCTCATCGGCGGGCCGCTGGACGGGCTGCTGCTGGACGTCACGGGCTGGACACCGGACGAGCTCGGCACGGGGGCCGCCCTCTCCACCGAACTCGGAAGATTCCCCGGAGGCCGCGCGCTGTACGGCCCCGACCCCGACCCCGGCGCCGCGCGCGCACCCGGCCCTGGGGTGACGTGCCGCTTCCCCTACCGTGGCGACACCCCTTGACCGGTGACGAGGCTGGAGGAGATGTGGGCCAGGGCGGGGTCCGCAGGGATGAAGAACGTCTCGACTCCGGCCAGTTCGTGGTTCATGCGCGCCATCGGCATCTCGTAGTCCAGGTCGGCAACACCGCGGACTCCGCGGACGACGACGTCGATGCCGACGCGGCGGCAGTAGTCGGCCAGCAGACCGCCGGTGTGGGAGTCGACCGTGACGTTGCCCAGGCCATTCGCTGCCGCGCGGAGCCGGTCCAGCCGTTCGGTGACGGGGGAGCGACCGGTCTTGCGCGGGTTGAACATGACGCAGACCACGACCTCGTCGAACAAGGCGGCGGTGCGGCGGAGAACGTCCTGATGCCCTTGAGCGACCGGGTCGAAGGATCCTGGGAAGAGGGCTCGCACGACCGGAGAACATAACAGCGCCAGGATGGGCCGCCGGTTGACCGCCGCCTCAGGCCGAAGGAGTGGCGAGCACCGTACGGCACTCGGATGAGACGTCGGCGCTCAGCAGATCCCGCAGTCCGGTGAACAGGGCGGGCATTTCGGGGCCCACTCGGCGCGCGGAAGGCGTACTCGGTCAGCACGATCCACGAGCGGTCAGCCGTCGGCCAGGGCACGGTCCAGGAGGGGGAGCAGCCGGTCCCAATGGCGTTGCAGGCCGGCGGGGTCGAAGGCGTCGGTGTCGGACATGGTGAAGCCGTGGACGGTGCCGGGGTAGATCTCGGAGGTGTGGGCGACTCCTGCCGCGTCCAATGCCTTGTTGAGCTCGCCGAGAGCCTCGGGTGTCAGGTCGGACGCGGCGTGCCCGAGATGAACCTCCGCGGTGATCGTGGACAGCAGACGGTGCAGACCGTCCGGCCCCTCACCCCCCACGGGGCCGTGGAAGCCGGCGACGGCGGCCACCTGGCCGGGGTGTGCCGCCGCGGTGGACATGGCCAGGAGACCCCCGATGCAGTACCCGGTCACCGCGACGGGCCCCGCGCAGACCTCGGGCCGGCTGGTGAGGAACCCGAGGTAGGCGTCGGCGTCGCTCAGGACCCGTTCGGTGGTGTGTGCCTCGATCAGGGGCATCAGCCGGGCGAGGAGCGCGGGCCGGCTCTCTTCTCCGATGTGGGCGGGCACTTCGACCACCGGTGCCGGGCCGTGCCGGTAGAAGACGTTCGGGACGAGTACGTAGTACCCGTGCGCGGCCAGTTCGCGGGCCAGGTCCCGCAGCACGGGCCGGATGCCGAAGCCGTCCATGTACATCAGCACCCCCGGGTGTCGCTCGCCCCGGTCGGGGAAGGCGGCGAAGGCGTCGGACGTTCCGTCCGCGGTGGGGATCTGGAGTGCCTTGAGGGGCAAGATCTGCCTTTCTGTCGTTCACTCGATCGGCGTTAGTCGCACTAACGGTTCAGGTTCGAGTGAACCTACATCGTTAGTGGGACTAACACAACGATAGAGTCGGACCCATGACCAGAGGCGAGGCAGCGGACATCCCCGGCGACGGCGCGCGCAAGACGCCCGACAGGCTGCGCCGGAGGGCGAGCCGGCTGCTGTCGCAACTGGCCGTGCGGTCGGACCGGTTGATCAACGAGGGACTGGCCCGGGCCGACGCCCGCAAGTGGCACTACGCCGTCCTCGCCTCACTGCAGGAGTACGGTCCGGCCAGCCAGGCGGAGCTGAGCACGCGCTCCGGGATCTACCGCAGCGACATGGTGGGGGTGCTGAACGAACTGGCCGAACGTGACCTCGTCGAACGGGAGCCCGACCCCGGCGACCGGCGCCGCAACGTCATCACGATCTCCGCCCGAGGCCGCCGCCACCTGCAACGACTCGACACGGTCCTGGACGACCTCCACGACGTACTGCTCGCGCCGCTGAGCCCGGCCGAACGCGACCACTTCGTGCAACTGCTCACCCGCCTGCTGGACCACCACACCCAGCCCTCCTGACGCCCGGCTCATCGGCCCGGGTCAGGGCTGTGCAAAGGACCGCCACCGTCGGAGCGGCTCGTGTCAGGATGCTCGGCACGCCGGATCGCGCGTTGAGCTTCGGAGCGGTGGCGGAAGCGTAAGAACGGTTCAGGCCGGGTACCCCGCGGGAGCTGTTCGACCTGGTGACGGCGTACGCGGGTCATCCCGTCCGGGGACATCTCTCCACCGTCTCGGCCTGTCTCGTCCTGCCGGCCTCGGAACAGCAGGAGGTGTTCAGCGGAGCATGCGGGTCCTTCCGGACCGGGTCGAGATGACCGCCGACCTCACCGTCCATCTCGCACGTCGGCGGCACGAGGACTGATCACGACCGCACGAGATCGGGGCCACCGGGAACGGCCCCGGGACTGGTAGCCTGCGCTCTTCGCCGGTGACCCGGTCGGAGTACCTCGGCAGGTTCCCATGTCCAGTCACCAGCAGCAGCTCATGACAGCGCTCGACGCCCTGGACCGCGTCATCGCCACGGAAGGGCCCTTCCCCGTCTCCGGGTGCACGTACTGCTATGGCGCCGAGGATCTGGCGGAGCTCTCCGGACCGCTCGACCGGATATCCGGCGACCTGGTGTCCGCCGTCGCAGCGGAGGTCCCCAGCCACTGGGACGACTTCCCGCGTCTCTACCGCCGGCTCGCCCCCCGCATCGTCCGCTCCGCCGTCACCGGCCGGCTCCACGTCGACGAGAACCTCATCGCCTCCCGCCTGCTCGCGGCGGGCTGGACCACTTGGGAAGCGCCCCTGGCGCAGGCACTTCGCGACGTCTGGAACGCCTGGTGGGCGGCCACCTTGCACACCAGCCCGAGCCCCGTGTCCGTCAGAGCGACCCTCAGCCTCATCACCGTCGCCACGGGCACTCTGCGCCCCTGGCTGGACATCTGGACCACCACCCGTACACCGGCCGCCGACGCCCAACTGGCCGACTTCATCGACGACGTGCTGGTCGAGTACGAGATCACCGACCTGCACATGGGCTTCTATGACGAGTACGACGCCTCCACGGAGCTGCTGAGCTGGCTCCTGACCGACGTGCACGACCGCGCCGCCGACGCCCGGCTCGACGAGCCGTACCTCCTCGAACACCACTGGGCGAGCATCCTCTCCGGCCGGCCGGACCTGCCGGAGAGGCCGTCCCGTCTGGCATGATCGAGAGCCCGTGGTGGTGGGGATAGGCGACCGTCCGGTGCAGTGGGGAGGCACTTCGGTGTGCAGGGTGGATCATGAGGCCGCAGCGGCTTCCGCGACAGCGGCCCTGACGGCTGCCCACCCGCACCTGACGCAGCGGACCGTTCCACATCCGGCACTGGAAGGGTGCGAGGACGTGGAGTGGCCGTCCCTACCCGGCTGCCCGGTCGACGTCCCGGTCGTCCTGCGCGGGCTGGTCGATCCCGATGCGGCCGAGATGGCCGAACGGGCACTGGACTGGCTGGTGATGGCAGGACCGATGTCCATCAGTGCCGTGATGCCGGCGGTCGTCCCGTACCTGCTGCGCCTGGCCGCCGAACCATCGACTCCGCGCCGCGGCGAACTGTTCGGGCTCGTGCTCGTAGCCGCCGCCCTGTCCACGCCGGCCGATCCGGACAGCGAGTGGGACATGGCGGTCGCCGGCCCGGAGGAGGACCACCCCGAACGGGCGCTGTGCCGCGCGGCCTTCGTCGCCGACGCGGCATGGGTGCGCCGTCTCCTGGCCGACGACGACTTGATGTCGGACCTCCGCCTGGGCGACGACGAGCGGGCCTCACTGATGCGGGCGGCCGGACTGTGACGCGCGCAGCACCCCGGGCCGGCCGTCAGCCCGGCCCGGGCTGCGAGGTCTCCACCAGGGATGCGATGGTGGCGTGCCAGCGCGCATCGGCCGTCGCGGGATCCTCCGCGGCGATCACCTGCACCGGCTCATAGCGGGGCGCGTAGCCGGCGAACACGAAGAAGCGGTCGACGACGTGTGAGTTGAGACTCCAGGGTGTGTCCCGCGAGAGCCATGTCTCATGCAGCTCGTCGAGGTAACCGCGGTCGCCCTGGCGCAGGCCGAACAGCGTCCTGCTCGTCCATTCGCGCCACCCTCGCAGCCCCGAGGCGGTCCGGATGACGCTGTCGGTCTGGGCGATGATGTCCTGGACCGCTGCCGCGTCGTCCGCCTGGCAGATCACCTTGGCGGCGAGGGCTGTGCGCATGGTGAGCGTCTCGCCGTACCGGTCGGCCTCGGAGAGAACGGCATCGCACTCGTCCAGCGTGCTGCGGCCCATCAGGGTCCTGCGCCACAGGACCGTCGCGTCGTTGTCCAGCGCCAGCTGGTGCTTGCCCTCCTCGCGGAGGTAGGCGGCGCGCGTCACCGGCCCGATGACGGATTCGTCCAACAGGCCACGGACGTAGGCCAGGTCGCTCTTGATGCGCACCGCCGTGGTGGGATCGACGAGGGGGTGGTCGGACAGGTGCCGGTGCAGGGCCGCGAAGTCCCCCTTGATCTGCAGTGCGCGCGCGACCTGGTAGCGCAGGAACTGCGACTCCGGCTTCTCGGCCAGCAGACCTTTCAGCAATTGCAGGGACGGCCCGAACGCGGAGCGGTTCCTGTGCAGATAGGCCAGCCGGAGTTCCGCACAAGCGCGGACGTCGCCGCGCAGAGGCCCCGTCAGGAACTCCTCCAGGCAGGCGACCCGCCGCAGCCCGGCCCTGCCGTGACGCCACGCCTCGAACATGCCGGACAGCTGCCCCATCCACGTCTCCTGCGAGGGAGGCGGCAGCCGTTCGGCGGTCCGGGCGAAACCCGGCAGGTCGGTGAGGGCGTCCGCCAGCCACGGGGCGACCAGGTCGTGCTCCGCGCACAGGCCGGCCGCGAGTTCCAGCACGTCCAGCCGGCGGTTGCTGTCTGCCAGCAGCGCCCTGCTGCGTCGTCCGAGGGTGTCCACGAGCTGCCGGGCCATGGCCGTCCGGTCGTCCGGGGCCCAGGCGCCGGGCTCGGTGACCGACTCGTGGGCGATGGCCGCCCGGACCGCGTCGTGCAGTCGGTAGGGGAACAGCGGGTGGTCGTCCCTGGTGACCAGCGTGCGCCGGCAGAACCGGTGCGTGTCCCCGAGCAGTCCGTCCGTGGCCTGGTTGATGAGGTCCTCGTCGAAGCGTGGGACGAGGCTGGCGGCACGGGCCAGTTCGCGTTCCGCCTCCGGCAGGTTGGCGAAGACCCGGGTGGCGAGTTCCGGCAGGGGGCCGCCGAACGCCGCCGCCGTGAGCGGCTCTCCCTGCCCGGCCCGGGCGATGGACAGGGACAGGCTGAGGTACAGCGGGAGGCCGTGTGCCCCGCTGCGGATCCGGGCGATGACCTCGGGAGACAGCTCCGGGTTGCCCGCCGTCCCCGACGCCGTGCGCAGGTATCGCTCGACGTCGGTGTCGGAGAGCTTGCCCACCAGATGCTGACGGGGATCCTCCTGCGTCTCCAGCCGCAGACCCGGCCAGGTCTGCGGGCCGGTCGCCGGAAGCAGCTGGTTGAGGTGGGGGGAGTCCCAGTCCAGCCGGTTGCGGGACGTGACCACCCACAGGACGCCCGGCGTGAGGTGCACGATGCGGTTGAACAGACGTTCCTGGGTGCGGTCGTCTCCCTGGACGTACTCGGCGGCGTCGGCGAACGTCACAGCGACGGGCCGCCTCTCGGCGGGCAGGTTCTCCAGGTCCCACGACAGCAGCCCGGCCAGTGTCGCCGCCACATAGTCCGACGGGTCCTGCTGCGTCTGGTTCATGATGTGGACGAGCGGCTCGCACCTGCGCAGAGTGCGGTTGCGGAGCCGGTTCTCCCGTACCGCCTCCACGATGCGGATCCCGGTGCGGACCGTCAGCGGGCCGATCCCGAAGCTCGCCCCGGCATCGCTGAGCGTCTCGTTGAGGGTGTCGGTGATCTGCCCCCGCACGTCGAAACCGCCGGCCGACAGGTCGGGCAGGGCCGTTCCCGGGCGGGCCAGCGACCACCAGGCGGCCAGGCCGAGGTCGAAGGCCGGAAAACGACGCCCCCGGGCGGCGACCGCCGCGCGCAGACGCAGCACGATGTCCACCGCGTTGACGACCCGGCTTCCGTGGAAGTCGATCCGCACCGAATGCAGCGGGCCTTCGGACGGGACGTCGCCCGACCACTCACCCGGATCGGGCAACTCCTCCCGTGCCCATGCCTCCAGGCGCCGCGACAGCTCCGTCTTTCCGATGCCCCCGACCCCGTAGAAGGACATGACGTTCCGTCGTGCGGCATGTCCCAGGGTCGCCGAGCCGGCCCGGACTCGTTCGCCGTGCACGCGCAGTGCCGAGGCGAAGGCCGTGTACTCGTCGACCCGGTTGGTGAACAACTCGGTCGCGGAGTACCGAGGTTCGAAGATCCGGTCAAATTCGCTCACAGGCCCCCGGCCCCCCTCGGCCGGACGCCCCGGCCACCCCTCCATGGCACCCTCAACTATGACCCACCCGCCCCCAGGCCAGGGCGGATTCCGCCCGATCCGGGCTCGATACCGCCCTCGGGAGCGTGCGTGCGGCCGAGGGCTGATAGGTGGCGCGGATCGGGGTACCTGCGTCGGCATGGCTTCGGAAACTGATCACGCTGAGTCCGTACGAGCCCTGCGGCAGCTGCGCCGGATGCGCACCTTCTACGCCGGGGGAGCGGTGCTGTGGGCCGCTTCCGCCGCGTCGGCGGGGTGGGCCGACCCGGGAAGCAGGCAGATGTGGGTGTCGGTGGTGTTCCTGGTCGTGTTCGCCTCCCTGCTGGCCATGACGGCCCTCTGGCTGAGGCGGTCGCAGGCCGGCCGGGTGGACGAGCCCGTCCACCATGCGGCTCCCCGCCGGACGGCTTGGCGACGTCACGCCAACGCCTGAGCGGGGGACGCCGCGCAGCAGAGGGTCAGTGCAGTGTGGGGCGGTAGGTGAGCTCCTGGATGTGACCGTCGAGCGTCCGGGCTTCGACCAGCTCCAGGTCGAAGTCCGCCGCGTCCCGGAAGACCGGGTCCAGGCCGGTCCGGCCGGTGATCACCGGGAAGAGCGTCACCTGCAAGCGGTCGACCAGGCCGGCGGCCATCAGCGCCCGGTTCATCGACAGGCTGCCGTGCGAACGCAACGGTACGTCGGACTCCTCCTTGAGCCGGGCGACGACGTCCACCGCGTCACCGCTCACCACGGTGGCGTCCGGCCAGTCGAGGGGGCCTTCGAGCGTCCTCGACACCACCGTCGTCGGCAGGTTCCTCATCCGCGTCACCCACGGGTCCCGCACGTCGGAGTTCTCCGTGCTCGTGGCCAGCATCTGCGCGAAGGTCCGGTAGGTGTTCGCCCCGAAGACCATCCGCTGCTCCTCGTCGTACAGGGCCAGGCGGCGGTCGAGCAGTTCGGGTCCTTGTCTGCCCCAGTAGCCGGTCCAGTCGGCGCTGGCGGCGCCGTAGCCGTCCAGGCTGGAAAAGACGTCGAAGGTGTAGGTGGCGGTCATGTCGTCCTCCTCGCGAGCGGCCGATCGGGGTGCGCTCGGCCCGGTGATCATCTGTCCAGGTGACTCTCGGCGACCGTCGCACTCATAGACCCGCCGCGCCTGCGAAACTCATCGCCATGACCACCACACGGGACCGCACACCCCCCGAACGGCGGAAGGCAAGCGGAACCCCCGGGTGGCCGGTCCGTGGGCGAGAAGGCTTCGCCGTGGGCTCAGGGACGCTGCCCGCCGGGTGGGCGGTCGAGGACGGGGTGGGGGCACTGCTCGCGGACGGGCGCCTCGTCGAAGCTGTCGGCACGACGGTGGAAGCCCGTCCGTGTCGGGTGCGGGCAGACGGGGCCGGAGACCGCGGGGCCGTCGAGCGGGCGATGCCGCGCCGGTCGCTCGGTGGTCCCGTCTGACCCCCGGTAGGCGGCCCCAGGTGCCGATCACGCTCTCGCGGGTACACACGCCGCATGTCCGAGGTGATCCAGGCAGGTGGTTGGGGGTTGCTGGCAGGAAGTGCTCTCCTGCTGGGGGCGGTGTTCGGCTACGGGATGCGCGTCCCGCAGAAGGTCATCGCGCTGGTGATGGCGTTCGGTGCCGGCGTGCTCCTCTCGGCCGTCTCCTTCGAACTGGTCGGCGAGGCCTACGAACAGGGCGGACTGGGCCCGGCGGCCGTGGGGACACTGGCCGGAGCGGCGGCCTACACGGGAGGCAATCTCTGGCTGGCACGCCGGGGCGCTCGCCATCGCAAGCGATCCGGCCATCACAGCGAGCAGACCCAGCCGTCCGAGGAGCAACAGAGCGGCTCGGGCCTGGCGCTGGCGCTGGGCGCGCTGCTCGACGGTGTGCCCGAGTCGGCGGTGATCGGCGTCAGCCTGCTCGACGGCGGCGCGGTCAGCCTGGTGACCGTCGCGGCGGTGTTCATCAGCAACATCCCGGAGGGCCTGTCCAGTTCGGCCGGGATGAAGAAGTCCGGGCGCGGCAAGGGGTACGTCTTCGCCGTGTGGGGAGCCATCGCCGTCGCGAGCACCGTGTCCGCCGTCCTCGGGTACGCCGTCCTGGGCGGCTTCTCGCCCACCGTGATCGCGGCCGTGACGGCCGTGGCCGCCGGTGCGATCCTCGCCATGATCGCCGACACGATGATCCCGGAGGCCTTCCAGGAAGCGCACCTGGCGATCGGACTGGTCACGGTCAGCGGCTTCCTCGTCTCCTTCGCGCTGTCCCACACCTGACGCCGCATCCCGGGGAAGCACCTCCTGGCGACCGGCCGGTGCGGGTATGGTCCTGCGCGCCCCTCCCCGCCACCATGGATGGCACCACGCACGCGAGTCGGGGGAGGACGCGGCATGGCGACGCGTACGGAGTGGGAACCACAGGCCGGTTCACCGGAGCGGCGGCCGGAGCTGGACGCGATACGCATGCTCGTGGTGATCGGGCTGATCTTCTTCCACTCGGCACTGGTGTTCGCGACGGAGGGCGACTTCTACGTCACGAACTCCGAGACGACGGAAGTCGTCACCGTCATCGCCGGGTTCGGGGTGGTCTGGGCGATGCCCCTCCTGTTCCTGATCTCCGGCCTGGGCGCCCGGCATTCGCTACGGCGCCGTGGTGAGGGCCGTTTCGTCACGGAGCGCCTGCTACGCCTGGGCGTTCCCCTGGTCGTCGCGACCGTCCTCCTGAACCCGCTGCCGCAGTGGCTCCGGCAACGCTCGTCCGACCCCGGCTACGACGAGCCGTACCTCGACTTCCTGCCCCACTTCTTCGATGTGCACGTGGAGTTCGACGAGTTCCCCTTCCTGGTGCAAGGGCGGTACTTCGAGACCGGCCACCTCTGGTTCGTCGTGCTCCTGCTGACGTTCTCCCTCATGCTGGCTCCCCTCCACCGATGGCTGCCGCACGCGCCTGTCCGGCGTGCCATGGACCGGATGGCGGCCGCGGCGTCCGTGCGGCGGGGCCTCGTGCTGCTTCCCGCCCTCGCCTTCGCCGCCCTCTGCGCCTTCGCCGGCATGGAGGAGGATTACGCGGGCTGGCACCGGTGGTCGTATCTGCTCTTCTTCGCCGCCGGTTTCGTCCTGGCCGCCGACACGCGCTGGCGCACCGCCATGCGGCGCGACGCGCCTGCGGCGGCCTGGCTCGGCGTGTTGTTGTTCGTTTCCGCGGCCCCCGGCTTCACCACAGCCGATGACCCCTTCACGCAGACGACCCCCCTGGCCATGGCGTCGCGCGCCCTGTTCGGGGCGGCCGGATGGTGCCTGGTCGTCGCCATCCCGGGCCTCCTCGACCGCCCGGGGCACCGCCTGCCACGGGAGCCTGTGACATCACCGGACAGGACCCCGCGCCGCCGTGCCTACGGCTATCTCGCCGCCGCCGTTCTGCCGCTGTACGTCCTCCACCAGCCGATCGTCGTGGCCGTCGCCTACCTCGTAGCGGGCTGGTCGGCGCCGATCGCGGTCGAGTACGTGGTGCTGGTGACGGTCTCCCTCGCGCTGACTCTGACCGCATACGAACTGCTGGTACGCCGGACACGTGTGACGCGCTTCCTGTTCGGAATGCGGGCCTGAGGAAAGATGCGTGACGCCCGATGCGTGATCCGACGTCGGCTCAGCAGCGTCGCCGTTTCGCCGTCCGGGTCTCCATGGCGTGCAGTACGGCCACCATGTCCAGGTCACCATGGCCCTGTTGGACGGTCTCGTCGTAGAGGGCGTGGCACACGTCCAGGAGCGGGGACATCAGGCCCGCCCCGCGGGCGGCCTCGGCGATCAGACGGTTGTTCTTCAGGACGTCCGCGGCGGCGGCCTGGACGGAGAAGTCCCGCTCCAGCAGCTTCGGCGCCTTGCCCCGGGAGACGGCACTGGCCATGGGGCCGGCGTCCAGGACGTCCCGGAGGAGGCGCTGGTCGAGCCCGTGCCGCTCGGCGAAGTGGAACGCCTCGGCGAGTCCCGTGACCAAGGTGATCAGGAACAGGTTCACCGAGAACTTCATCAGCAGCGCGCCCGGGACGGCCCCGCATGCGAACGTCTCCCGGCACATCGGCGCGCACAGGGGCCGTACGGCCGCCACGGCCTCCTCGCCGCCCGCCAGCATCCCCACCAGTTCGCCCCGCTCGGCGGGGACACGGCTGCCGGAGACCGGGGCCTCGACGTACTGCCCGCCCGCGGCCCGGACGTCCTCCTGGAGGTCGCGGGAGAAGCGGGCCGAGGTCGTGCCCATGTGCACGACCGTACGGCCGGCGACACGCAGGGCGAAGTCCGGTGTGCCGCGCCCCAGCACCGCGTCCACGGCCGCCTCGTCGGCCAGCATGAGGAACACGGTCGCCGCCCGGCGGAAGACCTCGGCAGCGCTCGCCGCCACCTCGGCGCCGGCGGACCGCAGCGCCTCGCAGCGCTGCGGGGTGCGGTTCCAGACCACGAGAGGTGTCCCGGCCCGGGCGAGACGGAGGGCCATGGGCTGGCCCATGACCCCCAGGCCGACGAAACCGACGTACATGACGCACCGCCTTCCCGGGCTCTGCGCGAAGGCCGGGCCGCCCTCCACTATGACCGCAGTCATAGTAGCGGCGATTATGACCGTGGTCATAGACTGCGGGCTCCGGAACGAGGCGCGAGAGAACGGCTCGAGAGAACCCGGAGCACGGGGAGAGCGGACGGAGGCCGACGATGGCGAAGGCCGAACGGGGGCCGCGCGAGCGGATGGTCTTCAGCGCGGCCCAGCTGATCCGCCGCGACGGAGTCCACTCCACCGGCATGCGCCAGGTCGCCGTCGACGCCGCGGCGCCCCGCGGATCGCTCCAGCACTACTTTCCCGGCGGCAAGACGCAGTTGGTCGACGAGGCGGTGGGCTGGGCCGGGCGGTATGCGGCACGCCGTGTTGCGCGTTTTCTGGCCGCGCTGCCGGAGCCCACGCCGAGCGGGCTCTTCGCCGAGATGGTGCGGCAGTGGACCGACGAGTACGAGGCCGCCGGCTTCGCGGGCGGATGTCCGGTGGCGGCCGCCACGGTGGAGTGCGCGGAGTCGGTCCCTTCCACACGGACGGCCGCGTCCGCGGCTTTCACGACCTGGACCGGTGCGGTCGGCGAGGCCCTGACCGGGATGGGCGTGCCCGAGCAACGGGCCGGCGCACTGGCCACGCTCATGATCAGCAGCCTGGAGGGAGCGATCCTGCTCGCCCGCGCCGAGCGGGACGTCCGTGCCCTGACGACCGTCGCCCGGGAACTGGGCCCCCTGCTCGACGCGGCCGTGCGGCAGGACGATCCCTGCCGAGGCCGAGGCCGACCGCGGCGGGGCCCGGCCCGGTGACGCCGACCCGGGGGCCGTCGCTGGCCCCGCGTCACGCGACCCGTACAGCTCAGGTCTCGCCCGGGCGTGTGACCGTGCCCGCCACCGCGAGGAGCAGCACCGCCGCCGCGATGACGAGCAGCGCACGCCCGGTGCCCAGCGGCACCAGCAGCAGCGTGCCGAGCACACCGCCGCTGAAGATGCCCCCCACGGTCGCCGTCCAGCGCGTCCTGGCCAGCCGCTGCTTCGCCGTCATCCCGCGCAGCGCGGCCCGCGGGCGTCTCAGTACGTCGTTGATGAGCTCGGCGATGGCCGTCTGGCTCAGCAGCGTCGGCATGCCCGGCACATGCACGCGCAGCACGGTGGAGGCACGTACTCCCATGGCCAGCGCGACGAGTGCCACGACCCCGTGGTCGTCAGGGGCGGGGACGGCCCCCGTGCCGTGTCGCGCCAGGGCCAGCGCACCGGCGCACACCAGCAGTACGGCCTCGCAGACGAGCCCGACCGGGAACCACGGCCCCCTGCGATCCGCGAGGTGCTGCAGTACGAGGCCCGCGACGGCTGCTCCGGCCACGAACGCGCCGATCGCGGTGGCGGGCCGCGCCACGGGGACATCACCGTCCCCGGCGAGCGCGAAGGAAAGGAAGAGCACGTTGCCGGTCGCCAGCGCGCAGAACACCTTGCCCATGGTCAGAAAGCTCACGGCGTCGACGGCACCCGCGAGCACGGTGAGCACGGTCATGACGGCCACTCGCCGGGCATCGGTCGCGAGGACCGGGGACGCATCGGACATGCGGCCAGTGTGATCAGCACCCGCCGCCGGCGACCGGACCGGGGCCGGGACACGCGTGAACGTCACGGTCATGGCCGTCCGGCAGGCCGCCACCCCCTACGGGATGCAGGGCCGCGTGGCGGCGACGACCACGTGTGCCGGCATGGGGCTGACCCCGATCGGCTCCCTGACCGGCGGACTCCTCGCGGCGGAGTGGGGGCTGCGCACCGGTCTGCTGGTGACTGCCGCGGGCATGATGCTGTCCCCGGTCGTGATGGCCCTGTCTCCGCTCGCCCGCCTGGGCCGGCAGCTCCCGGTCTCTCCCGGCGCTCCGCAGGTGGCCGCCCGCCCGGAGGCCCGCGGCCCCGCCCCGGCGGCGCTTCCGCCGGTCCCGCCCCCCGACGCCGACCCGCCGGACCGGCCTGGAACGACGAGCCCCCGCGAACCGTGACCTCCTCGGCCGGAGCCGGACCTGTGGAAGGCTGGAGGTGTACGGACCGACCTGCGAGCCGGACCCAGCGCGGATCACGTGCTGGTGCAACGGGCCGTGAGGTTCGACCTGGCGTGGCGCCCTCCCGGCGCGTCCCCTGGCCGTTCGCAGGTCGTGTACCGCATCGTGAACGGGTTGCTGACCTGCAAGGAGGCCGCCGCGGACGTCTGCTCGGGCAGGCGGGTGCGCCGGTCAGGTCGACAGGCCTAAGGGGCGAATGTGATGAGCCGAGCGAATCAGCTTTCCGAGCAGGCGGGAGATCCGGAGGGTTCGGCTTCCGGCCCGAGCGCGCTGATGGACGTGCTGGGTATCGCCGCGGTCCTGGTGGAGGCCGACGGCCGGATCGACATGTGGAGTCCGCAGGCCGAGGCCCTGTTCGGCTACACCGGTGACGAGGCGGTCGGGCAGTACGCGGTCGGTCTGCTCCTCCACCCGGAACACCGGAAGGCGGGGATGAGACTGTTCGCCGAGGTGATGGAAACCGGCCGGGGCTGGGCCGGATCGTTCCCCGTCCGGCACAAGGACGGCAGCACCCGCACCGTCGAGTTCCGCAACATGCGGCTGACCGACAGCCTAGGCGACCACTACGGGCTCGGGCTGGCCACCGACCGGGCCACGGTGCGGCAGGTGGAGCGCAAGGTGGCCCTCTCCAGCCAGCTCGTCACCCAGGCGCCGATCGGACTGTCCGTCCTGGACGCCGAGTTGCGGTACGTGGCGGTCAACGGCGCCCTCGCTTCGATGCACGGAGTCCCCGAGGCCGACCACGTGGGCCGCCACTTCCGGGAGATCCTGCCCGGCGCGCCGTTCACCACCGCGGAGAACCAGATGCGGGAGGTCCTGGAGACCGGGCGGCCCCTGGTGGACGAGCAGGTCGTGGGCCGGACCCGCGCCGACCCGGACCACGACCACGCCTGGGCAGTGTCGCTCTACCGCCTCGAGGACCAGGGCGGGCAGGTGCTGGGGATCGCGAACGTGGTGGTGGACGTCACCGACCGGTACGAGGCCGCCAGGAAGGCCGACCGGGCCCAGCAGCGCCTGCGTCTGATGGCCGACGGCTCGGCACGCATCGGGACCACCCTGGAGGTGGAGCGCACCGCCCAGGAACTGGCGGACGTCCTGGTGCCCGACCTGGCCGACATGATCGCGGTGGACATCCTGGACTCCGTGCTGCGGACGGGCCGCCCGGTCCACGGGGACGGTCCGGCGCTGTTCCGGGCGCTGGCGGTGAAGACCGCCTACCCCACCGGGGCCTCCGAGGCGATCATCGCGCCGGGCCACCTCACGACGTACCACGCGGACCATCCGGCAGCCCACTGCCTGCGCACCCGCAGACCGCTGCTGATCACGCATCTCGACAAGGGCGAGCTCCTCCGGATCGCGGCCGACGACGCCGCGGCCGGGCTGCTCGCACAGGCCGGTGTCCACACCGACATGGCCGTCCCTCTCATCGCCCGCGGAGAGATCATCGGCGTGATGGGGCTGGCCCGTGCGCGCAACCCGCAGCCCTTCGACGAGGACGACCTCACCCTGGCCTGCGAGCTGGCGTCGTCCGCCGCGCTGAGCATCGACAACGCCGTCCTGCACCAGCACATCCGCAACGCCGCCGAGACCCTGCAGCGCAGCCTGCTGCCCCGGCCCACGCCGCGCCGCCCCGGTCTGGAGATCGCCGCCCGGTACCGGCCCGCGGTGGCTTTCAGCGAGGTCGGCGGTGACTGGTACGACATCATCCCGCTCAGCGGGGACCGCACCGCCCTCGCCGTGGGCGACGTCATGGGCAGCGGGATCCCGGCCGCCACCGCCATGGGCCGGTTGCGCACCGCGACCTCCACGCTCGCCGACCTCGACCTCGCACCGAGCCGCATCCTCACCCACCTCGACAAGATCACACAGGGCCTCGACCCGTACATCGCCACGTGCGTGTACGCGGTGCACGACCCGCACGCGGGCCGCTTGCAGGTGGCCTGCGCAGGTCATCTCCCGCCGGTCCTGGTACGGGACGGCGGAGCCCCCGAACTGCTCGACCTGCCCACCGGCACCCCGCTGGGAGTCGGCAGCGGTCATTTCGAGACCTCTGCCGTCGCCATGAACCCGGGTGATCAACTCGTGCTGTACACGGACGGACTGGTCGAGACCCGTGACCACCCCATCGACGAGCGTCTGGACGACCTCCTGCGCCTGCTCTCCCCGCCGTGCGGCTCGGCGGAGGAGACCTGCGACCGGCTGCTCCGGGAGCTCCGGGGGCCCGCCGACCACGACGACGTCGCCCTGCTCATCGCCCGTGCCCGACCACTGACCTCGCTCTGAGCACGGCACCGCTTTCCGCCCCGGTGCCCGCGGTGGACCGCGCAATCGCTGGTGTGTGCGAACCGTTCCCCGGTGTTATTCAATGAGATGTGCGGTCAGGGATCTCGGGGCCCACCCGCACGGGTCCGCATACGGCCCCGGCACCGTGCCGGGGATTGCTGAGAGAGTCGCATGGACTCCACACCCTCGCCCTCGCCCTCGTCCTCCTCGGCGTTCGAACTGGTAAGCCGCGCCCTGGGGCGCTACTTCCCGCAAGGTGGCGCGTCGGCGGCCGACGCGCCAAGCGAGCACGCCACGCGCGAACGGGTCCCCGACGATCCGGCAAACGGCCAACAGGAGCAGATCCTCGGAGCCGTCAACCTGGACCGGGATCTGATCATCACTCGCTGCAACCTCGATGCCCCCGTGTTCGCGGGCCTGGAGGTCTGGGCCGGGAAGCCCTTCGTCGATCTCCTGCCCCCCGGGGACGTACCGACGGTCACCCGCCGCCTGCGGCAGGTCGTGGAGAGCGGCGAGGCGCACGTCGCCCGGATCCAGCGCCTGAGGCGCGGCGACGGGTCCGAGCTGGTCGTGTCGATGAGCATCCTGCCCGCCGCATCGCCCGAGGAGGGCCTGACCGTCTCCGTGATCGCCATGGCCCGGAGACTGCACCTCTACGCCGCCGAGACCGCCATCGGCACCTCGCTGGACATCGGCGAGACCGCGCAGTCGTTGGCGGAGTCCCTGCTGGCCTGGGGAGACGTGGCCGCCGTCGACCTCGACTTCGCCGTGTGGACGGGCGAGGGAGTGACCGGCAAGGCACAGGGGCGCATCCACCTGCGGCGGGCGGCGCTGGTGCCGGACCGGGTGTGGCCCGAGGGGTACCTGACCCCGGGCGACGACCTGCCCGGCGACGCGAGCCGGCTGCTGGCGCAGGCGGTCCTGCGCGACGACGCCCCGCAGACCATCGTCATCCCCGACCGGCAGGCGGTCGAACGGGTCTTCGGCAACCCCCGAGTGGTGCGTGCCCTGGTGCCCGGTGGCCGGTCGGCGGGCGTGGCCTGCATACCCCTGGTCCTGGACGGCGTGCCGCCCGTCGTCCTGGGCGTCGCGGAGGTGTGGCGGCGGGCGGACTGCCCCTTCCGGGACAGCGAGCTGTTCGATCTGCAGGAACTGGTGGCCAGAACGGCCCACCACGTGGACCTGGCCCGGCAGCACCAGCGCGAGCACACCCAGGTGCTGGCCCTGCAGCGCCGGCTCCTGCCCCGCGCCGGCGGCGACACGATCGACATCGCCAGCATCTACCAGCCCGCGACTCCCGACAGTGCCGGCGTCGGCGGCGACTGGGTGAACAGCTTCCCCCTGCCCGACGGCCGTACCGCGCTGGTGGTCGGCGACGTCGTCGGGCACGGCCTGGGGGCCGCGGCGACCATGGGCCAGCTGAGCATGGAGGCACGTGCGCTGCTGTCCGCGGGGCTCGCGCCCGACCAGGTGCTGGAGCACCTGGACGAGACCGTGACCTTGCTGGACGACGCGGAGTCCGGGCTGGCCGCCGGCTACAGCGCGCTGGGGTCGACCTGCTGCATCGCCCTCTACGATCCGGTCGGTCACCACGTGACGCTGTCGAGCGCCGGTCACCTTCCCCCGATCCTGGTCTCCCCGGACGGGCACGCGGGGGCGCTCTCGATCCGCCCCCACCCGGGCCTGGGCGCCGAGTTCGCGCTGCGGGAGCCGTTCGACGTGTACACCATCGGCGTGCCCCCGGGCTCGGTGCTCGCCCTGTACACCGACGGCCTGGTGGAGGATCCCGCCCTGTCGATCGACGAGGGGATCGACCGGCTGGCGGACATCGTGTCCAGGGTGCACCCCTGGGACTCCTTGCAGCAGACGGCACGGGACGTCGTCTCCACACTGGCGCCCGCCCCCCAGCGCGACGACGTGACCCTGCTGCTCGCACGCATGATCGGCTACCGCAAGGGTGACACGGCGACGTGGCGGCTGCCCGCCCGTAGCGACGCCCCCGCGCGGGCCCGCGAGCAGGTCGCGGCACTGCTTGAGCAGTGGGGGGCCACGGACGAGACCCGGGACAAGGCCATGCTGCTGGTCAGCGAGCTGGTCACGAA
The DNA here is from genome assembly GCF_040706515.1 of Streptomyces sp. NPDC047880. Lineage (NCBI taxonomy): Bacteria > Bacillati > Actinomycetota > Actinomycetes > Kitasatosporales > Streptomycetaceae > Streptomyces > Streptomyces sp. NPDC047880. Next base: position 139,602 of record NZ_JBEZOK010000007.1, on the reverse strand, counting down.
CGCGGTGCGCTTCGCCACCGGCCCCATCACCGTTCGGCTGATCAGGGCCGGTCACGGCCTGCTGTGCGAGGTGGGCGACACCGGCAACGGCAGGCCCCGCCTGAGGCGCGGCGACCTGCTCGACAACGGCGGTCGTGGCCTGGGCATCGTGCACCGCCTCACCACCCGGTGGGGCGTGCGGTGGACCGACACCGGGAAGGTGGTCTGGGCGGAGATCGCGAGGTGACGCGGCGCACCCGTCTGCCGTTGCGCCGCCCCCCGGGGCCGGTCTCGTCCTCGGGCGGAGCCGCCGCCGGGGCAGCCGACGGCACCCTCCGGCGTACTACAGCCACTGCCCTTGCAGAGCGGTGGCGGTGAGTCCCGGTGCCGCCGCGTACAGCACCGCGCGGTTGCCCGGCTTCTGCTGCCCCGCGTCATGCGCCCGCCGCAGGATGTCGAACACCGCCGCACCTCCGCGGTTGCCGCTGGTGTAGCTGTCCCGGCTGTAGTCCAGCAGCCCCGACGGCCACCCGTCGGGCATCGTCTGCTCCATGTACTCCAGCACGCGGGTGCCCCCGGGGTGCGCGAGCAGTACGTCCGGGTGCCAGGAGCCGGGGTCGTCCTGATACCGGGTGCGCAACCACTCCCACATCGCGGTGACCGTCTCCTGTACGGCGCGTGGCCCACGCCGGTCCATCACGAAGTGGGTGCCGTCCGCCCGCGTCTCCAGCCGGTGCAGGTCCTGGGTGCCGGGCAGGGTGTGGTGCCAGGCCGCGTCGAGGCGCAGCAACGACTCCGGCCGCGGGCGACCCGTGACCACCGCGGCGACCGCGGTGTCCGCGAACAGCAGCCGGACGATCAAGGACTCGAGCGTGTCGTCCCCGGGCTGGTAGGTGGTGCTCAGCGCCTCCGAGATGACGACCAGGACCACCCGGTCGGGGTCCGCGGCGACCAGGTCCGCCGCCAGCGCCAGGGAACGCGTCCCCGCGATGCACGCCCACTGGGTGGCCGGCAGCAGCATCACGTCGTCGCGCAGCGGCAGCCTGTTGGCGAGGGCCATGTCCAGGCCGGGAAGGGCCGGGGTCGTGGAGTTACTGGTGATCAGGCAGTCGACGTCAGCGGCATCCAGCCCGGCGGTCTGCAGGGCCCCGCGTGCCGCACGCTCACCGTAGGCCTGCACGGCCTCCCAGGCGGGCGCGGTGCGCTCCTGGACGGTCTGCGGCGCGGGTATGGACTCCAGGGCGGCGATCACGCGCTCCACGTCCCGCGGGGTGAACCCGTCGCGGGTCAGCGCCTCTTGGGCCGGCTCGACGCCGAAAGCCCCCAGGCCGCCGCCCTTGCCCGGCGCGACCGCGGTTTCCAGCGGGAGCATCCAGCCGCGCGTTTCGATCCCCGTACTGGCCGCGATGCCGTCGATCCGCGGCGCCCACGCCGCATGCGGGTGCCGTTCGCTCACCTCCGCCACGATCTGGCTGGTCTTCACGGTGTGCTCGCCGTGTATCACGGCTGGCGGGCAGAGGTAAGCGGCCATGAGGGGGCACCTTCCGAGGGGATGCGGGGAGAATGTCGAGAGTGCTGTGTCATGGGTCACTTATGAACGTCGCGCCCAAGAGGATGCAGATAGGCCCCAGTTCGGGAGCACTCATCCGTTTCGAGCATGGACGCCAAAAGGACATTTCTGCTGTGATGTAGACAACTTGAGGGCATTTTTGAGGGTGTGACAAGGCACACACCGTCGTCTTCGAATGCCGCGCCACAGCACAGGAGTTGTCAGACGTCCCGTCGACGGTCCCGGTGAGATCCAGCCGGGAGAGCACCCGGCGGAAGGGAGATGCGGGGGAGAGGGCCGGAGGGGCCCGGCGCGCACCCGAACGGGTGGTTCCCGCACTCCGACAGCGTAGGAGGACGCCGCACGCAGCGCGGCGGAACCCGGTCGGGCCGGAAGCTCCGAGATGGGGCCCCGTCCATCTGCCCTCCCGCCGGAACGACCGCCTCCCTCGCCTCCGCCGCCTCACAGTCCGGGAACCCACCATGTCCCCTGCGAACCCTCCCCGCGTGAGCGTGATCATCCCCGCCTACAACTCCATGCCGGAACTGACGAAGTGCGTCACCTCCGTCATGGAGCAGACGCTCGGCCCGGACGAGATCGAGATCATCGCCGTCGACGACGGCTCGACCGACGGCACCGGCCCCGAACTCGACCGCCTCGCACGGACCTGCTCCCGCATGCGTGTCGTCCACCAGCCCAACAGCGGAGGAGCCGGAGGCCCACGCAACACCGGCCTGGACCTGGCCGGCGGCGACTACGTCTTCTTCCTCGACTCCGACGACTACCTCGGCCCGGACGCCCTGCGCCGCATGGTCGCGATGGCGGACGAGAACCGCACGGACGTGGTCCTCGGCAAGATGGTGTCCGTCGGGGGACGAGCCGTGCCGACGGCCGTCTTCTCGCACAACCAGCCCCGCACGGACATCTTCTCCTCCGCCGCCTACCGCACCCTCGGCTGCTGGAAGCTGTTCAGGCGCTCGCTGATCGAACGGCTCGGCCTGCGGTTCCCGCCGTACCGCAACTGCGAGGACAAGCCGTTCACCGCCGCGGCCTACCTCAACGCCGACGGCATCTCCGTCGTCGCCGACTACGACTGCTACTACTCCCGCAACCGCCAGAACGGCAACAACCTCACCCTCACCGCCGCCGACCTCGTCCACCGCATGGACGGCACCCGGCTGTGCTTCGAAACGGTCGCCCGCTACCTGGAGCCCGGTCCGCGCCGGGACCGGATCATGCGCCGGCATGTGGAGTGGGAACTGTGCGGACCGCTACGGGCCCTGCTGCCGCGCGAGAGCGAACGGCGGGCGAGAGAGCACTTCTATCCGCAGTTCCGGCAGTGGGCGCGGAGTTACGTGACCGATGGCCTCTTCCGGTCGCTCACCCCGCCGGACCGGCTGATCGTCCACCTGCTGCGCACGGACCGCTACGAGGACCTCATGGCCGTGGCGCGGAACGCCAAGGAGGACGCGGCGCGCGGCAACGTCGTGGACAAGGGCCGCGTCTACTGGTCCCACCCCTTCTTCCGCGACCCGGCGAAGGCGGTCCCGGACGCCTGCTTCGACGTCACGGACCGCATCCCGGTCCACCACGAACTGGCCGAGGTGGCCTGGACGGGCGACGGCGACGTGCTCCGGCTCACCGGACACGCCCGCATCGAGTCCCTCGGCCCGCTCCAGCCCACCACCCGGCTGATCCTGCGCCCGAACGGATTCCGGCACCCGGACATCCACGTGCCGGCGACCGTCGGCACCGCCCGGCACCCCGGCGACGACCCGACGGCCGGATTCACCGCCGACGTGGACCTGCGCACCGTGGACGCGGGGGCCCCGCTCGGCGACGGCCTGTGGGACGTCCACCTCGACGTACGCGCCCAGGGAGTCAGCCGAACCGTCAGGCTGCGAAACACCTCGACGGACGCGTACGGCCGACGGCCGACGCCACCGCAGCGAGAGCTGACCACCGTCGTCCGGCCCGGGGAGGAACCCGCCACCGCCTGTCCCTCCTTCACCGCCCACGGCCACTTCTCCTTGGACGTCCGACGCCCCGACGCCGCTGCGGCGTCTGTCGTGACGGAAGTCGCCTGGGACGCCTCTCGCCGCGCCCTCCTCGTCGTCAGCGGTCAGCTGACCGACGAAGCCGGAGGCCCCCGACCCACCGCGCTGCGCGCCGAAGCGGACCGGGGCACCGTACGAGAGGTACCCCTGCTCTACGCACGGGAGGACAGCCGCTCCTTCACCGGCCGCATGCCGGTCCGGAAGCTGCGGCCGGGACGGTGGACGCTGACGCTCCGCACGGACGCCCCGGGGCGTTGCCTCCCCGTTCCGGCCACGAAGGCGCTGCCCGGCACCCGCTGGTTCCGCGCCTCCCGGCTCGGCCGCCCCTACTACGCCAAGCCGCTGCGCAACGGCCGACAGGGAGCCTTGATGCTGCGCGTGGCGCCGATCAGGCTGGCGGCGGCCGTCCGGCGCCGGCTCGGCTGACACCGCCGCACGCGCGATCACCCGGCCGAGGGCACGGTCTCACCAGCCCGAGGCCACGGTCTCCCGCTCAGTCGAGGGGAAGGCCCAGCCGCAGTGCGACGGTGCTCAGGGCCGAGCCCAACGGGAGAGCGACCCTCGTGAGGGCGTGCCCGTCGCCCCGGGTCTGATCCCTGTTGACGATCAGCACCGGCTTCCCGGCCTGGGCCGCCTGGCGGACGAAGCGGAGTCCGGACATCACGGTCAGGGAGGATCCCAGCACCAGCAGGGAGGTCGCCGCACGCACCAACGCGCGGCAGTGTTCCACCCGCTGGGGCGGAACGGCTTCACCGAAGAACACGACGTCCGGTTTGAGGATGCCGCCGCATGCCGTGCAGGGAACCACGCGGAATCCGGCGACCTGGTCGTCCGTCAGGTCGGCGTCTCCGTCGGGGTTGATTCCGGCGGCCACGGGCGCGAACCCCGGGTTGGCCTCCTCGAGCCGCCTGGCCAGTTCCCCGCGCGGGCCGATGGTGCCGCAGGAGAGGCAGACGACCCGGGCCAGGGATCCGTGGAGTTCCACGACGCCCTCGCTGCCGGCGGCCTGGTGCAGACCGTCGACGTTCTGGGTGACGACACCCGAGAGCAGGCCGTGCCGTTCGAAGGCCGCCACGGCCCTGTGCCCGGCATTGGGGCGGGCCCGGCCGAAGGCGCGCCAGCCGAGGTGGCTGCGCGCCCAGTACCGGCGCCGGGCCTGAGCGGCGGCGGTGAAGTCCTGGTAGGTCATCGGCGTGTGCCGGCTCAGGCTCCCGCCCTCGCCCCGGTAGTCGGGGATGCCCGACTCCGTGGAGATGCCCGCTCCGCTGAGCACCAGCACCCCACCGGCACGCAGCGCGTCGGCGACCGGCTCCAGATCCGTGGTCCCGGGCGGCAGGTCGCCGGCAGGGGTCCAGCTCAGGGTGGGACGCATGCGCATGTCGCCAGGGTACGGAACGACAGCCCGGCGGAGCGTTCACCTTCATTCCATTGCAACGGGGTAGGGTAGGTTATTGCGTTAAGCGTCAAGGCGGTTGCAATGATTGAGCGTCTTTGAACTGCACTTATTGAAGTGACGCGTGGCAAGTGCGTTGCAGTCTATGTGAATGCAACGTAGCTTTTCCATTGTTGGAAACAGCGTGACGTGCGAAGCGAAGAGCACGATGCAGAAGCTCGACACCCTCGCCCCGTCTCGGTAACACGCTCAACAACACCGACGGCGCCGCCGCCGGTCCGACCGTCCACGCCACCACCGCCCAGGGCGACATCACCGCACAGGAGAAGGACATGACCCAGAACAACACGACGCCGCATCGCAGCAGTTGGACCGGCATGGTGCCGGTCGAGGACACGGCCCTGGCCGTCACCGACACCGGCGGCGCGGGCACCCCCGTGGTCTACCTCAACGGCCAGTTCGCCACGCAGGGGTACTGGCGGCGGACCCTCGCCGAACTGGGTCCGCAATGGCGGCACATCACCTACGACGAACGGGCTCGCGGCAAGTCGAGGCGTTCGGCGGACTACTCCTTCGAGGCGGCCGTCCGGGACGTCGACGCCGTCCTCGCGGCCAGGGGCGTGGACCGGGCCGTGGTCGTCGGCTGGTCCTACGGGGCGGTCGTCGCGGCGCACTGGGCCGCCCGGAACCCCGATCGCACCGTGGGCGCGATCCTGGTCGACGGCGCGTTCCCCCACGACTGGCTCGACGACGCCATGGAGCAGCGGATCCGCAAGCTGTTCCGGCGGTTGTCCTGGGTGATGCCGCTGCTGCGCCCGACGGGCCTCGCCCCGCGGATGACCGCCGAGGAGCAGGCGAACAGCAACATCGAGCTCGGCAGGCTCTCCCGCGAAAGCGAGTTGGGACCCGTGCTCGACCGCATCGGCGTCCCGGTGCGGTACGTCGTCGCTTCGGGGACGTCGTTCGGAAGCCGCGGCGACGAGCAGGAGCGGATCCGGGCGAGCCTCGAAGCGGTGACGGCCCGTCGTTCCAACGTCCGCAGCGTGAAGGTCGACAGCAACCACGGCGCGATCCTGAGGAAGGACTACCCCGCCATCGCCGACGCCGTCCGAGAGGTGGCCGGCCCCGACCGTTCCGGCTCTCGCTGAGCCCCGGCGAACTCATCGTGGCCCAGGGCGGACAGAGCCGATATCAGACGGAGACGTTTGGGAGCGCGGGATCGGCGCACCCGATGACTTAACAGAATCCTTATACGACGAAGCGGAGACGCACCATGGGCATCATCGCGTGGATCATCATCGGCCTTCTCGCGGGCGCCATCGCCAAGGTCCTGATGCCGGGCAAGGACCCCGGCGGCATCATCATCACCATGCTCATCGGTATCGTCGGCGGTCTGCTCGGCGGCTGGCTCGGCAAGGTCATCTTCGGCGTGGACTCCATCGACGGGTTCTTCGACCTCTCCACGTGGATAGCCGCGGTCGTCGGTTCCCTCATCCTGCTCGCCCTCTACCGCCTCGTCACGGGCAGCCGGCACTCGCACCGTCACGCATGATCCGTTGACGGCGAACACCTGAAAACACATCTGGACGGCTCCTCCCCTCCACACGAGGGAGGAGCCGTCAGGTTGTTCTCAGTCGTTGGCCGCCCCGTACCGGAGGCCCGCCTGCATGCAGCTTCCGTTCCAGCGGTCGTTGCAACACGCTCAGCAGGGGCTCCGCCACACCCCGAGCTCCGGCTCCTTCCGCATCGACGACAGACCCAGCCGGCGGGACTCGGCGCAGAAAGCGCTCCGTGGCTCCGCGTACTCCACGTGGAACACCGCCTTGCCCGCCGCGATGAACGGCGAGAGCTCGCCGCACTCGTCGTACTGGGCGCACTCCTCGTTGACCGCGAAGTCGAAATCGCGCACGAGCCGGGGGATCTGCGGGAGGTCGTTCTTCAGCCCGACCGACAGCCCTCGCTCATGGGCGATGTCCGCGATCATGCGGTTGTAGCGGAGCTGATCGCGTGCGGTGAGGGGAAATCCGGTGTCGTTGCCGTAGCCCTCCACCAGGTCCGGTTCCACCGCGTCGAAGCCCTTGTCGCGGCACATGTCGAAACGGCGCTCCATGATCGGTCGCAGCACCGTCAGCTGCCGGATGTCCAGCCAGCGTTCGCCCGCCCACCCGTTGGGCTCGCCGAGCACCGCTCGCGGGAAAGCACCCCGGTCCGGCCGGAAGTTCTCCCACGCCCCCACGTTGATGTAACAGATGACCTTCCTCCCCGCGCGGTGCAGCCGGGCCACGTCCGCCGCGGAGTTCTCGAAGCCGTCGATGTCGTAGACGGGCACGTCCGCCGACCCGTCGACCCTGCCGTCGAGCTGCCACTGCCAGGCGAGGCCCGGACGGGGCTTCCACACGGTCCGGGACGGCGACGCCGTGGCGTGCCCGTCATCGGGACGTCCGGCGCCGCCGGAGCAGCCCGTCAGCGCCGTGACCGTCAGCGCCGTCAGCAGGGCCGCGCAGGTCACCGCCCGCCTGCTCATCGACGCGCTCCCGTGAGCGCGGGTGTCAACTCGGCCCACGGGTTGGGCGGTTCGCCCGTCACGGGGCCGCACACCGCCGCCCCCCGGTCGTGCGCGGTGCGCACGGCGAGGGGCACGAGGGCCTCGGGCACGCCGTAGACGAGGTGGCACAGCCGGTCGGGCGGGTGCCGTGCGGTCCACGCCGGCCGGCTGAAGGCGGAGACGTACGTCGACCAGTGGCCCTCGAAGGTGACGGTCAGGTCGGCGAGGCGGGCGTACCCCGGCGCCGGATGGACGCCGGGGTTGAGGACGACCGTCCCCGCACCCAGCCTGCGTACCGCCCGCACCAGCCTGCGGCAGGCCGGCAGCCCCTCCGCGGTCGCCGTCACCCGGTCCAGGAAGCAGCCGTCCGCCGCGTACCACTCCTGGTGCCGGCGCACGTCCTCGGCGACGTCCTCGGGCGGGCGCACCCCGTAGTCGGTGTCGGCGTAGCCCAGCAGACGCGCACCCGCGGCCCGCAGCGCCCTCGCCGCCGCGGTGAACGCCGGGTCGGGCACCTCGCCCGGCCCGCTCGCCGGGTTGAGGACGACACCGTAGGTGCGAGTGGCGGCGATGATCAGCCGGTGCCAGGCGCCGGGATCCTCGGCCGGATGGATGTACAGCGGGATCAGCAGGCTCACGGCGTACGGCCGCCTTCCCACAGCGAGGTCAGCGCGTCGTCGAGGGAGTGGGCCGGACGCCAGCCCAGGGCCTGCTCGGCCGCGGCGATGTCGGAACATTGCCACGACACCTGCGCGGAACGGGCCGAGCCCGCCGCACTCGCCGTGTTCTCCTCGATCCGGCCCCGGAAACCGGCGAGCGCGGCCAGACCGCGCACCAGGTCGCGCACCGCGACGGCACCGCCCCCGCCGATGTTGAGGACGGGCGGCAACGGCCCCGGGGCCGTCGCCGCGAGAGCCGCCGCCCGCGCCACATCGCGTACGTCGACGAAGTCGCGGTGGGCGGACAGGTCGCCGAGCCGCAGCACCGCCTCCGGCCCCGGATCGGTCTCACGCAGCAGCGCGGCGATCCGGCCGGGCAGACCGGTGGGCGGAGCTCCGGGCCCCACGGGATTGCCCACCCGCAGCACCACCGCGTCCAGGCCGGAGCCGGTCACCGCGACCGTGCCCGCGAGCTTGGTCGCACCGTAAGGACCGGCCGGGCAGGTGGGAGCCGACTCCGTCACCGGGGTGCCCGGCGTGCCCGGGCCGTATTCGGCGGCCGAGCCCAGGTGCACCAGGCGGGCCGCGGGTGCCGCCTCGCGCAGGGCGGCGCACAGTACGGCGGGCCCACGGGCGTTGACCTCGGCGAGGGTGACGGCGTCACCGCCGGTCGCGCCCGCACAGTTGACGACCGTGTCGGGCGCGGCGGACGCGAGGGCCTTCGCCAGCCCCTCCGGGCGGACACGGGCGAGGTCGACGTCGAGGTCGGCGGCCGGTGACCGGCCGCCGCCGAGAACCTGCGCGCCCGGCAGGGCGCGCAGCCGCTCGACCACGTGAGCTCCGAGATAGCCGGTGAAGCCCAGGACGAGAATGCGCATGACGTGCTCAGGCTCCCTTGAGCAGAAGCGACTTGCGGGTGGTGAACTCGGCGTTGGCCCGGTCGTAGTCGTCCGGGCGGCCGATGTCCAGCCAGTAGCCGTCGAACTCGTAGGCGTGCGGCTGGTTGCCGGTCTTGAGCAGATCCAGCACCAGCTCGTCGAAGCCGAGGGGGAGTCCGGCCGTGTAGCCGTCCAGGGTGGCGCGGGACAGTCCGTAGACCCCCATGGAGACGCGGTAGTCCATGCTCGGCTTCTCGGTGAACGCCACGACCTTGCTGGAGTCCGTCGTCAGCACTCCGAAGTCGATGTGCACCTTGCGGGCGTACGTCGCGATCGTCAGCGGCGCTCCGGACGCGCGGTGCCGGTGCAGGACGTCGGCGTAGTCGAGGTCGGTGAGGACGTCGCCGTTCATGACCAGGAACGTCTCGGGCAGCCGGTGGCGCAGGTTGAGCAGCGGTCCCATGGTGCCCAGCGGGCTGTCCTCGGTGGCGTAGTCGACGGTCAGGCCCCACTGGGAGCCGTCGCCGACATAGGCGCGGATGATCTCCCCGAGGTGGCCGATGGCGATGGTGCAGCTGGTGAAGCCGGCCGTGGACAGCTGGCGCAGCACGATCTCCAGGATGGCGTGCTGGTCACCGATGGGCACGAGCGGCTTGGGCAGCGCGGTGGTGTACGGCCGCAGCCGGACGCCCTTGCCTCCCGCCAGGATCACTGCGTGCATGGGGCTCCTCCTTCGTGAACGCTTCGTGGACGTGCGCGGACGTGCGCGGGACGAGACGGACGAGATCCGCTGCGAGTCAGATGTTGTAGATGCCGGTCTTGTACCGGGCGAGGTTGGCCGGGTCGCGGAAGAACTCCACGGTGGCCGCCAGACCCTCCTCCAGGGAGTGCGCGGGCTGCCAGCCGGTGGCCGCGCCGAGCCGGCTCGCGTCGGCGACCAGCCGCATCACCTCGGAGTTGGCGGGGCGGATGCGGGCGGTGTCCTCGCGCACGTCGAGGGCGGTGTCCATCACCTTGCCGATGAGCGCGACCAGGTCGCCGACCGAGATCTCCCCACCGGTTCCGGCGTTGAAGGTGCGGCCCACGACACGCTCGGCGGGCGCGGTGCCGACGGCGAGGAAGGCCTGCGCGGTGTCCTTGACGAAGGTGAAGTCCCGGGTGGGCCGCAGATCGCCGAGGGTGATCGTGCGTTCTCCCGCGGCGACCTGCCCGATGACCGTGGGGATCACCGCGCGCATCGACTGGCGCGGCCCGAAGGTGTTGAAGGGCCGCAGCGTCACGACGGGGGTGTCGAAACTGGCGTGGTAGCTGTCCGCCAGCCGGTCCCCGCCCGCCTTCGAAGCGGCGTACGGGGACTGCGTGTTGATGGGATGGTCCTCGGTGATGGGCACGGTCTGCGCGGTGCCGTACGTCTCGCTCGTGGAGGTGTGCACCAGCCGGGGCGTGCCGAGGGCGCGCACCGCCTCCAGCACGTTGAGGGTGCCGGTGACGTTGGTGTCCACGTAGCTGTGCGGGGCCTGGTAGGAGTACGGGATCGCGATGAGGGCGGCCAGGTGGTAAGCGGTGCCGGCGCCCTCCAGGAGACCGCGGACCGAGCCCGGGTCCCGGACGTCGCCGAGGACGATCTCCACCTGGTCCAGGACGTCCGGGTGCAGGGTCTCCAACCAGCCGTAGGAGGAGAAGGAGTTGTACTGGGCCATGGCCCGCACACGGTGTCCGGAGGCGACCAGCGCCTCGGTGAGGTGCGAGCCGATGAAGCCCTCGGCTCCGGTGACGGCGGCGAGCGGTGCGGAGGTCAACTGGGTTGTCCCTTCGATGAGGTGAGAGGTGCGGGCGAGGAGCGGTGCTCAGGCGTGGGGTGCGGGCCGGCCGAGCAGCCACAGCACGCACGCCGACAGACACAGGGCGGCGGCGCCGCAGCCGACCGGCAGGGCCAGGGCTGCGCCCGGTGGCAGCCCGAACAGGACGACCGCTCCGGCGGCACCGGCCGCCGCGAGACAGATCCCGGCAGACGACCAGGCCGCCCCGAACGCCTGGAGCAGCAACGCGGTCCACAAGGCGGCGGCGAGCAGCAGCAGGGCGGCCGGGTCGGCCCCGGTGAGCAGGGCCGCGGGCAGCAGCGGTACGAGGTAGGCGATCAGGCAGAGGCCGAGGATGCCGGCCGAACGCAGCAGGAACCCGGCGGGCGTGGCGGTGGCGCGCAACGCGGCGACCGACAGCCCGCGGTAGCGGTAGAGCAGCCACTCCGCCGGCCCCATGCTCAGCGTCAGCACGATCACCGCGTAGGGCTCCTCCCGCCCCTCCAGCAGCACCAACACCCCCGCGGCCAGCCCGAACAGGCCGTACGGCAGGGACCACAGCAGCCGCGGCCGGGCCGCGCCGGCGACGGCCGGGACGGCGAGGGCGCCCCTCAGGACCCAGCCGGTGACGCCGAGCGTGCCCAGCAGCGCCAGCAGGGGCAGCCCGGCCCGGACCAGGGGGCCCGGCTCCCACCACGGCAGGACCGCAGCCCCGGCGAGCAGGGGGCTGAGCGCGGCCAGCAGCAGCCGTTCGCGACCCAGTACCAGCAGGACACCGGCGGCCGCCAGGTACGCGGACTGCGCGGCGGCCACCAGAGTCACCGGCCCGCCGTCGACGGGCAGCGCGGCCACCGCCGTGGCAACCGCCGCGCCGACGGGGGCACCCGCCAGGAGGGTACGGCCGGCCTCCCGTCGCCCGGTCGCCAGCCGCAGGTGCGCGCGGTGACCGAGCGCCTGCCCCCACGCCCAGGAGACGAGTCCGGCCACGACGAGGGCGGCGGCATGCCCACCGGCGTCCCACAGTGGTGCGGTCAGCAGATAGGCGAGCCCCGGCAAGGCGAACAGCACGCCCCGCAGCAGACAGCGCACGGTGTCGGGGCGCCAGGGGTCGGCCGCCGGAGAGGGTTCGGGGAAGGTGCGCGGCACCCGCTCGTACAGGGCGGAGGCGAGGGAGAACAGGTTCGGGTGACCGTACCGCTCGTTGATCAGGGAGGCGGACAACCCCTCGGCCTCCAGCAGCGCGGCGACCTCGTAGGGGTGGACGGCGGGTCCGATGCGGTCGGCGAGCTCGGCGGCGAGTTCACTGACGGCCTCCTCGTCGGGGCCGCGCCGGGGCAGCCGCATGGCGAGTGTGGTGTCGTCGAGAGCCCAGCGCGGCCGCCGACGGGGCGGGCGGGCGCCGGCCAGCCGGATGGCCAGTGTGTCCTGTTCGGTGCCCCCGGGTTCGAGGGATATCGGCCCGCTCACAGGGCGAGGCTTCCGGTGCCGTGGACGGCCGGGGCCGGCATCCTGACCGAAGGCATGACCGTCAACTCCTGTTCCGGGTGGGCCAGCTCCACGTAGATGGATCGAAACGTGTCAATGGTCTGCCGGAGGGTGAACTGCTCGATGACCCGCAGCCGGGCCGCCTCACCCATCGCCCCGCGCCGTCCGGCATCGCCCAGCAGCTCCAGCGCGGCCGCGGCCATGGCCTCCGGATCGCGCGGGGGCACCACGAGCCCGGTGTCTCCGACGGCCTCGCGTACCCCGCCCACGTCGGTGGAGACGGTCGCCCGGCCGCAGGACATGGCCTCGATCAGGGTGAAGGGGAAGCCTTCGCTGATGCTGGAGAGCATCACGACGTTCCCGGCGGCGTAGGCGTCCTTGATGTCGTCGACGCGACCCTCGAAGGTGACGGCGTCGGCGTGTCCGAGCTCGGCGGCCAGGGCTTCGCAGCGTTCACGGTAGGCCTCTCCGCCCCGTGGTGTGCCGCCGAACAACCGCAGCCGCGCGTGCGGGAGTTCGGCGCGGACCAGGGCGAAGGCCCGGATGAGGGTCTCCAGGTCCTTGATGGGGTCGACGCGGCCCGCCCAGCTGAGGGTGGGGGCGTCCGGCTCCGGTCCGGCCGCCGGGAACGCGGTGGGGTCGACGCCGTTGTAGACCGTGCGGATCGACTCCGGGTCGGCGCCGCCCTCCTCCTCCCACAGCCGGTTGTAGCGGTTGCCCGGGGTGATCAGCGCGGCCCGGCGGTAGCTCTCCTGCGCGAGCAGCCGGAAGAACCCGAGGATCACGGCCTTCACCGGCCAGCGGTAGGGCGCCGTGCGGTAGCCGAGGTAGCGCTCGCGCAGGTAGACCCCGTGCTCGGTGAGCAGCAGCGGAACACCGTGGCGTTCGAGGGCAGCGAGGCCGGGCAGGACGGCGACCCCGCCGCTGACAGCGTGCGCCACCCCGAGCTCGGGGACGGGCGCGGCCAGCGGGCGCAAGGCGTGCTCCAGCAGGGCGGTCGCGGTGAGCGCGTCGTGCAGCGTCGGCTGCGCCTCGCGCACGGCGAGACCGGGACGGTTCCACAGCGCGGTGAGGATTCCGATCGCCCGGTCCGCGCGCAGGAAAGGGCTCAGCGTCCCGTCCGAGGCGGCCCGTGCCAGGGCGTACAGGGCGGGGGCGAACCCGTCCTCGGCGCGCGGATCGAGCAGCGCGGCCAGGAACCGCTCGTAGGCGGCAGCGAGTTGGTTGCGGGCCCGGCCCCGGGGCGGGCGGCCCTCGGGCGGGGCGCCCCACATGGGGACGGACAGCACGCTCGAGACGTGCGCGGGCAGGTCCCATACGACCGGCTCACGCCCGGTGCCGGTGACGGCGATGACGTCGAAGGCGAGGTCGGGCATGCCCTGGACGAGCTGGTCGCACCAGACGCTGACGCCTCCGTGGCTGTGCGGGTAGGTGCCTTCGGTGAGCAGGGTGACGCGCGTCGCTCCGGTACGTCGCGCGCCCTGGGGAACGGGCATCGATGTGCTCCACGGCCGAGGAGTGGGGTGGTTCGGGCCGGTCCTGGCCGCTGCGGAGCGGCCGGGACCGTAGGTCGGACTGGGGTGGATGCGCCGTTCAGCCGTCTGCGGTGTGACCCACGGGATCGGTGACACCCGCGGGGACCCGGGTGCGCGGTGCGGTACCGGTGGCCGGGGCGGGCCCGGCCCCGGCGTCAGTGGCCGGTGCTGCCGCTGACGCGGGCAGGGTGAGCGTGAGCGGCGTACCCGTGGAGGGCGTCCAGCCGGACACGGCACCGGCGTACGCCTGACCGAAGGCGGCGCCGGCAAGGGTGGTGCCGGTGGGCAGGGTCGCGGTGACCGCCAGCCCGTTCGGCGCGTCGACGGTCACCGTGGCGCCGATGCGGTGGGCGGTGACCTGCCCGGCGCGCAGAGCGGCCTGCCAGTCGGCCCGGCGCCGGAGCTCGACGCCGATGTCCTTCATCCGCGGGTTCACCACGGGTGTGTCCTCGGCGAACAGTGCCTCGTAGCCGTCCAGGACGCCGTTGAGCACGGGGTAGGCGATGCGGTCCTCGGCCAGGTTCGACTGGTGGATGAAGTGCGGTTTGGGGTCGTTGGCCAGCACGTGCCCGAGGGCGATCCGCGTCTCCAGCGGGACGATGTGCTCGCCGTAGCCGGTGGCGGGGTTCAGCGGTGCCGGCAGACAGGTGGTGGTGGCCGGGTTGTCCTCGCAGATGCCGCTGCCGCCCTGGGCACGGCTGGTGTAGATCCAGTTGTACTCGTCGACCTGCTCGGCCGCCCGGCCGGCGTTGTAGAAGACGTTCATCGGGTAGCGGGGCACGGTCGTGGCCGGACCGACCCGGCGCTGGGCGGGCTCACGGGAGTTGTCGGAGCCGAGCCAGGCGATGCCGTTGTCGCCGAGGGCGAGCGCCAGGTTGGGGTTGTCCTCGGGCTGCTGCGGCAGCACCTTCATGCCCGAGTGTTCGCCGGTCACCAACTCGTCGTTCACCAGGGGCAGTCCGGCTCTCTCGCCCCAGACCCGGTTGGTGGCGATCTCGTCGGAGATGTCGTTGCGGCTCATCCACCGGGTGCTGCCGTCGGCGTCGGCCGCGCACTTCCAGGGCACGACGGTGGTGTCCTGCACGCAGCCGAGGAAGGGGTGCGAGTAGGTGTGGTTGATCCACCGGAACTCGCCCCGCCGCGCGATCAGCCGGTCGGCGAGCGGGTCGGCGCCGTTGTGGTCCTCGCGGTGGTCGGCGCTGCCGGCGCCGTTGTAGGCGAAGTCGAGGGTGAACTTCCTGCCGTTCTGCCAGTCGACGGCGTGGTCGACGTCGGCGGCCGTCATCCGGATCGGGTCGGGCGTCGCGGCGGGGTCTTCGCAGTCGACGTCGCCGGGTGTGCAGTTGAGCTGGCTGTTCCAGCGGTCGTCGGCGGCGAACACGTCGTCCACGTGGACGGAGAAGTAGTTCCGTGCGGCGCCCAGGTGCACCCCGCCGGTCATCCACTCCACGATGCCGCGGGCCAGGAGCCGGAACTGCTGCTGGTACTGGTTGTAGACGAAGGTGACGACCAGCTCGCGCCGCCCGTCGTGCCGGTACTCGCCCACCAGCGTGCCCTTGGCGGTCTGCCCGGGGATCACCGCCTCGACGTACGGGGTGAAGTCGGCCCCCGCGAGAGGCTTGGACAGGTAGGCGTAACTCTCGCCGACGTCCGGGTCGTTGTCCTCGAAGGGGACCGCGCCGTCGAGGTAGCCGAAGGGCCCCGACTTGCCGGCGGCGGTCACCTCCGCCCGCTTGCCGTCGATGCTGCCGGAGTAGCCGCCGTAGACGGGGTACTGCAGTCCGGCCTCGGGACGCGCGTAGGTGTAGGCGTCGACCTGCGGCACGTCGTACGTGCGCTCGTACGCCGTGAGTGCCGTCATCTCGGCTGAACCGGCCGGGAACGGGTTGTCGTTGGGCAGCACGATCGCCTGGAACTTGGCGCGCGGCCTGCCGTCAACGGTGTCCGCGAGGAAGTCGGCGTCGATCACGGTCCGGCCGGCCTGCGTGAGGTCGATCCGCGTGTACGGCGTTCCGGCCGCGGCCAGTTCGGCGGCTATGGCGTCGGTCGACGGGCCGCCGTCGCTCACCACCAGCACCCGCAGGTCGATGCGGGGGGTGGTGTCGGCGTGCGCCGCGCCGGCCGGCAGGCCGACTGCGGCGATGAGCGCACCCACCGTGAGCACGGTGGTGCGAAAGGTCCGCTTCATGCGGTGAGGTCCCCTCCCCGGGCAGGGGTGAGCACGGCTCCCGTGGAGCGGACGCACCCCCTTGCGTGCCGCCGGCGTCCCCCTCAGAAGCCAGTTCGTCACGCATCCGTTCGGGACACATAGTGATGTCTGTGTGGAGATTTTGCGGTCATGTTGCGGAACATGACGGAAAAGCGCAGGTGTCGAACAGGGCGGTTCCGAAAGCGAAACGAGCCGTTCCGTGCCGCCGGGTGAGGTCGGGTCCGGTGGGCCCCAGGGCCCGGCGTGCTGGTCCGGGCCCTGCGCGACGCACCGGCGGGCCTGGTGGGCCCGCCGGTCGGATTGCCAGTGGTCCAGACCGGAGTCGATACCTGGACGGCGAAACTTTCAGGTCACGGCCGCCGGCTCCGCGGACAGGGCGTCAGGAGCAGAGCACGCGGGTGACGGGCGTGTAGACCGGTCCGCCGCTGACGTTGGTCGAGTCGCTGAACTCGGCGTAGAAGTAGGAGTAGAAGCCGATGTTGCCGTTGCAGCCGGAGTCGGCGGCGACGTCCAGCGTCAGGGTGACCGTGCGGCTCTGACCGGGCGGAATGGTGGTGCCGTAGTTGCCGCCGAGGTTGGCCGGGCCGGTCCCGGTGCAGGGGGCGGCGCCGTTCGTCGTGGTCAGGCTGCACCCGGAGAACTTGTACTTCAGGTCGGGGCGCTGCGTGGTCAGCCACGTCGGTTCGATCGTCTGGTACACGAACCAGACGTCGTAGGTGTTGTTGTTGGTGAGGGTCATCGACAGCTTGACCGAGCCGCCCGGGGTGGTGGTGGCGCTGTCGGTGGTGAAGGTCAGCTCCGCCGGTGCCGGCGCCGCACTCGCGGTGGGCGCCAGGCCGAACACGGCGAGAGCGAGGGCGAGGACGGCGCCGAGACCGAAACGTCTCATCTGGGGTGATCGCATGGCCAGGGAGGCTAGGCAGGGGCCGGGCGCACCGTCTGCCCCGCGGACGAGGTGTGGCTCTCCACTCGGCTTGAAGTGTTCATGGCGTGATGAAGTCGTGTCGAAAATATGAAGGCGTGACGGAAGTCGCGTTTTCCCAGGCAGTCGCGCCGGCCGCGCGCAGCTGCGCTGGGCGGCCGCTGCCGGACGCCTCCTCGGCGCGTGAAGATGACATTGGCGCATATCGGATCGGCCGGCCCGCTCCCACCCACGCGCTCACCCCGGGGTTCCCGGCCACCCGCCGGTTTCCGGCCTGCGCGCCACCGGCAGCGTCCGTCAGGACGCCCCCAGGCCGCGCAGCAGTGTGTCGACCGCGACGTCCGCCGCCTGCGCGGGGCTCAGGTCAGGCATCTGCCGGGACACCAGGTGCATGAGCTGGGGCAGCAGTGCGCTCACCCATCCCGGGGGGAGGTCCGGGCGCAGCAGCCCCTCGTCCGTGGCGCGTTCGAGGAAGGTGTCGACTTCCCGGACGCAGGCGTCCCGGCGGGCGCGGACGCCGTCGTCGGCGAGCATGCGGGCGAGGTCGACCGGCCAGGTGCGGTTCACGGCGATGATGTTCTCGACGTAGCGGTGCAGGGCGACGGCGACCGGGGCCTCGCGCAGCCGGGCGTCGGCGATGGCGTGCTCGATGGCTGTGAGGCGGGACGCGTGGATCGCCGCCAGGAGGTCCTCGCGGGAGGCGAAGCGCCGGTAGACGGTGCGCCGGTCCACGCCCGCCTCGGCCGCGATGTTCGCGATGCTCGCGCCCGGGTCGGTGGCGAGTATGCGCGCTCCGGTGGTCAGGACGGCTTCCAGGTTGCGCGCGGCGTCGGCTCTCACCGCACCGAGTCTAGCGGCGCCTCGTGGAACCTGAGGTGACTAGTGCCTCGCCTGTGTGGCTGTAAGAGATCTAATTGTCACTGATGTGTAGCGGATCGCAGGGGCGTACCGCAAGGTGGCCCGGCCGTGACAGGCCGGCCCGTCACCTGTCAAGATGGTTACTGCAGTCGAGTGCGGACGGATACGGGCAGGAAAGGTGATGCGCCATGAGTGACGTCGAGGAGAGGGCGCTGCTGGCGGGCGGCTGCTTCTGGGGCATGCAGGAGCTGATCCGCTCGCTCCCCGGAGTGATCCGCACGCGGGTCGGCTACAGCGGCGACAACGACAAGCCCCATCCCACCTACCGCGACCACGGCAGGCATGCGGAGTCGATCGAGATCGTGTTCGATCCGACCGCCACCGACTACCGCGCGATCCTGGAGTACTTCTTCCAGATCCACGACCCGACGACCCGGGGCCGGCAGGGCAACGACATCGGTGCGAGCTATCGCTCCGCCATCTTCTACCTCGACGACGAGCAGCAGCGCGTCGCCCTGGACACCATCGCAGACGTCGAGGCCTCCGGCCTGTGGCCGGGCCCGGTCGTGACCGAGGTCGTGCCCGCCGGCGCGTTCTGGGAGGCCGAGCCGGAGCACCAGGACTACCTCCAGCGCTACCCGGAGGGCTACACCTGCCACTTCCCGCGCCCGAACTGGCGGCTGCCCAGGCGCGGTTAGTTCCGCGCGGCGGCGTGGCCGGGAAGGGCGTCGCCCTTCCCGGCCATTCGTCGTTCATGGCACCGGCGCGCGGCACGGGGAGCTGTAAGCACTACATTGGTGTGGCATTTAATGTTGCCTCGACCTCGCCTCACCGCACGACCAGTCGGTGATCGGGCGGGCGGCCCAGGCTCAGCCGGCCGACGTGGACCGCGCGGTCGCGGCGGCGCGGGCCTCGTTCGAGGCGGGTGCCTGGCGTACGGCCGCGCCCGGGGAGCGGATCTCCGCCCTGCGGCGGTTCAATGCGCTGCGCGAGGAGAGCGCGGAACGGATCGCGCACCTGATCTCGCTGGAGAGCGGCTCGGCCGGGTGGTTCACCCGGGCCGGTCAGGCCGGCCTGACCCGGCAGGCCAACGCCTATCTGAAGGCGGCGGAGGAGTTCGGCTGGGAGGAGACCCTGGAGCCCTCCGATCCGCCGTCCTCAAGGTGTCCCGGGAGAACTCGCTCAGCATGGGCTTCCTCGTCGAGCTGCTGGAGCGGCTGGACCCTGCCCGAGGGTGTGATCAGCGTTCTTCCCGTGGGTCGGGAGACCAGCGAGTACCTTGTGTCCCACCGGGAGGTCGACAAGATCGCTTTCACCGGCTCGACGCGGGCCGGACGCCGCATCGCCTCGATCGCCGGTGAGCAACTCAAGCGCGTCAGCATGAAGTTGGGGGGCAAGTCCGCCGCTGTCATCCTGCCGGACGCGGGTGTCGAGAAGGCGGTCCCGGGCCTGAAGTTCGGCTCCCTGCTCAACAACGGCGAGTCGTGCATCCCCCAGACCCGCGTCCTCGCCCCGCGCGGCCGTTACGAGGACGTCGTGACCGCGCTGAAAGAGCTGGTCGAGTCGCTGAAGGTGGGCGACCCCGCCGCACCCGACACCTTCATCGGCCCGATGATCCGCCCCGACCAGCAGGAGCGGGTGCGTGCCTGCATCCGGCTCGGCATCGAGGAGGGCGCCTGGTCACCGGCGACCCGCAGATCCCCGAGGGTCTGGAGAAGGGCAATTACGTCACGCCCACGGTCTTCGCCGATGTCGACAACTCCATGCGCATCGCGCGGGAGGAGATCTTCGGCCCGGTCCTGGTCGTCATCGCCTACGACGACGAATGCGGCGCCGTCCGCATCGCCAACGACTCCGAGTACGGCCTCTCCGTCGGCGTCTGGTCCTCCGACGAGGCCCGCGCCCTGGCGGTCGCCCGCCATGTCCGCGCCGGCACCGTCACGGTCAACGACGCCCCACTCGGCTTCTACGGCCCCTTCGGCGGCTCCAAGGCCAGCGGCATCGGGCGCGAGTACGGCGCGGTGGGCCTCCGCACCTACACCGAGTACAAGACGATCACCGTCTGACCCGTTCGGAGAAGTTGCCGTCACCGTCTTGACTGGTGACGCGGCAAGGTGCAGGCTGATGCTCGTCCAGGATGGCAGCGTGATGCGCGAAGGGGAGACCGGTCATGGACAGGGATCTGGCGACGGACGCCGCCGCGGCGGCACGGCGGGCGCGGTACGGAAAGCTTCCCGACCGCATCCGCTTCGCTGACATGGCCGAAGAGGTGGAGGCCAGGCCGGGCGGCGGGGTGCAGGCCTTTGGCCCCGAAAGCTCGTGGAAGTACTACTCCTGCCTCGCGCTCGACCTCGGTCTGTAGGCCCGGCCCGCTCAGGGCTTCAGGCGATGGGTGCCCGTGATGCGGAATGCGTCACCGCCTCAGCCGGTGCACCTGCACAGAGCTCGCCCGTCTCCACGGTTCAGCCCCCGTCGTCGCGCTCCGCGCACGGTCCGGTTCCCGGCGCAGCTCGCGGCCCCGCCACCGCCGGCGCAGCCAGCGGTCGTGGCTGGTGACCACGACCGCCCCGGGGCCGTTGGAGCCCAGGGCCTCCTGCGCGGGCCGTCGCACGTGCCGATGGCTCACACCTCGGGGGCTCCCGCCTCCGTGAGCGTGCCGTCCGCCAGGCGCAGCCGGCGGTTCACCCCGATCGGCGAGGAACTCTCGTCGTGGCTGAGCACCAGGAAGGCGCCCTGGTAGGCGTTGAGCGCGTTCTCCAGCCGGCCGGCACTGACCAGATCGAGATTGTCGGTCGGGACAGCCGTTGAAGTCCGAAAGCACGTCATGGAGCTGGTGGCGGGCCTCCAGATCGAGGTTGCTGGTCGGCTCGTCGAGCAGCAGTACGTCGGGACGCTTGAGCAACTGGGCGGCGAGACCGAGCGAGACGATCTGCCCGCCGCTGAGCGTGCTCAGGCTGCGGTCCAGGGGAAGGCCCGCCAGGCCGAGCCGGTCGAGCTGGGCGCGGGTGCGCTCCTCGATGTCCCAGTCGTCGCCGATGGCGGTGAAGTGCTCCTCGCTGACGTCCCCGGACTCGACGGCGTCCAGGGCGCGGATCACAGCGGCGACGCCGAGAACCTCGGCGACGGTGAGCCCGCCGGTCAGGCGAAGGCGCTGCGGGAGGTGGCCCAGTGCCCCCTGGACCGACAACGAGCCGGTACGGAGCTTGAGTTCACCGGCGATCAGCTTGAGCAGCGTGCTCTTGCCGGCACCGTTCGGGGCGAACAGGCCCGTACGGCCGGACGTGAGGCCAGGTCAAGGTCATGTGCAGCGTGACAGCCGCTTCAACGGGAGCCGCACGGCAAGAGCGGTCACAACAGCAGGAGCGGTCCCAAAAAGCACAAAGGGCAAGGAGATCTCTCCTTGCCTCTCCCAAGTTATAGCGCACAGGGGGGCTTGCGGCAAGGCCCCGGTCCTGCCACACAATCGTCGGCCGAAGCCACAACCTGCGGAAACGGGGACACGAGGTGCGTGTGTCGGACATGGGGACGTGCTCGTCCAGGAAGTCGACAGAACCGGAGGTATCGCGATGACCGAGCGGTACGTGCTGGACCTCCATGAGGTCGACCAGACGCAGCTCGCGGTAGTCGGCGGCAAGGGCGCCCATCTGGGCGCCCTCACGCGGATCGACGGCATCGGCGTGCCGGGAGGCTTCTGCGTGACGACAGAGGCCTTCCGGCGGATCATGAAGGAATCGCCGTCGATCGAGGGTCTGCTGGATCAGCTGGCGCGCTCGGACCCCGACGACCGGGAGTCGGCTCGCACGTTCGCCGAGCGGCTTCGCCGGACCATCGAGGCGATCGCCATCCCCGACGACCTGGCCGCGGCGATCACCGGGGCGCACTCCCGGCTGGGCGAACAAGCCGCCTGCGCCGTCCGGTCCAGCGCCACGGCGGAGGACCTGCCGACCGCCTCCTTCGCCGGCCAGCAGGACACCTACCTCAACGTCGTCGGCCCGGCGGCGATCCTCAGGCATGTCAGCCGGTGCTGGGCCTCGCTCTTCACCGAGCGGGCGGTGACCTACCGTCAGCGCAACGACATCGACCACCGTACGGTCGACATGGCCGTGGTCGTGCAGAAGATGGTCTTCCCGCACGCGGCCGGCGTCCTGTTCACGGCCGACCCGGTCACGGGCAACCGCAAGGTCGCCACCGTCGACGCGGGCTTCGGCCTCGGCGAGGCCCTGGTCTCCGGCCTGGTGAACCCGGATGTCTACAAGGTGCGCCACGGCGAGGTCGTCGAGAGGACGATCGCCGCCAAGCGGCGCGCCGTTCACGCCCTGCCGGACGGCGGCACGCAGCAGGTGGCCGTGGAAGCGCGGCAGCAGCGGCAACCCGCGCTCACGGATGCGCAGGTCGTGCAGCTCGTGCGGCTCGGGCGGCGGATCGAAGAACACTTCGGCCGTCCGCAGGACATCGAATGGTGCCTCGGCGACGACGGGTTCCAGGTCGTGCAGAGCCGGCCGATCACGACGCTCTACCCCGTCCCCGAGACCGACGACGAGGACAACCACGTCTACGTCTCCGTCGGCCATCAGCAGATGATGACCGACCCCATGAAGCCCCTGGGACTCTCCGTCTGGAAGCTGACGGCCATGGCGCCGATGACCGACGCCGGCGGAAGGCTGTTCGTCGACGCCACCCGGGCCCTGTCCTCGCCGGCGAGCCGTACCGGACTCCTGGACCTCGTGGGCAGAGGTGATCCCCTGACCCGGGACGCGCTGGAAACCGTCCTCGCGCGCGACGGCTTCGTCCCCTCGCTCCCGGACCCGGCTCCCGCCGGAGCGCGGGCCGGTGGTGCGCCCACCCCCATCGAGACCGATCCGGCCATCGTCACCGGGCTGATCGAGCGCAGCCGGACGTCCCTCGCCGCCCTGCGGCGCGACATCGCGACGAAGACCGGTCCGGACCTGTTCGACTTCCTGTGGGAGGCCTTCGAGGAGCACAAGAAGGTGCTCAGCGATCCGCTGAGCATCCAGGCGATCATGGCGGGCATGGAGGCCACCTGGTGGCTCAACGACAAGCTGCAGGAATGGCTGGGGGAGAAGAACGCGGCTGACACCCTCACGTTGTCCGCGCCCGACAACGTCACGTCCGAGATGGGACTGGCGCTGCTCGACGTCGCGGACGTGATCCGCCCCCATCCGGAGGTCGTGGCGTTCCTGCAGAACGCCGCCGCCGATGACGGTTTCCTCGACGAGCTGCCGAAGCTGGCGGGCGGCACCGAAGCGCGCGACGCCATCGAGATCTACCTCGACCGCTACGGCATGCGCTGCGCCGGGGAGATCGACATCACGAGGCCGCGGTGGAGCGAGCGTCCCGGCACGCTGGTGCCGGCCATCCTGGACAACGTCAGAAACTTTGAACCGGGCGCCGCCGCACGCCGGTTCGAGCAGGGCCGCCAGGAGGCACGGCAGAAGGAACACGACGTGCTGTCCCGCCTGCGGGCCCTGCCCGACGGGGAGACCAAGGCCGCCGAGACCAAGCGGATGATCGACCGGGTCCGCACCTTCATCGGCTACCGCGAGTACCCGAAGTACGGCATCATCAGCCGCTACTTCGTCTACAAGCGGGCCTTGCTGGAGGAGGCCGGCCGTCTCGTGCGGGCCGGAGTGCTCGCCGAGAAGGAGGACATCTTCTACCTGACGTTCCATGAACTCCAGGACGTCGTCCGCTCGCACCACGTGGACGACGGGCTCATCCGTCGGCGTAAGGACGAGTTCCTGACGTACCACGCGCTCACACCGCCCCGGGTGCTCACGTCCGAGGGCGAAACCGTCAACGGGGCGTACCGGCGTGCAGACGTGCCGCACGGTGCCCTGGTGGGTCTGCCGGTGTCGAGCGGGACGATCGAGGGCCGGGCCCGCGTCATCCTCGACATGGCGCACGCCGATCTGGAGGCGGGCGACATCCTGGTCACGGCCTACACGGACCCCAGTTGGTCACCCTTGTTCGTCGGCATCGCGGGTCTGGTCACGGAGGTGGGTGGCCTGATGACCCATGGTGCGGTGGTCGCACGCGAGTACGGCCTGCCGGCTGTCGTGGGGGTCGACCGGGCCACCCGCCTCATCCGGGACGGGCAGCGGATCCGGGTGCACGGCAGCGACGGGTACGTCGAGATCCTTTCCTGACAGCACCACCACCCAACGGGAAGGCACATCCGTAGCTGCCGGTCGGCGGCTGCCGGGAGTCGGTTCCCTTTCACGAACTCCGGCTACCCGTCCGCTGCCGACCAGCATTCCCGCTTGCCCCTCCTCGGAGAGCCGGGCCAGCTGGTGCAGGAGATCCGTCTCCTCGGTAGTGAACCAGCGCTCGGCCACCGCCGTCAGCTCAGCACCGCATGCCGCAGGCGCAGGACGCGGATCTGCACGGCCAGGGCTTCGGCGTGCGTCGCGGCGACCTCGGGAAGCGAGAGCTCCCTGCCCACGACCCTGCGGATCGTGGGCAGGTCCACCCCCAGGGCCCGCAGGGTCCCCACGAGGTGCAAGCGCGGGACGGCGTCATGGCCGTAAAGGCGGTAGCCGGCCGGGCTGCGGTCCGTAGGCGCCACGATCCCGCGATCGGAGGTGAATCAGGCGATCAGGGCCTGCTCCGTGGTGGGGTGGCAGGAGATGAGTGTGTCGACGCCGACCAGTTGCAGGACGCGGAGGACCGACTCCTGAGCGCCGGCGATGCGCACCCACCCGTCCGCGTCGCTCACCTGCTGGTGGGCGGCGACGAAGACGTTGATGCCGCTGGAGTCCATGAAGGTGACACCGCTGAGGTCGGCCACTATCCGCGGCGGGACCGCCTCGTCCTCGACCCGCAGGGCCTCGCTGAGCACGTCCCGGACGTCATGGTCGATCTCGCCCCGCAACGTCACGACACGGATACCTCCGGCGATGCGGTGTTCGGCGTGCAGCCGGCCCGGCCGGTCTGCTTCCTCAAGTGGGGACACCGTCTCCTCATCTGTGCTTAGGCTTACCCGATCACAATGCGCGCGACTGATTCTGCCCCACGGACCCGGCCACATGCACCCGTGCGGGTGTGCCGAACAACACCTCCGTGCATGCGGGGCGGCGAAACGGGTACCGGCGCGCGTGAACGGGGAGTGAGGGCGAGGCCAGTGAAATCTGATGCCGACGGTGACGGCTGTACAACGCCGGACGACCATCTCATGCGTGTCGGGTACGCCCTGGGCGAAGACGCGAGCTGCATTGCGGACGCCCGCCACCACGCCGTCGCCTTCCTCGACCGGGCGAGTGACGAGCAGCACCTTCCCGTCTCCGCCCGGGCGAGGGAACTCACGCAGCTGGTGGTCAGCGAGCTGGTCACCAACACCCGCAAGTACGCTCCCGGGCCCGTCCTGCTGGAACTGCGGGTCACCGCCCGCACCGTGGAGATCTCCGTGTGGGACAGCGACCCGACGGTCCCCGCACCCCGGGACGCCGACCCGAGCAGGATCGGCCAGCACGGCTTGGAGATCGTGAAGGCCGTGGTCGAGGACTTCGTGGTGCAGCGGGAGCCGGTGGGCAAACGCATCACCGCCAGCATCTCCCTGACCGACGGCCCCGGCGCGTCCCGCGGGGCGTGATCCCGGCCCACCGGACTGTCCACCGGGCCGCAGCCTTGGACCACGGGCGTAACGGCTTCCGGCGGGTCACGCCCCGGCGGTAACGGCTGCCGCACAGCAGGTCCTGCCGCCGTACCCCGGGATCAGTACCGCCGCCACCGCCAGATGCATGAGGGCGAGGGATGCCCGGGTGCCGCCGTCCATGCCGTCGCCGGTGAACGGCAGGAAGGACAGGGCCAGTACGGCGCAGGCCACCGCGGTCCAGATGGGGCGGGCGTGCCGGACCCCGAACCGCTCCAGGGCTGCCAGCAGGCCCCAGCCGGAGAGGGACACGAGCAGTGCGACGACCGCTACGGGGCCGGCGCCGATGTCGAGCGTCCGCGCGCCGTCGACGATCCGTAACGGGTGCCCCAGCAGCGGGTCCGCGACCAGCCACACCAGGACAGGGACCAGGACTCCCAGGGCCGCAACCCCAAGGCGTCTCTTCCGTACGCTCACGCGGCACCTGCCGAGAGCGCCCCGTGCAGGAAGACGTCCGCCAGCTCCAGGGGGGTCAGATCGGGTTCGTCGTCGGTACGTGGCTGGGTGAACAGCAGCCCGAAGAACAGGGCCGCGATCTGCTCCGGCGGCCTGCGCAGCGCGGCCTTGTCGGGCTCCAGCAGCTCGACGAGAGCCGCGCGGATACGGGCCGTCGACTCCTCGCGGCCCGCGCCGCGCACGGTGCCGGGGTGCTTGCCTCCGCGATGCCCCAGTGAGCCGAGGATCGCTCCCATCCTGGACATGTGGGCCTGCAGTGCCTCGGCTGCCTCTGCGAGCCGTTCGGGCAGCGGCTGGGACGGGTCGATCGCGTCGAGTTCCCGGACCGCGTGGTCGGGGGAGAGCGCCTCGGCCACGCATGCCTGCAGCAACTCGTCCTTGTCGGCGAAGACCCGGAAGATCGTTCCCTCGCCGATGCCCGCGGCGCGGGCGATCTTCGCGGTCGTCACGGCCGCGCCGTACTCGGCGATCAGCGGGATGGCGGTCTGGATGATCATTTCGCGGCGCTGTTCCGGCGACATCCCGGGAGCGCGGCGGCGAGTGGTCTGGTTCTCCTTGGGGGCTGTCATGACTCCGAGACTACGGAGTGAGTACTCACTCCGTCAATGAGTGAGTACTCACTCGCCCGTCCGTCCCGCGCCACTGCCGCAACGCGTCCGTCCAGACGCCGGAATGCCGAACCACCTCGCCGACGGTGGGGGCGTGCCGGAGTGTTCACGAGCCTGCTCTACCCTCGTGTGCGTGGCCGGCTGGCGCTATTCGGCCTCCGCGGGGATCGGCAGAGTCAGTTGCGCCGAGAGACCACCGGAGCAGGACTCGGACACGGGCGTTGACGCGCCTTGCAGGAGGACCGTTGCACCAGGATGAGCGGGCGGACCGGCCCGGAAGCCACGGAGAGCACCAGATGCAGCGCGAGTTGGGCACCACCGGCCGCGCTGATCGCTTCTACGACGAGCAGGTGCTGGACCGGCTCAACCCCAGAATGAGGGAGTTCGTCGCCCGTCAGGAGATGTTCTTTCTCGCCACGTCGGACGCGCAGGGCCAGTGCGACAGCACGTTCCGGGCCGGTCCGCCCGGCTTTCTCCACGTCCTCGACGACGCGACCCTCGCATACCCCGAGTACCGGGGGAACGGCGTCATGGCCTCCCTCGGCAACATCCGGGAGAATCCGAACGTCGGCCTGCTGATGATCGACTTCTCCGAGGACCGTATCGGCCTGCACGTCAACGGCCGTGCCCGCCTGGTCCCCGACGACACGATGCGCCGCAGCCATCCCGGCCTGCCCGTCGATCCGCTGCCCGGGCGCCGCCCCCAGATGTGGGTCGAAGTCGAGGTCGAAGAGGCTTACATCCACTGCTCGAAGCACATACCGAGGCTGCTCAAGGCACCGTTGCGGCCGCACGCCGACGAAGACGGCACCACCGCCGCGGTCGTGGAGCAGGCCTGGGGCACGGACGACGTCAAGCGCAAGGGCGGCGATTACTTCAAGGCCGCGGAAGCGAAGCGCAACCAGACGGTGCGGTGATGCACGCGCCGATCGGGCTCCGCCGACACCCCGCCATCCGACAGGGTTAAAGGAGTGGGATAAATTCTGGGCTAAGGTCCGCAGGGACCCGGGAAGCGCTGAAGGAGATCGACGTGGCCTCCGAGGAAGAGCTGTTCGCGTCCGTGGACGCGCTGCTGGAGGAGGAGCCGCAGCTCCCCCCACCCGCGGAGCGGGCCCGGTTGCGGGAGGCCGCCGGCATCACCCAGGCGCGTCTCGCGCTCGCGCTGAAGACTTCCACGCAGACGGTGAAGAACTACGAGAACGGCAGGTCGGAGCCGAAGTCGCCACGCCTGGAGGCGTACCAGCGGCTGCTGAAGGGCTGGGCGGCGCGGTACCCCGCCCACGGCGCAGCCGTTCACGGCAGCCTGGCTCACGATGCGCCCGTGCACGGCGCGCCCGTCCAGGCCGGCCCCGCTCACAGCGCCCCCACCCCAACACCGTCGACGCCGGTCCCGGTTCCGACGCCTGCCCATGCCTCGGCCCCTGTCCCCGCCGAAACCTCCGCCGACGCCCACCAGGAGCCTCCTCCGCAGGTGGCCGCGCAGTCCACCAAGCCCCCGGCGGCCCGGACGGCCCTCGCATCGCCGCAAGAGCCGACCGCATCCGCACGCCCGGCCCGTCGCCCGGTGACCTCATCGCGACGGCCCGGCGCGAAGACGACCGCAGCGCCCGCCGCGGACCCGCGTTACCCCCACGGACCGCTGGCCGTGCTGGACGGCGACGGCTCGGCGTACGGCGTCGACGGCATCGTTCTCGACTGCCCCGCCACCTCCGTGCCGCAGCTGGCGGAGTGGACGCTGCGCGAGTCCGGCCTCGGTGCGCCGCGCCTGCACCGCAACGGCAAGGACGCCGACCCGCTGGTGGTGTTGACTCCGGCTGCCGCGGTGCGGCTGGGACTGCCCGAGCGCTTGGAAGGGCACGAGCAGCGTCGTTCGTTGCGCCTGCCCGGTGATCACCCGGTCGTCGTGCAGGTGCTGAAGGCGGGGTGGCAGCTGACACAGCGTGGCTTCGGTCCCTGGGCCCGGATCTACCGCAAGGCTCGGGAAGGCCGGCGGCAGTGCGTGCAGTTGGCGGTCCTGTCGTGGGACGCCCTGGACGAGCGGTCCTGGCCTGGTGTGGCGGAGATGCAACCTGCCGACATCGCCCGGGTGCTCGGCGTCTACGCCCGGCGCGTCATCACCCCCCGCGGCAGTACGGCCGTGTCGGGCCTGGAGTTGATGACGGCGCTGCGTCCGCCCACCCGCGCGGTCCGGGACGAGACCACGGGCAACTGGGTGCCCGGTCACAACCCCGGTTCGCTCGGGACGGAACCGGTGGACCCGGCGCCGCCCGAGGCCACCCCGGAGCATCCCGTGGTCGTCGACTCCGGCTGGAGCGGGGGCTTCCTCGACGAGGAGGCCTACCAGTGGGTGCGCGAGGTGGACCTGCTGAGCGACGAGGAGTGCCATCTGCCCTACGCGGTCGGTCTGGACCTGAACACCGCGTTCCTCGCGGCGGCCGCCCGGCTCACGGTCGGACTGTCGGGCCCGGACCATTTCGTCGGCCCCCGGTTCAATCCGAAGATCCCCGGCTCCTGGCTCGTCGATCTGAGCCACGTGGAACTGGACCCGCGCCTGCCCAGCCCCTTCACGCCGACCGGTGTACGGCCGTCCGGCCCCGCCTGGTACCAGACCCACACGGTCGCCTACGCCCAGGAACTGGGCTACAACGTGCAGCCGCTGGAGGCCTACCTGCGCCGTGACACGGGCGCGTACCTGGACCCGTGGCACGACCGGCTCAAGAGCGCCTACCTCGACACCCTCGCCGACCTCGGCGTCACCCGCGAACTGGACGACCGTCAGTTCCTCGTGGCGATGGAGCGGCACAAGGACGCCGACCCCGCCCTGGCCGCCGTCCTCGCCGCGATCAAGGCCACGGTCAAGGGCGGTATCGGCAAGCTCCGTGAGCGCCCCCAGGGACGCCACTACAAGCAGGGGGAACGCTGGCCGGCTCTGGAACGGCCCACCTGGCGCCCGGACATCCGCGCGGCCGTCATCTCCAAGGCGCGGGTCAACATGCACCGCAAGCTGCTGAACATGGCCAAGCTGACGGGCCGGTACCCGCTCGCGGTGCTGTCGGACTGCGTCGTCTACCCGAGCCCCGGCCCCTCGCCGCTGGACTTCCTCCCCTACGCGGCCTCCGGCAAGGCGCAGCCCGGCGGCTTCCGCCTCGGTCCCTCGCCGGGCCTGGCGAAGCCCGAAGGCGTCCAGGAGATGCTCTGGGCGGTCGACCTGATGGAGAAGGGCCTGAACCCCGCCCGCCACGTCAAGGGCGGCGACGCCGTCCTGGACGAAGGCGAGTAGGGCCGACCTGCGAGAGGAACGCACGCCGTGGGAGAAATCGACGACGCCATCGAGCGCGCCGACCAGGAGGCCTTCACCCGCACTCCACCGAAGACCCTCAAGGGCCGGATCAACTTCCTGCTGAGGCAGCTGAAGACGACCCGGGCCGTCGCAGCCGAGCTGAGGGTGAGCCAGCGATCGGTGGAGCGCTACCGCACCGGTGAGCGCAAGCGCCCGCCGGAGGACATCCAGCAGCGGATCGAGGCCGCCGTCCGGTCCCGGTGGCAGCCCCAGGTCCGCAGACGCCGACGCAAGGAGGCCGCCTCCAGGGGCGGGATCACGGTGGAGACGCGAGCACGCTTCGGCTACACGGCGCCGATCGGCACCACCGACGACGGCCGCTTCCGCCGCCTCACCGTGCACCTCTCCCCGGCGTACGCGCAGCAGTTGTTCGACGCCCGTGAAGCAGGAGCCGACGACCGGCAACTGCGTCAGATCATCGCCGACGGATTCAGGGAGACCTATTTCCAGGACGGCGGAACCCGCGCGCCCGGCCTCTCGGACGTCGCCATCAACGACATCGACTACATCGACCTCGACTACTGAAGCCGGCCGGCCCAGCCGTGGAGCGTGAGTGACCGTGCCGGTCCCCACCCGTCTGTGCAGGGGGTGTGAGCTAGCGGCGGGTGAGGCGGGTGAGGGTGATCCCGTTGGGGAACGCGGTGCGCTCCGCGACATCGAGGACGGTGGGGTCGAAATCGCCCTCGACGACCGGGATTCCGCTCCCGGCGACGACCGGATAGGTCTTGATCAGCAGCTCGTCGATCTCAGGCAGCAGGGTGCCCGCGAGCCGGCCTCCTCCGCACAGCCAGATGTCCTGGCCCGCACCGCTCTCACCCTTCAGCTCGCGGACGAGGCCGAGCGGGTCGCCCGCCACGACGGTGACGGCCGGGGCGGTGTCCGGCTTGAGAGTGCTCGACACGACGTACTGGCGCAGGTGCGCATAGGGGCTGGTGATCCCGTTGTCGAGGGAGAGTCGGTACGTGCCTAGGCCCATGACCACCGTGTCGAAGCGCCGGTTGGGAGCCTGAGCCAAGCCCACGGCCGCGCGGTAGGCAGTCGGGACGGTCTCCGGGTACAGCGCGTTCACCCAGGTCGAATAGGCGGCGGCCTGCTGGTCGTCGCCCTGCGGGAAGAAGTCGAACTCGCCGCCGGGGCCCGCGATGCGGCCGTCGAGCGTGACACCGATGTAGTAGACGAGCTTTCGCACGGTGATCTCCCCTGGTAGCGCTACATGTAGTACTCTGATTGAAGTGGTTTGAACGTAGTACTACACATGGAGTGGTGTCAATGGTGAGGCGGAACGACCAGCGGCGCGCGGCTCTCGTCGACGCGGCGATCGAGGTGCTGGCCCGAGAGGGTGCGCGCGGCCTGACCTTCCGGGCCGTGGATGCCGAAGCCGCCGTCCCCGTCGGTACGGCGTCCAACTACTTCGCCAGTCGCAACGACCTGTTCACCCAGGCCGGCGCCCGGGTCTACGAGCGGCTCCAGCCCGACGAGGAGACGATCGCCCGGCAGCGGGAGGCCGGTCGTGACCGGGAGACCTACGTAGGACTGATGCGCGAGCTGGTCGGCCGCATCGCCGCCTTCCGCACCGGTTACCTGGCGCTGCTGGAACTGCGTCTCGAGGCCACTCGTCGCCCCGAACTGCGCAAGGTCCTCACCGAACGGGTCCGGGCCGACGTCGACGCCAACGTCGCCTATCACGAGGCCTCCGGCCTCCCCGGCGACGCCACGGCCGTCAAGCTGCTGATGCTGACGCTGAACTGGCTGATCGTCGAGCAGCTCACCCTGCCGGACGTCTTCACGGAGGCGGAGCGTGAGGCGCTGGTGACGGCCGCCGTGGAGCGCATCGTGGCGACCGGGTAGGTGGCGCGTCCGCGGCGCGGCGGCAGGTCGCCACTTCCGAGGGTCCGGGTGCGCTCCGTCGGCCCGGGCGGTTCGCGGTGGTCCTACAGCATCTGGCGGCCGGCCGCGGACCCGCCGGGGTCGTCGGCGAGCATGACATCGGCGGTGACGCGCTTTCCGACCGGCTCACGGTGGATGGCGAAGCCGACGCAGACCGCTGCCACGATCTCGAGGCCGTGCTGCCCGATCCGCCCGGGATCGGGGGCAAGGATCGTCGGCAGCTCGGTACCGCTGTCCCACACGCTGATCCGCACGGCCCCGCCCACCATGTCCAGGGTCAGCAGGCAGGGGCCGGGAGCGTACTTGCGGGCATTGGTGACCAGCTCGCTGACGACGAGCTGCACCATGCCCATGGCCCGGCCGGACACCGGCAGTCCGTGCTCGGACTGCACCCGGGTCAAGAAGGTCCGGGCGAGGTCCCGGGCCTCGGCGATCCCGGTGTCGTCGTCGAACGCGGCGGAGGCGGGAGCGACGCCGGTGGACACCGGATGGCGGCCGTTGCCTTCCGCTTCCTGGTCCGTGGAGTCCGCCGGGTTCTTCGAGTATTCGTACGACACGGGCCACGCATACCCGCGAAGTGTCAGCTCATGCCGCTGACCGGCCGACGACGGAGATCCTCTCCGGGGACGTCACCTCGACGCCGACGTTTGATCGGCATCAGATCACCTCGTCCAGCTCGGCCTGCATCCGCGAGGCCTCCACGTCGCGCGCGACGGCCTGGGCGAGCAGCATCCGCAGGACGAGCACGATGAGCGCGACCCCCAGGATGGCCAGGCCGATCCCGCCCATGATGACCGTGACGCCCGGGTCGGCCCGCTGGCCCGGCGCGTTGAGAATCGTGACCGCGAACCAGACGAGGGCCGCCAGCACGATCGCGCCGATCACGACGTCCACGTACCGGAAGGCGGCGCGGGAGAACACCGTCCTGCGCCGCACCATCGTCACCAGGCGCCATACGCAGACCAGGGCGGCCTGGGCCGACGCCAGGCCCAGGATCGTGATCACACGCAGCGGGGTCAGCGGGAGCGACCCGTCCTCCGGGTCGTTCCCGCTGACCAGCGCCCACACCATCGACGCCTGTACGAGCACGGTGCCGACGAGCAACACCACGAGCACGGCGCGCAGCGCGCACAGTGTCAGCTTCCCCATGGCCCATCCCTCAATCGACTTACGATGGGAAACTATCGAATGTCGATAGGTTGCGCAAGGTGGGCGATGGGGCGGCGGGCGTTGCTAGAAGGTGAGGTTCCAGGCGTCGATCCGCCCGGTGTCCTGCGTCGCGATGTCGCGGACGCGGAGCTTCCACGTCCCGGACGCGGTCTCGGACGAGGCGTCGACCGTGTACGTCTTCACCACGTCGTCCGCACTGTCGCCGTCGGCGAAGTCCTCCAGGGGATAGACCGATCCGTCGGGGGCGACGAGCGACAGCACCAGGTCGCCGCGGTAGGTGTGCTTGACGTCCACACCGGCCTTCAACGCCGCCGGGGCGTTGCCCGCCACGCCGGTCACGGAGATCTGTGACTCCACCGTGGCGTTGTCGGCGACGGTGACGTCGGTGGTGTTCTCGAAGTACCGCCCGGGCTGCGGCGGGGTGCCACCGATGGCCTTCAGCGCGTCGACCTGGCCCTCCCCGAAGAAGGCGTTCTTCGCGGTGGTGCCGGTGCAGCGGCTGTCGGACGGGCAGGCGATGTCCGTGGCCTGGGTGCCCAGCCGCGCGCGGAGTTCAGCGGGGGTGGCGGCAGGATCGGCACTCTTCAGCAGCGCGGCGACGCCGGCCACATGCGGCGAGGCCATCGACGTACCGTTCATGTTCCCGTACTTGCCACCGGGGAGAGTGGAGTAGACGCCGTAGGCTCCGTCGCCGCCCGGGGCCGCCACATCGATGACGTCCCGGCCGAAGTTGGAGTACGACGCCTTGATGTTCCCGTTGCCCATCGCCGCGACGGTCACGACGCCCGGCAGCTCCGTCGGGATGTCGACACAGGCGTTGGTGATCGTGCGGTTGACAGGGGTGGAGTCGTTCGGGCTGGAGTTGTCGGTGCGCTTGTCCGACAGGTCGTAGTTGGAGTTGCCAGCGGCCGCGACCTGCAGCGAGCCCTTGCCCTCCGCGTACTCCTGCGCCCGGCGCACACCCTCGATGATGGCCGCCTGGTCCGGGTCGTCGGGGCAGTTGAACATCCACGGGTCGGTGTAATAGCTGTTGTTGGTGACGTCGAAGCCGTGGTCGCCGGCCCACATGAACCCGCAGATGGTGTTCTCGGCGAAGAACATGCTGCTGCTCGGTTCGGCGATGCGCACGGAGGCGATCTTCACTCCCGGCGCGACACCGACCACACCCTTGCCGTTCTTCGCGGCGGCGATCGTACCCGCCACATGTGTGCCGTGGCTGCCGACGTCACGCCAGGCGCCGGCGCGGGCGTCGGCCTTGCCGTAGGCGCAGGAGACGGAGTCGGCCGCGTCGAAGTTGGGCGCGATGTCCTGGTGCCGGTCATCCACGCCGGTGTCGAGAACGCCCACGGTGACGGACGCCGATCCGGTGCTGACGGCCCAGGCCTTGTCGGCGTTGATCCTGGTCATGTCCCACCGCGCGGTCTCGGTGAGCGTCGTGGCCGACTGCGGAGGAGCGCTCGGCAGGGTGGGGGAGTAGGCGTCCGCGGGGACGTCCGAGGTGCGGGTGGCCCCCACCTTCTGCACGCCTGCGACGGAGCGCATCGCGGTGGCGAACCCGGCCGACGCGGAGTGTGCGACCACCACGCCGATCGCGTCGTAGTGCGCGAACACCGAACCGCCGTTGGAAGCCACGGCGTTGCGTACGGCCGTGGTGTCGCCGGGGGCGGCGATGACGAGGTAAGAGCGGGTGCCGGCCGCCCATCCGGCGGCGCTCTCGGCGAGCGTGACGGAGCGCGCCGCGGCCGGCCCCGGCGGAAGGCCGGTGTCCACATCGGCCGCGCCGGCGGGCGTGGCGAGCGCGAGAGCCGCTCCGGCGGCGGCGAGGGAGAGCAGCGACCGTCTGAGACGGTGCTGGGATATGCGGGGGGTTGTCACAGCATCCTCCGAAGGCCCGGGGCAGTGGGTGGCGCCGGCCGGGCCGTGGGCTGAAATGGGTCGACGCAAGATTTCAGATGAGTGCATGACAAGGGAAGGGCCTGTGGCGCACAGATCGCCGTGAGCGCACAAGTAGGTGACTCGGCTCCGGATTCGCCCTTCGCGGCCGGATGGCATGGGGGAGTGGCGCGGATCACCGCACACGCGAGCCAGGCCGGGGAACAACCACCATTGGTTGCCCGTTGAACGAACCGTGGGTGCGGATGGGACAGTGTCCCCGGGCCTCACCATTCGCCCACAGGGACGATCGTTCGGCTGAAGCCCTGTGGAGCCTTTCGCCGAGAGGCGACCGCCATCCGCACCCACATCGAGACCGCCCCGACCGTGATCCCCCCCGTCCGGTCGGGGCTTTCCGTTCGAGCGGACCCGACCGGTGGGGCTCCCCCCCCACGGGGCCGTGCGGCGCGGCGGGCGCACCGGTCGGCGATCCCGGAGCAAGGACCGGCTGAGCATCTCCCTTCCACGCCCCTGCCGGGGTGGTTGGGCCTGATCCGCCAGAGCACCCGGCTCCGGAAAATCGCTCGGCAGCGAGTGGTGGCCCGCATAGGGTGCGCCAGTTGTCGAGTGGAAAGGCGGGTCGAGGCATGGCACCCCGAACGGTGACGCGAGACGATCTGGCGGAGGTGGCACGGGGCGCGCTGGGCGGCGGGCGGCGGCTCGAGACGGTCGAGCGGCTCGCGGGCGGCAGCAGGAAGGGCGTCTACCGCCTGACGATGGACGACGCCACGACCGTCATCGCCTACCTCTGGGCGGAATCGGAGAACTACTGGCCGACGGCCGAGGGCGACGACGACCTCACCAACCCCCTCTCGCCGGGGGTAGGTCTCGCCCTGTTCGAGGCCGCTCACGCGCGGCTGGACTCGCTGGGCCTGCGGGTCCCCGAGGTCCACCTGATCGACAGCGATCACACTCATTGTCCGGCCGACCTCGTGATCCTGGAGGACTTCCCCGGCGAGAACCTGCTGGACCTGCTCAACCGCGATCCGCGCGCTGCGGAACCGGCCATGGCGCGCCTCGCCGAAGCGTTGACGGCGATGGGACGACACCGGCATCCGTCCTTCGGGAAGGTGGGCCTGATCGATGGGGGCGGGGTGTCGCGTGGGACGTCGTGCGAGACGGCCGCCCTCGACTTCGGGCTGCACTGCCTGGCCGAGGCGGCTGCGCGCGACGCGAGGATCGCGAACGCCCGCGACCTGCTGGAGGAACGGCTCCTCGCACTCACCGCAGCGGTGCGGCCGCGTGCCGAGTACTCCGTCGTCCATGGTGAGCTGGGACTGGACCACGTACTGGTGGACCCTGCCGGTCATCCTGTTCTGATCGACATCGAGGACCTGATGTACTTCGACGTCGAGTGGGAGCACGTCTTCCTGCGGCTCCGTCACCCCGAAGGTGTACACCGACGGTTGGTGGTGCAGGGGCTCGACGAGGAGAGGCTCGCGCTCTATACGCTCGTCCAGCGACTGTCACTGACAGCAGGACCGCTCCGGCTGCTCGAGGGGGACTTCCCCGACCGGGCATCCATGCGCGCAATCGCCGAGCATCACCGCAACGAGGCGCTGGCGCTGGTCTCGGTGGTGCAGACGCCGTGAGGGCAGGGTGCTGCGGTTCGCGCCGAGCGTTGTGCAAGGTGCGGCTGAATGGGTACCTGCGTTCGGCGGCCCGTCGACGACGGGTCTCCGAGCGGCGTGAGTGTGTGGAGTGGGGAGATCGATGGGTTTGCGCGAGGTACGGGGAATCCGGGCCCTTCGAGGCTGTGCCCGGATTCTGGCGGGCCGCTACCGTCTGGATGCGCTGATCGGTTCCGGTGGTGCGGCTGACGTGTACCGCGGGTTCGACCTGCGGCTGCGCCGACCGGTCGCTGTGAAGGTGTTCCGCCCCGGCACCGGCTTCGACACCGAGGAGGCATTCCGCAGTGAGGCGGTGATCCTGGCCCGCCTGCAGCACCCGGGACTGGTGACCGCCTTCGACGCGGGACGTCATGACGGCGAAGCCTTCCTGGTCATGCAACTGATCGACGGTCGTACCCTGAAAGCCCGCATCGCCGAAGGCCCCTTGTCGTGGGAGGCTGCCGCCGGACTCGGCGCGGCACTGGCCGAGGCGCTGGCCCACGCCCATGAGGAGGGGATCGTCCATCGGGATGTCAAACCGTCCAACATCATCCTGGACGCCTCCGGACGGCCCCATCTGACGGACTTCGGCATCTCCCGGCTGCTGGGTGCGACCACCCACACCGCCGCCGACACCCTTACCGGCACGGCCGCCTACCTGTCCCCGGAGCAGGTGCTGGGCAGGCCCGTCGGCACGCCCGCCGACATCTACGCCCTCGGCTTGGTCCTCCTCGAAAGCGTCACCGGCCGACTCGAGTACGACGGCGGCCCCCTGGAGGCCGCCATCGCGCGCCTGCACCGCCGGCCCACCCTCCCGGACTCCCTGCCCGACGGCTTCGCCACTCTCCTGCGGGACATGACCAGCCTGGAGGAACAGCTTCGCCCCACGGCGTACGACTGCGCCCGGGCTCTGACGCGCCTGCCCGCGACGAGCCCGGCAAGCTCCGCCGACCCCGGCGCCCGGCCCGCGCTCAGCATCGTTCCTCGCGATCCCGCAACGGCCGGCACCGACAACACGCACCGGGCTGTGCCGTTCGCCGGGAAAGAGCCCGGCAGCCCGAGCGCCACGACGGGACGCCCGGAGGGGATCGCGCGGTCCGCCCCGACACGCGCCCGCGTCCGAACGCGCGGAGCAGCGGCCGCACTGGCCGCGGTTCTGGCCTCCGGCCTGGTGGCCGCCAACGGTTTCTCACACAAGGACGCGACGGACGAGGCGGCCCCGTCCGCCCCTGATGCGGTCGCCCCTTCCACACAGCGGGGCACCGCCGATCACAGCGACGACACGCCCTCTGCATCGACGACGCCACCTACGCGTTCC
The DNA here is from genome assembly GCF_040706515.1 of Streptomyces sp. NPDC047880. NCBI lineage: Bacteria > Bacillati > Actinomycetota > Actinomycetes > Kitasatosporales > Streptomycetaceae > Streptomyces > Streptomyces sp. NPDC047880. The sequence continues at coordinate 101,744 of NZ_JBEZOK010000007.1, read as the reverse complement.
CGTTCCGCCTCAGACCAGCCGCTGAGCGATCCCGCCCCCATCCGGACCGCGCATTCCCCCTCTGACAGCTCAGAGCACAGCCCCCATCCCGCCTCTCAGGCCGATCTGGAGCGCACCGCTGTGAAGACGGCCACGAAGAACAAGGCAAAGACCCAGGCCCACCCGCCAGGTCACGCGCGAAAGAACCAGAAGGGCAAGAACGCGGCACCTTCCAAGTGAGTAGAGCGGCTTGGGCGAAGTCTTGTTCGTACGACAACCTGGCCAACGCGCATGCCATAGCGGGCGATCGGGGCAGGGCCGTCGAGTTGTACGAGCGTCTCCTGGCCGATTGCATTCGGGTGTTCGGCCCTGACGACCAGCACACCAGACTCGTCGCAGCCAGCTTGGTGGCAGCCCGGCGCCATTGACCATGAGAGCTTCAGGCGTCGGTACGTGTTCGGCTCAACGCCGAGGAACGTCGCCGGATCGGCGTCCTGTGTGGATGGTCGTCGACGACGAGCGCCGTGGCGGCGACGCTCACCGTTGCTCACTCACGATGCGTCGACGCCGCACAGCCGACCCGGGTACGGCGGTCGAAGGCCGCCCCTTCACCCCCCGCCCGGCTCACCGCCGCCGCCCTCACAATCCCGCGATCCGATTCCACCGCCTGCCGAACTCCACGCGCTCCTCCGAGTCGATGTCCCGTGCGACGGCGAGCCGGCTGCGCATCTCCTCGTCGGGGAAGATCAACGAGTTCTCCGCGAGGGCGGCGCTCTCCTCGTCCTTGGCGGAGGCCAGGACGTCCTGGGCGGCTGGGACCGGGCACACGTAGTTGACCCAGGCGGCCAGCTCGGCGGCGACTTCGGGATCGTAGTAGTAGTCGATGAGCCGCTCCGCATTCGCCCTGTGGCGGGCGAGGTTGGGAATCATCAGCGACTCCGCCCACAGCTCCGCGCCTTCCTCGGGGACGACGAACTCGATGTCCGGATCGTCGGCCTGGAGCTGGATCACGTCCCCCGAGTACGCCTGGCAGGCCAGGACGTCACCACTGGACAAGTCCTTGATGTAATCGTTGCCCGTGAAGCGCCGGATCTGTCCCCTCTTCACCTGCTTCTCCACCTGGTCACAGACGGTGTGGAAGTCGTCGGCCGTCCATCGGGTGATGTCGACGCCGTTGCCCTGCATCAGCAGTGCGAAGGCCTCGTCCAGACCGGACAGCAGCGTGACCCGGCCCTTCAGGTCGCTCGCCCACAGATCCGACACCTGCCGTATCTCCCGGCCGATCCGACGCCGGTTGTAGGCGATTCCGGTGATGCCGGACTGCCACGGCACCGTGTACTTGCGGCCGGGGTCGAACGCGGGCGACCGCAACTGCGGGTCGAGGTACCGGGTGACGTTCGGCTGCCGGTCCCGGCCCATCTCCTGCACCCAGCCCAGTCGCACGAACCGCGCGCACATCCAGTCACTGATCACGATCAGATCGCGGCCGGTGGACTGATGGTTCATCAGCGCCGGGCTGATCTTGCCGAAGAACTCGTCGTTGTCGTTGATCTCCTCGACGTACTCGACCTCGATCCCCGTGCGCTTCTCGAAGGCCTCCAGAGTGGGCCGCCGCGAAGGGCGTTCGTCGTCGGTGTCGATGTACAGCGGCCAGTTCGCCCAGTTCAGCCGCTGGTCGGTGGAGGACAGATCGGTGGCGGCGCGGTCGCCCGGACGTACATACGCGGCCGGCACACCACACCCGGCGAGTCCGCCGAGCACCGCGCCGGAACCCAGCGCTCGCAGCAGCGTACGGCGGGAGAGCGGAGGGATCGTCTTGAGGGGCATGGAGGCAGCATGCCGCGTCAGCCGCGGCCGGACAATTGACACCGCGTCGAGAGGCCGGGCAAGGCGACCGGACACCTTGTCGGTCCCCGGCCACACCATCGCCCGGCTTCCTTCTGCGCGGGGCCCGCCGCACTCGCACGCCGTGCCGTGGCAAAGACGGATCGGCCTCGCCGTCAGGTGGTGCATCTTCGTGGTGTGGTGCGCGAGCGGGTGTGACCGGCGGGACGCCGAATCACCGGGCCCGTCGACGACACGGCACCGCCCTCACCCCCCTGACAGGGACCGGGTGCGCGGGGATCAGCGACGTGAGAGCTTGGCGGCGGTCGCGCCGTCAGCATGACCAGGGATTCGCCCGGCGCAGCCGGGTACCCGGCGCCGGAACTCGGAGCATCCGATCTACGTGGCCGTGCCGGCCATGGCCGGCTGAAGCAGAGGAACGATAGCGATGAGCCAGCCCAATCCCCTCAAGAGGGCGGCAGACAAGGTCAGCGAAGCCATCCAGGGCGCGGGCGCGGGACCGGATGAGGGGGTTCCCGGCAAGCCGGCGCCACAGTCCCCGAGCGTCGCGGAACCGACGGAGCAGTGCGAGCCCCTGCCGCCGAAACCGGACCAGAGCGGGCCCGACACCATGTCGCCCACCGGGCAGGCGACCGGCGTGGCCCAGGCGCGAGTGGCCCAGTCGGGCGCCTACCTCACGGACGCCCAGGGCACCCGGCTGTACGACACCGACCACTCGCTGAAGGCAGGCCCGCGCGGGCCGGTGCTGTTGCAGGACCACCACCTGCGCGAGAAGGTGATGCACTTCGACCATGAGCGCATCCCGGAGCGGGTGGTGCACGCCCGCGGCGCGGCGGCGCACGGCGTCTTCAAGAGTTACGGCACGGCGTCCGCCGTGTCGAAGGCGGCGTTCCTGGCGGCGGGCGCGCAGACGCCGGTGTTCGTCCGCTTCTCCACGGTGCTGGGATCCCGGGGCTCCGCCGACACGGTGCGGGACACGCGCGGGTTCGCGACGAAGTTCTACACCGAGGAGGGCGTCTTCGACCTCGTCGGCAACAACATGCCGGTCTTCTTCATCCAGGACGCGATCAAGTTCCCGGACGTCATTCACGCCGGCAAGCCGCACCCGGACCGGGAGATCCCGCAGGCCCAGAGCGCGCACGACACCTTCTGGGACTTCGTCACCCTGCACACCGAGGCCACCCACCACACCCTGTGGAACATGTCCGACCGGGGCATCCCGCGTTCGTACCGCATGATGGAGGGCTTCGGCGTCCACACCTTCCGCCTGGTGGCGGCCGACGGCTCCACGACGCTGGTGAAGTTCCACTGGAAGCCGAAGCTCGGTGTGCACTCCCTGGTGTGGGAGGAGGCGCAGATCGCAGGCGGTGTCGACCCCGACTTCCACCGCCGCGACCTCGCCGACGCCATCGAGGCGGGTGCCTACCCGGAGTGGGAGCTCGGCATCCAGACCTTCCCCGACACCCCGGACCAGACCTTCGAGGGTATCGACCTGCTCGACGCGACGAATCTCGTTCCCGAGGAGCTGGCCCCCGTTCAGCCGATCGGGCTGCTGACCCTGAACCGCAACCCGTCGAACTACTTCGCCGAGACGGAGCAGGTGGCCTTCCACGTCGGTCACCTCGTGCCCGGCATCGACATCACCGACGACCCGCTGCTCGCCGGACGGCTGTTCTCCTATCTGGACACCCAGATCACACGCCTGGCCGGTCCGAACTTCTCGCAGATCCCCATCAACCGGCCGCACTCGCCGGTCAACGACATGCTGCGGGACGGCTACCACCAGGACGCCGTGCACCGGGGCGTCGCACCGTACCGGCCCAACTCCCTCGACGGCGGCTGCCCGTTCCTCGCCGGGGCGAACACCGGTGCGTACATCGAGACACCGGTACGGGTGCCGGAGGCGACGAAGGTCCGGGAGGCCCCCGAGTCGTTCTCCGACCACTTCAGCCAGCCGCGCCGGTTCTGGCTCAGCATGAGCGCGGTGGAGCGCGAGCACATCATCGGCGCCTACACCTTCGAGTTGGGCAAGTGCTACGAGCAGGCCGTCAAGGAGCGGGCACTGCAGGTGCTGGCCAACATCGACGCCGAGTTGTGCGCCGGTGTGGCCGAGGGGCTCGGCCTGCCGGCGCCCGAGCCGACGGTGCCCCCGGCCGATGTCGAACCGAGCCCCGCGTTGTCGCAGGTCGGGCAGTCCTGGCCCACCGACGGCCGCCTCATCGGCATCGTCACCGGCCCGGACGGGGACCTGGACGGTGTGCGCGCGGTGCGTGAGGCGGTTCTCGGCGCGGGAATGGTGCCGTTGGTCATCGCGCCCAACGGCGGCAAGTTGGGCACGGGTGACGACGCCGTGACCGTGCAGAGGACTTTCGCGACCGCGCGGTCCATCGAGTTCGACGCGCTGCTGCTGGCCGGCACACCCACGGCGGGCGGCGACGCCCACGGTTCCCGCGATGCCAAGGCCCTGCCCACCGGTCCGCGGGGGGCCGTCGATCCGAGGGTGAGCCTGCTGCTGTCGGAGGCGTTCCGCCACGGCAAGGCGATCGGTGCCTGGGCGGGCGGCGACGCCGCACTGGAAGCACTCGGCATCCCGGCGGATGCCCCAGGTGTGATCGTCGGCCGGGAAAGCACGCCCGTACTGGAGCGGATGCAGGAACTCATGGCCGAACACCGCGTATGGGATCGGTTCACGACGACCCCCTGAACGCCTCTCTGGCTTACCTCGCCCAGGTCAGGACTGGCCTGACCGCGGAGACGGAGGACACCGAGGACACCGAGGACACGGGAAGACGGGGGACACGGATACGGACACCACCGCCGTCACCCTGACGAGCCGACGTCAGGGGTGACGGCGGCTCGTCAGGGGTGACGGCGGCTCGTCGCACCAGGCGTATGGGGTGCGCCCGGACCGCGCGGACACGGGTACTTGCTCTGGCGGTCACTTCACGGCACGAGAGGGCCGCCCCCGGCGGCCGGGGTGCGCTGGGCGTCCCCTGCGCGGGAACGTCGATCGGCACGGCGCCGAAGACAGAGCGGCAGCGCGTACCAGCACAGCCCGAACCACAGCATCACCCCGGCGACCAGCATTTCGGCGAGCACACCGGGAACGACGAAACGGAGTATCAGCAGGAGCGTGCAGCCGATGGTCAGGGCGAGGAGGACCATGCCGCACATCATCAAGCGGGCGGCGATCTCCACCACGTCGTCCTTCATGCGCTGACCGGACAGAAAGCGGTGGATGGAGACCGGCGCTATGAGCGATCCGGTGGCCGCCGCACCGAGCACCACGGTGGCGACGTAGATGCCGCGGTCCAGGGCCTCCAGTTCCCTGAAAAGCGGTGTGAAGGCGACACTGAGCAGAAAACCGAAGAGAATCTGCACGCCAGTCTGAGTGACTCGTGTCTCCTGCAGTATCTCGTTCCAGCGTCTGTTGACCCGTTCATGCGGTGTCTCGGGCGCCTCCTTCTCCGGTTTCGCATGCGGGCCGTCGTGCCGCTGGCAGCAAGTGCTGTTCGGGCCTTCGGGCTCAACGGACTGCTCGGTCACGGCCATGTCATCCTCCCCATTTCAGAGACACCGTTTGCCCCGTCTGGCGGGGTTCCATGCAGGTGGAGTGGGGGAGAGGCGCTCCTTTCCGTGGCGCACGGACAACGGTACCCGGCAATCACCCGGCCTTACGAGAGGAGGAAGTCGACCATCTGATAGGGCACGAGGAAGAGACCGGCGGCGAAGAACGGCAGGCCCAGGGCGAGAGGTCCCGTCGCCTGCAGGGCGACGTGCCGGCCGGGCAGTGCCGGCCTGGCACGGCTCGGGCACTGGGGATCAAAGACGATCTCGATCCGCGAGGGGTCGCCACGGTAGTGCCTGGGGGAAAGGTACGGTTTGATCTCGTGCTTGTGGCCTTCCACATCGGCGTAGGTGAAGGTCCGCTTGGTCCCGAAACCGCGGGCGTAGGTGGCCATGACGGAGATGCCCCGGCGGTTCAGGACCAGCCAGTCGTACACCCACGTCACACCCGGTGTGAGGATGAGCGCCCCGAACGCCAGGGGCAGGACGCCGAGGCCCCACAGCATCGCCCGGGCCGGATCGCCCGCAACAAGCATCAGGGTCAGACCGCCGAGATGGACGAGGAGTACCGGCACCACGACCAGGAGGGCTCGCCTGCGCCTGGCCGGTGTTTCGGGCTTCGCCCCGGCAACCGCCCCGATCAACTCGACGAGTTCCCCGCCGTCCTGGGGCGGGGTCCCGGGGGTGCGCGGTGGCAGCGCTCCGTTGACGACTTCCGCGAAACAGGCCGCCGACTTCGCGCTGCCGCCGTCCAGCCGGTACACCGTGGCGGTGGTGTCAGGGCTCGCTGTCAGGACGACCTCGACGCACCGTGCCCGCTTCGTGGCGAGCCGGACCTCCTGGATTGCCATGAGCGGTATGCGTCGCCGAAGACCGCCCTGGGTCAGCTGGACCACATCACCGTCGAGCCAAACGCTCCCGTCCCGCCCGCGCACCGCAACGGAAGGCACGGAACTCCCGGCACCACCGCTCATGTCGCCCCCCGTCAACCTTGTGGCGCACTGTACCGGCGGTGAACACACTGGAGCGAGGAACTGTCGGGGAGCACCACGTCGGCCATGCCGGTTACTGTCTCCAGCACAAGCAGCGAACCAAGGTCGGCGCACTGGGGCTGCTACTCGGGTCTGGAACCGCCTCATTGCTTCGCCAGCCACGACAGCAGACGGCCACGAGACCAGCAGCGGCCGAGGGCCTCGGCATGCCGAGCCGCCCGGTCGAGAACAGCGATGCCGATGATGCTGTGGCCGGAAGCGCGGCGATCGCCAAGGGTCGGGATCGTCGGCGCGACTCCGACGCCCTCTGCTGACACCCACGCCACCGGTCGCCCGGCCGCCGCTTCCACGAGACGCTCAAGGAAGCGGCGACGGCTCTCGAGGGGGAAGTGGGACAGGGCCCACGTCGTGGTGATGACCGGCAACGCGTCTGCGGGCACACACGCGACGGCGTCGGGCAGAACCTCGACGGGGGCGCCACGCAGGGGCAGAGGAGGGACAGCCGCCGCCAACGCCAACTCCGCGTCGAGTGCCGCGGCACGCTCCGGCTGGTCAGGCCACACACAGGCACGCAGCCACCGGCTGTCGCCCGCGTCGGTCACGTCCACCGGATCGGCGTCGACGCTGACCCGGGCCACGACCTGCGGCATCACAAGCGTCGGGACGGGCCGGTCTCCCACGACCGACGACGTCATCTGCACGGGAGACGACGGGTCGCCCACGGATCGGCCGTCGCTGTACTCGATGCCGACGCGATCGACATGGAGATTGAGCCCGGCAGCGCGGCCGACGTCGATCAACCCGACCGCACGCGCCCCTGCCCGGCGCGCCGCCTCGGCAATGGCTGGATACAGCACGGTGTGGCGTCCGGTCTCGTCGGGTCGCATCGTGCGCCGCACGGCGATGGCCACGACATCGTCGGTCATGTGCAGCAGCGTGCCGATCGCCGCGTCGGCGGCGGCGTCACGATCCTCAGCGGCATAGGCCGCGGCAAGCGCAGGGGCACGTCCGGCCAGAGCGAGGTCGTGCAGCGCGGCGAGGATCATCGTGGGGTGCCGCTTACGCGCCGGCACCGCCTCGATGGCGCGCAGCACCTCCTCGCACTCACTCAGGGCGACGGCGACGCGCTCGTACAGCGGCGACGTCCCGGCTGCGTCCACCTGCCCGAAGCGCCGGTACACCTGAGCGAGCCTGCGGCCCCCGTCCACGGGCGCAGCCCTTCCTGCAGTCGGCTTCGGCACCCTTACGATCCTACTGAGAACGCACCTGCTGTGCTCACATGATGAACCCGCCGGAGGGGCCGTGACGGGGGCTTCGACGGCTTCGAGGGAGGGGGTCCGTGGATCTCAGCGCGGTGATCATCGCCGTGGCAGGCGTGGCGGGAACTCTGGGAGGCTCGCTCCTTACCCAGCGAGCTGCCGAGCGGGCGAGACGCAGGGAGCTCGAGCTGGTCCGGGACCATGAGGACGTCCGCGAGTACCTGCTCCTCCGACGTACCTGCTACGCGGAACTCAATCGGGACGCACGGCAATTCACCACAGCTCTCAACCGTCATCTGCATCTCCTGCGGGAAGGCGGTGTCGAGGAAGCCGACAAGCATGCACTCGAAGAAGCGAAGAGAGCTCACCGCGACCGCTACTCGGCAGCACAGATGATTGCCCCTGACGATGTGCTCGCACGGGCGAGCACGGTCAACCAAGCCCTCAACAAGGTCTACGGTCAGGTGAAACGCATGGAACGAGGAGAACCTGAGCCAGGGGAGACGATGGCGGACGCGTTCCATGCCCAGGCTGAGATCTGGGACATGCTGCGCGCCATGAGGACCATGATGCGTCGCGACCTGGGCGTGTCAGCGCCGGAGTGATGTCGCGACCCACAAGTCCGGAAGGGAATGCCCCTCGGGCCCGAGATCGCAGACGTGGAGCGGAACATCGCCGCATACGATCAGCAGGCCGAAGGCCACGCCGCGCCGCGCAACGTCCGCCGGCCGCAGCCGCGGCAGCATCACGCCGTCTTGATCCAACGCCATGCCGAGCACCCTAGCCCGCTCGCACGACGAGGGTGGGCAGAATCGTTCGCGTGAATGCACACCAGCCACCGGAGACTACCCCCGACGGGCATTACGTCGTCATCGGCGGAAGGAAGTGGCGCGCAACCGATCCGTCCCTCCCCGAGGAGATCGCAGCGCGTCTCCGGCATCACCTCATGTCGGCTCGTCGGGCGGTGCGCTCGGCGACGACCGCGGGCGATGCGACCACCGAGAGGGCAGCGCGTGCACGCGTGCACCAGGCAAAGGTCGCGCTGGGCGAACGTGGTACCCCCTGGTGGGACCAAGCTGAGGACGAGCGCCGACGACGTTGGGAACAGGGGCTCGCGCTCCTTGATTCCGAGGCGCAGAGCTGAGGGCGGTGTCAGGGACCGACGTGCACATACGGCGCCCACAGCACGGGGGCGTCCGGCCGGGCGCCGCGCAACAGGACGAGCGCCTCGTGTGCGGCGGTCGCGGGTGAGTCTCCCGAGGTCAGTGCCTCGTAGATGCGGTCCGTCGCCTGTGGCGCGCGGGTGTCGCTCACCGGCCAGAGAGTGGCGATCACATGGCGGAATCCGGCGGTCTGCAGGGCGCCGGCGACATGGGCCGCCTCGTCGGCGAGGTCGGGGTCTCCGAGGGCGGTCTCACAGGCCGAAAGGACCGCCAACTCGGCACGCTCGCAGCGCAGTCCGGCGATGTCGGCGCTGGTCAGCGGGGCGCTGTCCGGGTCCTCGGCGTCCCAGCAGTAGAGCGCGGCCCCGCCCTGGCTCGGCGGGCGCTGCTCGGCGTGGCCCGCGAAGTGGAACCACGAGCAGGTGGGGAGCTGCGCGAGGATCCGTCGGCGGGTGGCCTGTGAGCCGGCGAGTGACACCGCCGGAGTGAGGCGCCGTGTCAGTCGGGCCGTCTCCTCACCGGCGTGTGGCAACGGCCGGTTCCCGCCGTCGAGATGGGGCACGGTGGCGAGCAGCAGGCGGGGAGGCCGCTCTGCGGCGGGCCGGGCGCGGGCAGCGAGCAGGGCGCGGATGGTGGGTGTGTACGAGGAGACGCAGTGGTCGGCGACGCAGGTGCCGTCCGGCAGCAGTGCTGCGTGCAGAGGGAGAAAGGAGAGCTGCCCGGTGAGACACCACCAGATCCGGGCGCGAGGCTCGTTGCTCTCTGATCCACCCTGGCCGTCCCGGTTGTTCCGGAAGTGCGGCTCCACCCGCCGCAGCCGCTCCAGAACAGGCAAGGCGATCCGGCTCCCCAGCCAGCGGAGGACGTCGAGGAACACCGGGTGGGCCTCGGGTGGATCCTCCCCCAGCAGGTCCTGGGCCCGGCCCAACAGCCTCGCCTGCCGGTTCACAGTCGCGCGGGTCACGTCCGGGAGCTCAACGAGTTCCAGGTCGCCCTCGGAGGTGATGATCAGCGCGTCACCACGCGCCTCCGCGATGTTCACGACGATCACCGGACCGTGTTCGCCGGCGGGTGCGAGCTGCTGCCAGGAGGGAGGACGGAGGAAGTCGGCGCACCCCTCGACCTGCCGGATCTCGTCCACCAACGCGTCCCAGCGCCGATGCAGACGCTGCCGGTCGTCTCCGTCGAGAGCGGCTGCGGCGGCGCCTGCGAGACCGGCCGCCGTTCGATCCGGACCAACTCCCGGGACCCCACCCGCGAAATCCAACTGCTCGCGCATCGAGCTGAGTTCGTGAAGCTTCTCGCGGACCTTCTCACGGAGCGGCACCGGGACATCGCGGGCCGGCAGCTCCGTACCCGCCCGTTCGTCGTGGGACTGCCGCATCAGTACGCCCCGGCCTTCCTCCAGCAGTTCGACCGCGAGGTGCTTCTCACCGAGGTCGAGGGCCGTCGCCGCGGCCTCGCGGGCCAGATGGAACACGGACGTGGCGAGCACATGCGCGCGGTCGTCGCGCTGCAGGCCGTGCCAGGCGGCGAGCGGCAGCAGCTCCATCGCCGTGCGGTAGCCGGACAGCGCCTCCCGCGCGTCGCCCAGCAGCGCGTGGCTGCGCGCGTAACCGTACGCTGCGGGAAGCCGGTGCCCTGCGGGCAGGAGTGTGCTGTGCATCGCCCGCTCGTACAAAGGCGCGGCCCGTTTCAGGAACCTGGGGTTCCCCGTTGCCTCCCACCTGGTGAACCATGTCACGGCACGAGCTGCCAAGTACGTGCCGAGGTCGGGGCTGTTCTCGGGCAGGTGCGCAAGGGCGCGGCGGTAGGCCCGGTCGCTGCGCGACAGTTCCCGCTGGTCCCTCGTGGCTTCGTACCTCAGCCGGTGCAGTTCCCCGGCCAGGCCGTGCGTCCGGGCCCGCAGTCCCGTCTTGTCGGGCCGGCCGGGCCGGACGGCGCGCAGCGCCTCGAACGCCTGGTCGAGGTAGTCGGGCCGTTCGGTGAGCCGGGCCAGCGTGGCGAGTGTGGCGGCCAGCAGGAACCTCGATTCCATGGCCCCCCGCTTCCAGGCCGGGCCCGACGGCGTCGATCGCGGCGCGCAGGGTGTCGGCGGCCTCCGTTCCGTACTGCTCGTCCTCGGTGCGTACGTACAGGTCGTTGAGCGAGACCGCGAGGCTCCCCAGTGCGGACTCGTACATGGTCGGCTGGTGGTCCCGCGCCAGGATGACGGCTTTACGTTCCAGTTCGACCGCCCGCCGCAGGTCCGCCAGGGCGTCGGTGGCGGAATAGCGGCTGTGCAACGCCCGGGCCACGGCACTGAGCAGAGCGATCGACTGGAACGGTTCGGTGTCCTCCGCCAGCCCGGCGGCCCCGGTGCGAATCGCTTCGTCGACGTACTCCAGGCCGGCCGTGCGGTCCGCCAGATCAGTGAGGAAGCCGACGAGGGCGGCGAGGTAGGCGATGCGGTGGGGTTCACCGAGGGGAGGGCTCAGTGCCGCCTCCCGTAGGCAGCGCTCCGCTTCCTCGATGAGGGCGGGCCGATCGGACCAGCGCTCGGTCAGGCACAGCGCCTGGGCCAGCGCGACCCGGTACAGGGTGTGGCGGGGACGTGTGGGTGGACGGGTCGCGTCGACCGCGAGACGCAGCAGAGCCACGGCGCCGTGCACGAGATCCGCAGGGCTGGCGTGGTCGGACGGGTCTGCGGTACCGGGCGTTTCCGGCGGTCGTGGATTCGCGTACCGATCGGTGGGGTCAGGGGAGGAGGAGGCCATACCCAGACACGCCCCAGTGAGGCGATCAGGCCGGCCGAGTGCCCTTGCAGTCGGGCCAGTTCGACGGAGGCGTCGAGCAGCCTCCCCGTGGCCACGCGGCCCGCGACCACTCGTGGATACAACTCCGTGAGCATCTCGACCTGGGCGTCCACGGCGAACTGAGCGCTGTGCGACGCCTCCTGCGACCGCGCGTGCACCCCGGCCTCGTAGCGCAGCTTGCTCGCGTGCAGCAGGTATCGGGTCAACGGCGCCAGCCGGGACGTGCCGTCGACCCAGGACCAGCAGTCGAACGCCTCCTCCGCGCTCTCGGAAGCCAGCGCGAGCAACCGCCGGTCGCCGGCGGCTTCCGTCGCCGTACTCGCGGGCACCTCGCACAGCGCGAAACCGGCCGTCGTACGTACCCAGGACCCGGGCGGGACCGGTGGCTGGAACTGGGCGGCGGCGCCCGGCGTCGTGCCCAGGTCGCGTCGCAACTCCAGCAGGGCGTCCGTCAGCGAGGCGTCCGGCAGTGGCGACGCGGGATGCAACAGGCGGTGCACCCGTACGGTGCCCAGCAGGCCCGGCGTGGCGGAGGCAGCGGGCAGTGCGGGCACGGCGTCGTCCCACAGGCGTTCCAGTTCGGCCCATGACCTCCCGGGGGCCGGGTCCAGGACCACGGCGATGCCGGTGACGTCGTGCACGGAGTACAGCAGTGCCTGGAACTGCCCGGACCGTCCCGGGTCTTCGACCGCCGCTCTCAGCCGCAGGGCGCCGGTCCAAGCCGGTTCAGCAGGGAAGTCCGTTCCGATGCCGGGCAGTGCGGGAACGCTCATGCCCAGCCGGACGGCACAGCCGTCCCACACGGCGCGCAGGAAGACGCCCGCCTGCTCCGGGCGGGCGCGGGAACAGAACTCCGTGGCCGCGAACATGTGGATCACCAGCGAGGTGCGGGCCATCAGCGAGGGGCGCCCTGGCCGGGGTCGGGGTGCGCAGGGGGCTCGTCCGGGTCGGCCGGCGGCTGGGTGGCGGATCCCGTTCGCTCGTCATGGATCAGGCGGTTGACGCGTTCTTCCAGGGCCGGCGGCGGCCCGGTCGACTCGGGCTCGGCCGCGCGCCGTGCACGCCAGTGCGAGCAGTAGTCCTCCAGGTTCCGGGCCGCGCCCAGGACGGCGTCGGCGTCGGAGTCCCGCATCGCCTCCTCCAGCCGGGTCACGATCGTCTCCACGCGCCTCCACCGTGCGACGGGAAGTCGCGCGTCGCGCAGCAGGGCCAGGGCGGCCGACGCTTCCCGCAGAGCCACGTCGAGTACGGTCATGCGGGCATCTTTCCCCACCCGCGCGGGGTGAATGCCGAGGCCTCGTGCGAGCGGTCGCCGCGTGACGCGATGCCACGGCTCGCGTGAGCGGAACAGGCACCGGTCAGCCTACGGGCCCGCCCGAGGAGGCAACAGCTCGCGATCACCATCCGGGAGTCGAGTGGGGTCACGCGACGGGGTGGTCGTGCAACCGGCCTGCGAGGAAGGCGATTTCGCGGGCGAGTCGTTGAGACAGGTAGCACATGCCGTCGGGCACATCGCGCGGAAGTGTCAGGCCGGGGTAACTAATCGGTCTGGTTCATGCTGCGAGGCGCGGTCTGCAGCAATTTTCGGATTCTACGAACTGCCCGTCCGAAATCGCTTGCTGCGGAACTGGCGCTGTCTACCCAGATTGTTCGAAGCCACCGCCCCTCCGGCCGCATGGTCACACATTCTCGACACAACGTCCGTAAGAGCGTCAGGCATGTGATGAAGGAACACGCCGGGGAAGGTGGCCGATTCATGCGCTGCTGACCTGCTGAGACGGCGCGGGTTGGCGTGAAGCTCTTGATCTGCGCACATCAATGAGTCAGGTTCTAGGCGGGCCGAACGCAGTTCCGGTCCGAACCCCCCACACCCCCCACGAAAGTGACGAGGAGAACCCTCAGATGTCAGCTCGCGCATTCACACGCAGAATGCAGGTCCTCACCGCCACGGCTGTCGTCGCGACCCTGACGACCTTCGGGACGGCGCACGCACAGATCGCTCCCGAACCCGCCCCCGCGGAAGGCACCGTGTACGGCCTCGGCGCCAAGGGAGCCGTACCGGGCACCTTCATCGTCACGCTGGACGACAAGGTGAACAAGAGCGCGCTCGCCAAGGAGTACGGCGGCAAGCTCCAGCGCACATACAGCGCCGCCCTCGACGGCTTCTCCGCCGGCGGCCTCTCGTCCGCCGAGGCCAAGCGCCTCGCCGCCGACCCGTCGGTCGCCAAGGTGGTGCAGGTCAAGAAGTTCAGCATCAACGCCACGCAGGACAACCCGCCCTCCTGGGGACTCGACCGCCTGGACCAGGCCGACACCGCCGGCGACAGCAAGTACACCTACCCGGACGGCGCCGGCGAGGGCGTGACCGCGTACGTCATCGACACCGGCGTACGGACTACGCACAAGGACTTCGGGGGACGAGCCGCTTCCGGCTTCGACGCCGTCGACAACGACAACGACGCCACGGACGGCAACGGCCACGGCACCCATGTCGCCGGCACCATCGCGGGCGCGGCCCATGGTGTCGCCAAGAAGGCGAAGATCGTCGCCGTCCGGGTGCTCGACGACAACGGCTCCGGAACCACCGAGCAGGTCGTCGCCGGCATCGACTGGGTCACCAAGAACCATCAGGGCCCGTCCGTCGCGAACATGAGCCTGGGCGGCGGCGCCGACGAGGCCCTCGACGAAGCCGTACGCAAGGCCATCGCGGCCGGCGTCACCTTCGCCGTCGCGGCCGGCAACGAGTCCGCGGACGCCGGGCAGGGTTCCCCGGCCCGCGTCAAGGAAGCCGTCACCGTCGCGTCCTCGACCAAGGACGACAAGCAGTCCGACTTCTCCAACTTCGGCTCAGTCGTGGACGTGTACGCCCCCGGCTCCGACATCACCTCGGCGTGGAACGACAGCGACGAGGGCACCAAGACCATCTCGGGCACGTCCATGGCCACACCGCACGTCGTCGGCGCCGCGGCCGTCTACCTGGCGGGCCACAAGGACGCCACGCCGGAACAGGTCGCCAAGGCACTCACCGACGGCGCCACAGCCGACAAGATCTCCAACCCCTCGCAGGGCACCGCCAACAAGCTGCTGAAGATCGTCGAGTAGGGGTCCTCGACCGGCGCTCGCTGTGCTGTCCTGACGAGGCACGGCGAGCGCCGACGCCGTTGTGCGCGGCAGACACCGAGCGCAGGGCCTGACCGCGCGCCTGCGCGAAGGACATGGCGATGCCCGTGCCGGCCCGCCGCCGCCCGCCGGTCAGTCCCGGAGCACGTCAATGCTCGGCGTTGCCGGTGTGGGCGGCGAGGTTGGTTTCGAGGCGTTCGAGGACGGCGAGGGCATCGCCGAGTTCGGCGCCCGTGAGATCGCCGGCGACGTAGTCCTCCAAGCGGGCCCAGAGGTCTTCGACCTGCCGGCGCAGAGCCTGGCTGGCGGCAGTGGGTTCGACCATGACGGAGCGCTTGTCGCTGGTGGAACGCACGCGACGCACGAAGCCGGCCTTCTCCAGGCGCTGGATGGTGCGGGTCATGGTGGCGGCATCAGCGCCGACGTGCCGGGCCAGGTCGGTCTGGCGCATCCTGCCGCGGTCCCACAACTGCATCATGACCAGCTCCTGGGCCGGGTGCAGACCGACTTCGCGCAGCAGCTGGCCGGCCAGCGTGCGGTGCAGACGGGCCACCCGGAAGATCGCATGGCTGATCGGTCCGCGGCGTGCGGCCTCGGGGAGTTCCCCGGTCTCGGGGACCTGGGGCGTTGCCTCGGATTCCACGGTGCTTCCTTCTGCTCCCTCACGTGCGGCCGTCCCTGCGGCGCCTGTATGCGGGAGTCGACGCCGACGCCGACTCCCGCATACAGGCTCCCAGGTCTGCCTCCTGAGAGCAGGGTATGCGCCGCTCAGGTTCGGCACGCCCTGAGGGCTGGGCCCGTCGCCGAACCGTCAGGCGCGGGCTTCCTCCAGCGTGGGGTAGTCGGTGAAGCCCTTCTCGTCGCCGCCGTAGAAGGTGGCGGGGTCGGGCGTGTTGAACGGCCCACCGTCGGCCAGGCGGGCGGGCAGGTCGGGGTTGGCCAGGAAGAGGGCGCCGTAGGCCAGCAGGTCCGTGGTGCCGTTCTCGACGAGTTCCAATTCGGCCGGTCCGGTGGGCTCTTTGCCGGTGAACGGGTTGATGACGAAGGTCGACGGCCATGCCTTGCGCAGCCGGAGTGTCAGGTCGCGCACTCCGGGGGCCTCCAGCTGGTGCAGGTAGGCGAGGTTGAGCGGGGCGAGGGCTTCGACCAGGGCGGTGTAGGTGGCCTCCGTATCGGCGGTGTCGGACTCGTCGATGTCGTTGTAGGGGTTGCCCGGGGAGAGACGGAAGCCGACCTTGTCCGCGCCGACGGCTGCCACGACGGCGTTGGCGATCTCCACGGCGAAGCGGATGCGCTTGTCCGGGCTTCCGCCCCATGCGTCGATGCGCCGGTTGCTGTTCGGGGCGAGGAACTGGTGGATGAGATACCCGTTGGCGCCGTGCAGTTCGACGCCGTCGAAGCCCGCATCGACGGCGTTGCGGGCGGCGGTGGCGTAGTCGGCGATGGTGGCGCGGATCTCGGTGTCGGACAGTTCGTGCGGGGTGACGAAGTCCTTGGGACCTTCGTGGGTGTACACCTGGCCGACGGCCGCGACGGGGGAGGGGCCGACGGGCTGCAGGCCCGTCAGCGCGGGGTGTCCGACCCGTCCGGTGTGCATGATCTGCAGGTAGATGACGCCGCCCTGGGCATGGACGGTGCCGGTCACCTGGCGCCAGGCGGCGACCTGCTCGGCGGTGTGGATGCCGGGGGTGTCGGGGTAGCCCTGGCCGACCCTGGAGGGCTGGACGCCCTCGGTGACGATCAGCCCGGCGGAGGCACGCTGTGCGTAGTACTCCGCCATCAACGGCGTGGGGGTCTGGCCCGGGCCGTAGGCGCGGCTGCGGGTCATCGGGGCCATGACCAGACGGTTGGAGAGGCGCGTGCCACCCAGCTCGTAGGTCTCGAATGCCTTGGACATCGTCATCTCTTTTCGCGGGAAGGGAAGCTCTTCAAGCGACCGCGCGGGGTCTCCACAAGGTCGTTACTTGTCCGAACAGGGAAATCCGGCTCCGTCTTCCCGGAGGTATGTGTGAGCCGCATCACTGCCGTGGGACCGTATCCTGGCGCTAAAGGCGCATGGGATCGCAACTCTGCATGGCGGCGAACCCTACGGGCTGATCGCTCGATACTTGCCCGAACAAAATGGTCAGGTTCAAGTCGATGAGAAGCGGCCCCGCACCGACTCGGCATCGATGGGAACTGTGCGGGGCGGGCGGCGACTCGGCTGCGCAGCCCCTTCAGCAGCACATCCAGGTAACGGCGGCCGGACTCCAGGCGCGTCTGCCGGTCGTCGCCGTGGACGGTGTCGGCGAAGGCGATGCCGCAGATGGGCCGGACACTTCCTGCCCGAAGAGACACCGGAGGAACTCAGCAACGCAGTAGTGGATTTCCTGCACCGACCCGGCGCTGCCCCGCATGCCAGCCGGTGTGGTGTTCGCAGCTGCTCGTGGCCGAGCCGGCCGTGGCCCCACCCGACGAGATCACCGTCGAGGACGGGCCCGGAGCGAGCACGGCCTGGGTGTCGACGGCGAGCAGGGCCCGGAAGCCGGGGGTAAGCGGCTCTCCAGCTCCATGGCACGGAAACGGATTTCGCTCGGGGTGGTCATGTTCGGTGTCCTGGCTTCTTCATGACGGGCCCGGCGGCCCAAGGTGCGTTCCCTCAGGGCGTCACCAGGACACCTCGCGGACGTCGGCCCGGCTCTGCGGCTGGATCGTGGCCGTGATCTCCGACCGGTGGCGGCTCGCCGAGAACGTCACTGTGAGCGTCTGCGCCTCGGTCCGGCTCGTACTCACCGTGAACCCCTGGTTCGGTACCGCCGAGATCAGACACACCGCGTCGTCACCGAACCGCACGGTGGCCTTGCCGCCCTCGGACGGCACCGTGTAGACGCCGGCGCCGCCTTCCTGGCATCCCGAGCCGTCCGTGCCGGCCGGCGCGGGCGGGGTGCTGGTGCGCGCGGTGGGTGACGGCTTGGGCTTGGGCGCCGGGCTGGGATCGGTCGCAGGCTCGCTGCTGCGGGGCGGCGGACTGGGCCTGCGGCTGCTCGCCGACGGACTCGGGGAGGGCTTCGCGGTGGTAGGGCCGGGCCGCGGGGACTTCAGGGGCACACTCGGCGCGGACTGCGCGACCGGCGCGGTCGGCCGGGTCGACCCCACCACGAAGTGAATCGTGAGGATGACAGCGGTGACACTGGCTGCCGTGCAGGCCAGCCATATGATCAGGTAGCGCAGGAGACGGGACACGGCACCATAGTGACGGACCGGCTAACGTGCTCGCTCATGGCCTCTGTACTTGTCGTCGAGGACGACCCCGTCATCCGGGCTGCGCTGATCGAGGTCCTGACCGGGCACGGCTACGCGGTCAGGACCACCCACCAGGGTTTCGAGGCGCTGCGCGAGATCACCCAGAGCCCGCCGGACATCGTGGTGCTGGACCTGGGGCTGCCCGATCTCGACGGCCTCGACGTGCTGCGCATGATCCGGGGCATTTCCCGCGTGCCGGTCCTGGTCGCCACCGCCCGTGACGACGAGAGCGAGATCATCCGGCTGCTCAACGCGGGGGCCGACGACTACCTGGTCAAGCCGTTCTCCGGTGGTCAGCTCGCCGCCCGGCTCGCCGCCGTGCTGCGCCGGTCCGTGCCCGCCGACGTACAGGCGGCCCGGCGGCCCGTCCTGCAGGTGGCGGACCTGCGCATCGACCCGGCCGCGCGCACAGCGCACCTGGCCGGCCGGGAACTTCCCCTGACCCGCCGCGAGTTCGATCTGCTCGCCTACCTCGCCGCGCACGCCGACCAGGTCGTCACCCGTCAGCGCATACTCGCCGAGGTGTGGCAGCAGCCGTACGTCGAGGACCAGACGGTCGATGTCCACCTCTCCGCACTCCGCCGCAAAATGGGCGAGAAGGCGCGAAAGCCCCGCTATCTGCGGACGGTTCGCGGCCTGGGTATCAAGTTGGTCAGTTCGCCATGAGACGCGCACTTGCCGGGATCGCCCTGGCCGTCACCTCGATGGTGGCCCTGTCCTTCCTCATCCCCCTCGCTCTCCTCGTACGCGAACAGGTACGGGACCGGGCCACCACGGCTGCCGAGCAGCGGGCGTCGGCCCTGTCGCCGGTGCTCGCCCTCACGACCCGGCGCGCCGACGTGCAGCAGGCCGTCGCCGAGCTCGGGTCCTCCGACCAACTCGTCGTGCGTCTGCCCGACGGCAGCTTCGTCGGCACGCCGCACGCGCCCCGGGCCGCGCTCGACCGGGCCGTGCGCGGACGCGAGACGCTGGCCGTGGACACCGCCGGCGGCTGGGTCTACCTCCAGCCCGTCGTCCTGCAGGGCGACCGGGTCGCGGTCGTGGAAGCCTTCGTGCCCGCCGCAGACCTCACCCGGGGCGTGGCCGCGTCCTGGGGCGTCATGGTGCTGCTCGCGCTGGGTCTGGTCGGCGGTTCGGTACTCGTCGCCGACCGGCTCGGCGCCCGCGTCGTCCGGTCCTCGCGCAGTCTCAAGCGCGCCTCACTGGCTCTCGGCTCCGGCGACCTGGACGCGCGTGTCGAACCCGACGGCCCGCCGGAACTGCAGGAGGCAGGAGCGGCGTTCAACACCATGGCCGACCGCGTCCTCGACCTGCTCGCCGTCGAACGCGAGCTGGTGGCCGACCTCTCGCACCGGCTGCGCACCCCGCTGACCGCCCTCTATCTGGAGGCCGACCGGATGGGGTCGACGCCCAGCGCCCGGCGGGTCGCGGAGGCGGCCGGCCAGCTGGAGAGCGAACTGGACTCGATCATCGCAGCGGCCCGCACACCGCTGGCGTCGGCGCGGCCGGCCCGTGCGGCGGCCGGCGCGGCGAAGGCGTGCGACGTCGCCGAGGTGGTCGCCATGCGCCTGGACTTCTGGTCAGTCCTCGCCACCAAGCAAGGACGGCCCTATGAGCGCTCCCTCACGCCGCGATTGGTGCCCGTCGCCTTCCCCGAGGACGACCTCGCGGCCGTCGTCGATGCCCTGATCGGCAATGTCTTCAGGCACACCCCGGAGGGCACCGCCTTCGCCGTGCGCGTGGAGCGGGCGGATCGTCACGTGTTCCTGACGGTCGACGACGCGGGACCGGGCGTGGCGGACCCCGACGCCGCGCTCACGCGGGGTGTGAGCGTCGGCGGTTCGACGGGGCTGGGCCTGGACATCGTGGCCCGGGCGTCCCGCGCGGCGGACGGTGAACTGACGATCACCCGGGCGCCATTGGGCGGCGCCCGGGTGCGGGTGTCGTTCGTACTGGCCGATGCGGACGGGACCGGCGGCGGGGTGCGGTGACCGGGGCCGGCGACCAGCGCAGGCGCCAAGGGGGGAGCGGGGCCGACGACCGGCGCAGACGGCCAGGGGGGAGCGAGGTCAGCGACCGGCGCCGAAGTCCTGCGTCCACCAGGGGCCGCCGTCACCGAAGTGGACGCCCACGCCCAGCTCCTTGAAGGAGCAGTTGAGTATGTTCGCGCGGTGTCCGGGGCTGTTCATCCAGGACTTCATCACCGAGGCCGCGTCCGCCTGACCCTGGGCTATGTTCTCGCCCAGGGTCGACCACTGGTACCCCGCGGCCTCGACCCGGGTCGTCATCGTCGAGCCGTCGGGGCCGGTGTGGGACATCACGCCGCTGCTCGCCATGACGTCGCTGAAGTCGTCGGCGGCCCGGGTGAGCCGGTCGTTCGCCGTGAGCGGGGAGCATCCCGCCGCGGCCCGCTCCTTGTTGACCAGCGCGAGCACCTGCGCCTCGGGCCCGCCACCGCCCCCGGAGCCCGTCCCGGAGCCCGATCCGGTGCCGCCCGGCAGCCTGCCGCCGGAACCGCTCGCCGCCCCGCCGCCGCTGCTCTTCGCCGCCGTCCCCGCCGGTGCCTTCGACGCGGGGACGGTCGACTTCCGTGCACGGGGGGCGGGACTCGCCGATTGCTTCAGCTTCTCCTTCGGCTTCACGCTCGGCGAGCTGCTCGCCGTGGTGCTCGGGCTCGCCGAAGCAGAGGCGAGCGGCGTCGCCCTACCGGATGCGTCCCCGGCGCCCGGCGTCCTGTCCGTGCTGTTCGCGACGACACGGTCCGACGCGTCGCCGTCCTCGCCGCTGACGACGGCCACGGTGATCCCGACTCCCGCGATCGCGGCGACGGCTCCCATGGCCAGCGCGGGACCGCGCCTCTTCGGCCCACTGCTGGGCCGGGCGTGGAAGCGGGACGGACGAGCGGCTCGGCGGGAACCCATGCAGGACACCTCGGTTGGTCGGTCGGCTGACTCAGCCCCGAATCCGGTGGCCGCGATCGCGGCCACCGGACCTGTGGGGGGTGTTCGAGAGCCTAGAACCCGGCCAGGGCGGAAACCTCTGTTCGAAGGTCATCTTCAAGAACCCTTAAGAGAGCCGCCAAAGTCCGCTGAGGAACGCTTGAAAGCGTCCCGACCTGTCATGCGGCGGCGTAGTGCGCGCTCCCGGACACCGAGAGGCCGGGCGCCGGAGCGAGAGTGCGCGCGTCGCGAAGACTGTCGCCGAACGCGCTCAGTGCCACGGGCCGGCCTCGGTCCATACCGTGAAGCGGCGATGCACCGTGGCGGGCGAGATGCCGACGTCAGCGGCAGATGCCGTCAGGCACAGCCGCTGGTCATCGCGTACACCACTGCCGTGAACACGGCCCGCCCACCAACTCGGGGTGGTCCCTCCACCATGCGGAAGAGCGGCGAACGACGGCAGCAACGGGGCAGCCGTCTCTGAGAGTTCATCAGGAACAAGACAATTCGATAGATCGGCACCTACGACCGGCAGTGCCGCACGAACATCACGTCACGTCAGACACACTGTCAGTCTTGATCGGTGCGGCCGACCTGGCGGCCTGCTCGATCTTCGCGCAGTAGGCTGCGCGGGCTTCCACGTCGATCCGCTGCTCGTTCTCGGCGCGCACCCCGGTCCGTCCGTCGAGGCCCTCGCGCAGGATGTCGGCGTGCCCGGCATGCCGGATGGACTCGCCGAGGACATG
The DNA here is from genome assembly GCF_040706515.1 of Streptomyces sp. NPDC047880. Lineage (NCBI taxonomy): Bacteria > Bacillati > Actinomycetota > Actinomycetes > Kitasatosporales > Streptomycetaceae > Streptomyces > Streptomyces sp. NPDC047880. The sequence continues at coordinate 80,057 of NZ_JBEZOK010000007.1, read as the reverse complement.
GACCATGATGGCGAACAAGTTCGTGTTGGGATAAGGCCCCGGCCACCACGGCACATGGCCGGGGGCGTCGAGCGGAAGCTCGTCGATCGTCGCGTCCGAGTGTTCCCACGTGCGCCGGTAGAACCCGATGATCTGATCGCGGGTCTCGTCCTCGGTCGCCCACAGATCGCTGCCGTTGTAGTCCTGCCACCGGGGCAGCGGCTCCGGACAAGGGCGGTCGAAGACCTCGCCGAAGTACCTGGCCTCGACGGTGGCCACGTGTTTGACCAGACCGAGGAGGTTGGTCCCGGTCGCGGTCAAAGGCCGGCGGACGTCGTACTCGGACAAGCCGTCGAGCTTCCACAGCAGCGCCTCGCGGTCCCGCCGCAGTCTCCCGTGCAGGGTGTCTTTCGCGAATGAATCGATCATGCGGCACGAGCCTGCCATGGGCTGTTCGTGCTCTCAAGATCCCGTGCGCGGTCCGCAAGGACTGGCAGAGTCGAGGCCTGGCCGTGGCTGCCGCCCCGACCTGTTACAAGAGAGCAAAGATCACGGCAGTCCTCGTACCCCGGTGAGGGTGGCTCCGCGAGGAGCACGCGGATGCCGAGGGCGTGCGCTGGATGATGCTGGACATCGAGCTCGACGATCCGGCCCAGCTCGGAGAGGAGGGGTACGACCTGATCGTCATGCGGCCGATGTACCCCTTCCTGACACGCTCCTGCCAGCTTGCGGCTGCCGGACGTGGGGACAGGCGTTGCCCATGCGCCGGAACCGGCTTCAGTTGGTTTCGGCCCCACTTGACGATCGTTCGGGCATGATCTGTCAGTGTATTTTGGCCCACCCGCGCGGCGCGGCGTGTGGTTTGGGGGACGGGTGTGCCCCGTGGGGTACTCCATCGACGGGGAGATGTCTGTGATCGTCTGGGTGAACGGCGCGTTTGGCAGCGGGAAGAGCACGTTGGTGGATGAACTGCGTCCGCGCTGGCCCGAGGTGCTGGTCTATGACCCGGAGATGGTTGGCTTTGTGCTGCGCAAGATCGTGGAGGTCCCGACGGGCGATTTCCAGGATCTGCGGCTGTGGAGGCGGCAGGTCGCTGATTTGGCCGTGGGACTCGTCGAGGAGTATCAGCGGCCCGTCTTGGTGCCCATGACGCTGGTCAACCCCGGCTATGCCGACGAGATCTTCGGTGCGTTGAAGGGTGCGGGGATCCCTGTTCACCACTTCTTCCTCAAAGTCTCCAAGGAAGTGCTGGAGAAGCGAATCGCCGGACGGAGCTTCACGCCTGACGACCCCGCGCAGGATGAGCGGGTGCGCACGTGGTGCAAGTCCAAGATCGAGTCGTGCATGGCCGCAGCGGATATCCTGCCCAGTGACACCGTCTTCCTCAACGGTGAGCTGAGCCCGCGGGAGCTGGCCGACGCCGTGCTGGCCCGCGTCGGCCCCTCCAGGGCCGCTAGTGCGAGTTCTCGTGCAGGATCAGCCGCTGCGCTGCTGGTTCGTGGTGGGGGCGACGCGCTATGAATCAGTGCCGGTCTCGATGATGTTGCCATCGAAGGCGAGCCGGTTCACGATCGCCGCGCCCCGACATCGACGCCGGCAGGCCAACGCGCACGGCACACCGCCAGAACGACTTCCTCGCCCGGACTTCACCATCGGGCGGGGTGATCGATCGAATGCTGCTGTCCGTTCTCGGGTTCTGGCTCAACTTCTGTGGAGCTGTAACTGAGCGTTACCGAATCGGGCAAGGCGGTCCTGGTGACTGTGGCGGGATCGCCGGTGAAGCTAGGCTGCAGATTCGATTGGCCCGAGGAGAGTTTGATGCCCAGCCGCCCGCGCGTGGAGGAAGCCCTCGGCGTCCTGCGCTCTGAACTGGATGCCGGGCGATCGCCGGTAACCGAGTTGACCACACAGGATGCCTGGCTGGCTCGCGTCTTGGACGCCGGCCTGTGGGACGCAGCCTGAGATCGCAGCGAAACCTGTCAGGATCGCCCTTCAGTTCAGGTTGTAACGGCGTCACCTGGCATAGGTTGTAGCGCCCCTCCATGGGCGCCTGGTTGCTTCGGCCTGAGTAGAAAATCGCAGTTCAGGATCCCGCAATTCCGGGACAGTCCGCATAGTTGGAGATGGCTGTGTGCAGGCGGGGTGCGGCGAAGCCCCCGGTATCCACCCTGAGGGGTCCTGTGTGTGGAGCCGTGAGATCGGCTGCGCCTGCTTTGCGATTGCACTCGGCCACGCGCCGTGGCACCAGCGTTCAATCGACGGGGCATCAGGCGAGTCCCCAACGTTGTGAGAGGAGCAGGCGTTTCCGGGTGGTACCGCGGTGTCGTGGGCCGGTCGGAAGCGATCACAGGGACCATCGGCCTTCCTCGGTGGACCGGTAGCCACTGATCGGCACGCTCCCGGCGCAGCAGGATCAGTCACAGATCGACTCGCCCGCTGAAACGGCCGGAACCAGGAGTGCTGCCATGCCCTCGACTTCAAGAGAACCAGAATCCCCGGGTGGGGCAGGTACAGACCGCCTGCCCGGGGCCAAGTCCTCGCTCGGCTTGCCGGCAGCCACCGCCCTGGTGATCGGCAGCATCATCGGAACCGGGGTTTTCGCGCTTCCGTCCGCACTCGCGCCGTACGGGCCGATCTCCCTTGTGGCGTTCGTGGCGGTCACGCTCGGCGCGCTGGCGCTGGCGGTGACCTTCGGAGCACTGTCCAAGCGCACCTCGTCCAGTGGCGGCCCTTACATCTACGCCCGGGAAGCGTTCGGGGAATTCGCCGGGTTTCTCAACGCCTGGTCGTACTGGATCACCGCGTGGGCCGGAAACGCGGCGATCGTGGTGGCATGGGTCGGGTACGTCGAAGTGTTCGTCAACACCGGCCACCGGGTGAGCGGTTCGGTGCTGATCGCCCTGGTAGGACTGTGGATCCCCGCAGCCGTCAACCTCACTGGCGTGCGCAACACGGGCGCCTTCCAGATGATCACGACGGTGGTGAAGTTCGTACCGCTGATCTTCATGGCCACCATCGGGCTGTTGTTCGTGGACCCGGACAACTTCGGTCCCTTCAATGCCAGCGGGCAGTCCACGCTGGGGGCGATCTCGGCGGCTGCGGCCATCGCCCTTTTCAGCTATCTCGGTCTGGAGGCAGCCTCGGTGGTCGCCGGGCGGGTGCGGGAGCCCGGGCGCAACGTGCCCCGCGCCACCGTCTACGGAACGTTGGCCTGCGCGGTCATCTACATCCTGGGCACGCTCGCCGTCTTCGGTACCGTCTCGCACGGCGCGCTGGGCTCGTCCACCGCACCGTTCACCGACGCCGCCAACAACATCTTCGGCGGCACGTGGGCGGGTAACACCGTGGCCGTGGCTGCCATCGTCTCCGGCATCGGCGCACTCAACGGCTGGACGATGCTCTGCGCGGAAATGCCGTACGCGGCTGCCCGTGACGGCCTCTTCCCCGGTGCCTTCGCCAGGACGCGAGGGGCCGGCGGAGTACCGGTCTTCGGCATCGTCGTCTCGACCGTACTCGCCTCCCTGATCACGGTTTTCAGCTACACACGCTTCGACGACGTCTTCACCAAGATCGTCCTGCTGAGTGTGCTCACCGCGGTGATCCCGTACCTGTTCTCCGCCGCCGCACAGTTGTACTGGGTCCTGGCCGCCCGTGGCCGGGACGGCCTCACGCGCGGCCGACTGGTCCGGGACGCCACCGTGGCCGCACTCGCCATGGCCTTCTCCTACTGGTCGATCCAGGGCAGCGGGTACCAGACGGTCTACTACGGCCTGTTCGTGCTGTTGCTCGGCCTGCCGGTGTACGTCTGGCTCAAGCGAACCCGCCAAGAGGTCGGAGCGCCCGACGGCCCCGCGCCGACGGCGTCCGACAGCTCGTCCGACTCGGCCGCGACCATCCTTCCTGGCCCACGAGCACCGGAGACAACGCCCGCTCGTCTTCCCGGCCGCCGGACGACGGTCGTTCGCTTCCGCAGAAGCGCCCGGCGCCACCGCCACTGACCACTACTCGCCATCCCTCCCTCACTGGAGCTTGCGACCATGACCGTCTTCCACGTCGACTCCGAGGTCGGGCGACTTCGCCAGGTCATCCTGCACCGGCCTGGACTCGAACTGTCCCGCTTGACCCCTCGCAACGTCGACGCCCTGCTGTTCGACGACATCCTGTGGGCCAAGCGCGCCCGCGAAGAGCACGACGCCTTCGCCCAGGCCCTGCGGGACCAGGGCGTACGCGTCCACTACTTCGCCGACCTGCTCGCCGAGGTCCTCGACGTGGCCGAGGCCCGCACCTGGCTCCTGGAGCGGATCATCACGCCGGGGGCCGTCGGCCCCGCCCTCGCGGAGCCCATACGGCACCTGTGTGCCGACCTCGACGGTGAGACACTCGCCGGCTACCTGATCGGCGGCCTGCTCAAGGACGACCTGCCGCTGACCACTGCGAACAGCCTGTTCTGGAGCGCACTCGGTGAGGAGGACTTCGCCCTCACCCCGCTGCCCAACCATCTGTTCCCACGCGACAACTCCTGCTGGATCTACGACCGGCTCTCCGTCAACCCGATGGCGAAACGTGCTCGGCGCCGAGAAAGCCTGCACGCTGCGGCCGTCTACCGCTTTCACCCGCTGTTCGCCGAGTCCGCCACCAGCCCGATCCTGGAGCAGTCCTCGGCGCCCGGCGGCCCGGGCACCCTGGAAGGCGGTGACGTCCACGTCCTCGGCAACGGCTCGGTCATGGTCGGCATGGGTGAACGCACCACCTCCCAAGCCGTCGAGGCCCTGGCCACCCGCCTCTTCGCCGAGGGCACGGCCAGGCGCCTGCTGGCCGTCCAACTCCCCGCCACACGTGCGTACATGCACCTGGACACCGTCTTGACCATGGTCGACCGGGACGCGTTCGCCGTCTATCCGGGCCTGGCCGACTCCCTGCGCTCCTGGTCCTTGGTGCCCAGTGAGGACCGTGCCTGCGGCTTCGACGTCATTCCCGAGTCCGACCTCGCCACTGCCCTGGCCGAGGCCCTCGACCTGGACAAGGTCCGCATGTTGTCCGCACCGCAGGACGTACGCGCGGCCGAGCGCGAACAGTGGGACGACGGCAGCAACTTCCTCGCCGTGGCCCCCGGTGTCGTCGTCGGCTACGAGCGCAACGTGACCACCAACACCTATCTGCGCAAGCAGGGCATCGAAGTGATCACCATCGCCGGCGCCGAACTCGGCCGCGGCCGGGGCGGCCCCCGCTGCATGAGCTGCCCCATCGAACGCGACCCGGTCGTCTGACCGCCACCACGAGGAACCGCCATGAGCATCGACCTGCGAGGCCGCTCCTACCTGAGCGAGCTCGACTTCACCGCACGCGAGATCAGTCATCTCCTGGACCTCGCCGCCGACCTCAAGAAGGCCCGGCGCCTGGGCACCGAACAACCGCGCCTGACCGGCCGGCACCTGGCCCTGATCTTCGAGAAGACCTCCACCCGTACCCGCTGCGCCTTCGAGGCCGCCGCAGCCGACCAGGGAGCCGCCACCACCTACCTCGGCCCCGGGGACACCCACCTCGGCCAAAAGGAGTCCGTCGCCGACACCGCCCGAGTGCTCGGCCGCATGTTCCACGGCATCGAGTACCGCGGCTCCGGCCAGTCGGTCGTCACCGACCTCGCCGCATACTCCGGCGTGCCGGTCTTCAACGGGTTGACCGACACCACCCACCCCACCCAAAGCCTCTGCGACGTCTTCACCATGCGCGAGCAGAGTTCGAAACCCTTGGCCGAGATCAGCTTTTGCTACCTCGGGGACGCCCGCAACAACATGGGCAACTCCCTGCTGTCCATGGGCGCCCTGCTCGGTATGGACGTGAGAATCGCCGCCCCCAGAGCGCTGTGGCCCGAATCCGGTCTCGTTACCGCGTGCCGCTCCCTCGCCGCCGTCAGCGGGGCACGCATCACCCTGACCGAGGATGTGGAGGAAGCCGTCCACCGCGCCGACTTCCTGCACACCGACGTGTGGGTGTCCATGGGCGAACCGACAGAAACCTGGCGGGAGCGCGTCGAACTGCTGCTGCCCTACCGCGTCGACGACAAGACGATGGCGGCTACCGGCAACCCGGACACCAAGTTCATGCACTGCCTGCCGTCCCTGCACGACCGCAGCACCCGTCTGGGCAGGCAACTGTTCGACGCCTACGGGCTGGACGGACTCGAAGTCACCGACGACGTCTTCTCCTCGCCCTCCTCCCTCGTCTTCGACCAGGCCGAGAACCGACTGCACACCATCAAGGCCGTACTCGTCGCCACCCTGGAGGACTGAACCATGCGCATCGTCGTCGCCCTCGGCGGCAACGCACTTCTGCACCGGGGCGAACGCCCCGACGCAGCGGTGCAACAGGCCAACATCGACAGGGCTGTCACCGCCCTCGCCGTACTCGCCCGCGACAACGAACTCGTCATCACGCACGGCAACGGCCCCCAGATCGGCCTGCTGGCCGTCGAAAGCGCCGCCGACCCCGCCCTGACCACTCCCTATCCGCTGGACGTCCTGGGCGCTCAGACGCAGGGCATGATCGGATCTTTGCTCGTCCGGGCACTGCGAGGTGCGCTCCCCGGACGGCAGGTCGCCGCCCTCGTCACCCACACCGTGGTCCGTGCGGGCGACCCGGCCTTCGAGCGGCCCACCAAGTTCGTCGGCCAGGTCTACTCCCGGGAGGTGGCGCACGTCCTCGCCCGCGAGCGCGGCTGGCACATCGCCAAGGACACCACGGGATGGCGCCGCGTCGTCCCGTCTCCGGCGCCCGAGGCCATCGTGGAGACGGACACCGTCCGCGCCCTGCTGAGCAGCGGAACGCTGGTCGTCTGCGCCGGCGGCGGAGGCGTCCCCGTCACGGCCGATCACGACACCGGAGAACTGACCGGAGTCGAAGCCGTCGTCGACAAGGACCTCACCGCAGCCCTGCTGGCCGAGGAACTGAAGGCGGATCTTCTGCTCATCCTCACCGACGTCCCGAACGTCTACGTCGACTTCGGCACGCCTCGTCAGCAGCCCGTGCTCGACGTGACCCCCGCGCAGCTTCGGGACGGGGCCTTCCCCGAGGGTTCGATGAAGCCCAAGACCGAGGCCGCTGCCCGGTTCGTGGAGCGGACCGGTGGTCTGGCCGCGATCGGAGCCCTCGATGCCGCGTACGCCATCGCCCACGGAACGTCGGGGACGCTCGTACGACCCGAACTCGCCCTCGGATGACATGCAATTGACGGCGAACCCGAGAGCCGGTGCCGGGACGGTCGGCTTCCGGTCAGGGCCCAGTGGCCCCTGCTGCCACCGCCTGACGGGACGAAGACTTGAAACAGCCTGAGGAGGATTTCCATGACCCGCACCATCACCGTCGGACTGGACGGCTCGCCGGCGAGCCTCGCCGCCGCAGACTGGGCCGCGCGCGAAGCACAGCTCAGGGACCTGCCCCTGAGGCTCGTGACCGCGTGGGAGTGGCAAGCCCCCGCCTTCGCACCGGCGACCGGACTCGCTGTGCCGGTGCCGCCGAGCGACCTCCAGCGGGCATCGGCCCAGCGCCTGCTGGCCCAGGCGCGGTCCCGCGTCGGCGAAGCCTGTCCCGGGCTGCGGATCGTCACGGATGAGATCCCCGGTCTGCCCGTCCCGGCCCTGCTGAAGGCCGCCGAGGCCGCCGAGCTGCTGGTGCTGGGCTCCCGCGGTTTGGGCAAGGCGGCGGGATTCATACTCGGCTCCGTCTCCCATGCTGTCCTGGCCTCGTGCGAGCAGCCCGTCGTCCTCGTCCGTGCCGTCGAGAACGGGGAGGAGGCTGCGCTGCCGGAGTTCTCGGCACACGACGTCTCCGCCGTCAGCGGTGGCCGTGACGTGGTCCTCGGCCTGGACCTGCACAAGCCCGACGACGCCGTGATCGACTTCGCGTTCGACGCGGCTTCACGGCGCGCCGCACGCCTACGGATCATTCACGGCTGGACGCTGCCGCCCTATTACTACGGTGGCGCGCTCATGCCCGAACTGAACGACGGCCTGGTCACGCAGGTACGGAACGAACTGTCCGACGTCCTGCGACCGTGGCAGGACAGGTACCCCGCCGTGGAGGTCAGCGCGCAGGCCACGGTCGGTGGCGCGGGCCGCCACCTGGTCGACGCCTCCCACGACGCCGCTCTCGTGGTGGTGGGCAGGCAGATCCGTCGGGCGGCGGTCGGTGCTCATATCGGTCCGGTGACCCAGGCGCTGCTGCATCATGCCGTCGCTCCTGTGGCGGTGATCTCCCACGATTGACCGAGAAAGGACAGCCCCGGACAGCGAACGCCCCCAGGAGGGCTCCTGTCGGACCGGTCGGCCCGGGTGCGTGCGTGACGTTCCGGAGGGACCATCGGCGCCCTGCCGGGGCTGTACGGCCCGTGGACCGTCGGCACGGCCGGCATGAGGCTGTAAGTCATCGGAACTCAACGACCAGGGAGGGGACACGTCATGCTGCACGACATCGTGGTGGGGATCGACGGATCGGCCGAAGGACTCGCCGCCGCGCACTGGGCGGCCCATGAGGCTCAGCGGCGAGGAACCGGGCTCAGCGTGATCCACGTCTGGCACCCTCACCCCCACCCCCCGCCGTACGTCCCCATGGACAGCACCGAGCGCCACTGGGCCGAGCAGCTCCTGCGTGAGGCCGTACGCAGCGTCCGTGCCGCCCACCCGGACCTCCGGATCACCGACCGGCTCGTGTGTGACGCCACGGTGGCCGGCCTGCTCAAGGCCGCGGCCGACGCCGACCTGCTGGTCCTCGGTTCCCGTGGCCTCGGAGCCCTGGGCGGCTTCCTCATGGGCTCCGTGTCCCAGCGTGTCGTCGGCCGGTCCGCCCGCCCGGTCGTACTGGTCCGCGCGGGACGGTCCGCCGCCGACGAGCACCTGCCGGCCTCGGACGGGGTCGCCCCGGAGGAGATACCGGAAACGCCCTACCGTCAGGTGGTCCTCGGGCTGCAGACAGACCGTCCCTGCGACGAACTGATCGAGTTCGCCTTCGACGCCGCCCGCCGGCGGGGCACCGGCCTGCGTGTGGTCCACGCTTTCCGGACCGCATTCCGGCCCGCCCCCGTTCCGTCCATGCCCCTGGTGTCACCGGCCCCGGAGGGCCCGCCTGTCATCCCACGGCCGCAGGCCGGGACGCAGGCGGACGAGGAGGGCACCGTGGCGGCGGTGCTGCGTCCCTGGCGGGAGAAGTACCCGGCCGTCCCCGTGACCGAGACGGTCACCGAGGGACGCGCCGCGGTGGTCCTGGTGCAGGCCGCCCAGGACGCGGGCCTTCTGGTGGTGGGCCGCCGCGGCACCGATCACCAGGTCGGTGTCCACACGGGGCCGGTCACACACGCCGTCCTGCACCACGTCGGATGTCCAGTCGCCGTCGTCCCGCACGGCTGACCCCGCCCTGCGCCCTGACGTGGCCGTCCTCGACGTGCGTCTGCCCGACGGAGACGGCGGCCGGTCCCTGCTGGACGCCTGACGGCGGCCTGGACACGGCGTTCCACGCCGAGGTCGGCGCGCAGCCCAGCAGGGGACCAAAGGTCCCAACAGTCCACGCCCGCCCGGCCCATACCCGGGCGGACACCCGAGCGGCAGGCTGAGAGCGATCCCGGAACACCTCCGGGCAACGCCGCACCAAAAGGGGAGGACGGAAGACATGACCGTGCGAGTGGGGATCAACGGCTTCGGCCGCATCGGCCGGAACTACCTGCGCTGCGTACTGGAACGGACCGGCGCCGCGGCAGCGCCGCTGGAGGTGGTGGCGGTCAACGACGTCACCTCACCGGCGGCGCTCGCGCACCTGCTGACGTACGACTCGACGTACGGGCGCCTGAACCGCCCCGTCGAGCACGACGAGACCTCGCTGACCGTGGACGGGCACCGCATCGCCGTGACCGCCGAGCGCGACCCGTCCGCGCTGGCCTGGGGAGACCTCGGCGTGGACGTGGTGATCGAGTCCACTGGCCGCTTCCGCACCCGTGAGCAGGCCGGCCTGCACCTGGCGGCCGGCGCGCGCAAAGTGCTCCTGTCCGTGCCCGGCAAGGACGTCGACGCCACGCTCGTCATGGGCGTCAACGAAGGAACGTACGATCCGGAGCACCACCACGTGATCTCCAACGCCTCGTGCACCACCAACTGCGTGGCCCCCATGGTCAAGGTCCTCCACGACCACTTCGGCGTCGTCAAAGGACTGATGACCACGATTCACGGCTACACCAACGACCAGGTGGTCCTGGACGGCCCCCACAAGGACCTGCGCCGGGGCCGCTCGGCGGCGGTCAACATCATCCCCACCACCACCGGCGCCGCCCGCGCCGTCGGCCTGGTCCTGCCGGAGCTCGCGGGCACGCTGGACGGCAGCGCCCTGCGCGTCCCCGTCGAGGACGGCTCGCTGACCGATCTGACCGTGGTCCTCGGCCGGGCGGTGAGCGCCGAGGAGATCAACGCCGCCTACCGCGAGGCCGCCGAGGGACCGCTGAAGGACGTCCTGAGGGTGTCCGATGCCCCGATCGTCTCCCGAGACGTGGTCGGCGATCCCGCCTCCTGCATCTTGGACGCCCCCCTCACCCAGACCCACGGCGACCTGGTCAAGGTCTTCGGCTGGTACGACAACGAGTGGGGCTACACCAACCGCCTGCTCGACCTCACCTCGTACGTCGCGGCCCGACTGCCCCGGAGCTGACAGTTCCTGTCAGCCGGTCGCGCGGCGGCGCTGATCCCTTATCGTCTCCCTGTTCGAGCCGTTACCGTGGCAGGTGCACGGTAAGGCTGCCGACATGCGGTGAGGCGTTGGAGGAGCAGCGGTGGAGAACGCCGAGGAGGCCCGCGAGGCACGGGTACGGCTGCCCCAGTTGCGGCTGGACGAACTGCTGGAGGAACTGCAGGCCCGTCTGGACGCGGCACGCGGCACCCGGGACCGGGTGCACAGCCTCCTGGAGGCCGTGCTGTCGGTCGGCCGGGAGCTCGACTTGGAGCAGGCACTGCGCAGCATCGTCGAGGCCGCGGCGGCCCTGGTCGACGCGGAGTACGCGGCCCTCGGCGTGATCGGCCCGGACGGCAAGCGGCTCTCCGCCTTCCACACCGTGGGTGTCGGCGCGGAGCAGATCGCGCGCATCGGCCCCTACCCGGAGGGGCACGGCATCCTGGGCGAGCTCATCCGCCACCCCGAGCCGCTGCGCCTGACCAAACTCTCCGACCACCCCGCTTCCTACGGGTTCCCGGCCGGCCATCCGCCGATGAACACCTTCCTCGGCGTACCGATCCGGGTGCGCGACCACATCTTCGGCAACCTGTACCTGACGGAAAAGCGCGGCGGGCAACAGTTCGACGAGGACGACGAGTCGGTGCTGGCGACGCTGGCCGTGGCGGCCGGCGTCGCCATCGACAACGCCCGCCTCTACGAGGAGTCCCGGCTGCGCGAGCGCTGGCTCCAGGTGAACGCCGAGATCACGCACACCCTGATGTCCGGCGCGGACCAGGGCGGGGTGCTGTCGCTGATCGCTGAACGTGCCAGAGAGATCACCGCTTCCGCCCTGGGCGTGGTGGCCATGCCGGTGAGCGGAACCGACAACCTCACGGTGGAACTCGCCATAGGCCACGAGGCCGACGTGTGGCGCGGGATCGTACTGCCCGTAGAGGGCACACTCATCGGACAGGCGTTCGCCCAGCGGGCGCCGGTCAGCAGCCCGGACGTCTCGTGCGACTCCCGGGTCTCGGCCGGTCCGCCACGCTTCACAGGGCTCGGACCGGCCGTCGCCGTGCCGATCGGCACGGGTGACGAGGCCCGCGGTGTGGTGCTGCTCGTCCGGCAGTCGGGCGGCCGGGAGTTCTCCGAGAAGGAGACCGAGCCACTCCAGGTCTTCGCCGCGCAGGCCGCCGTCGCGATGGAACTGGCGGAACGCCGCGAGGACGCCGAACAGATCGCCCTGCTGGAGGACCGCGACCGGATCGCCCGCGACCTGCACGACCTCGCCATCCAACGGCTGTTCGCCACCGGTATGACCCTGCAGAGCGCCGGTCGCCGCATCCAGGACTCCACGGCCTCCGAACGGATCCTGCGGGCCGTGGACGACCTCGACGAGACCATCAAGATCATCAGGTCGACGATTTTCGGCCTCCGCTCCCGTGACGACGACGCGGCCCCCGCCCTGCGCTCCCGCGCGGTGCGGGCGATCGGCGAGGCCGCCCCGCTCCTGGGCTTCGCTCCCAGTGTCCGCATGGAGGGACTGCTCGACACGCACGTGCCAACCCAGATCGCCGACCACGTCATGGCCGTCCTCACCGAGTCCCTGACCAACGTCGCCCGGCATGCTGCCGCGGACTGCGCCGACGTCGTGCTGGAGACGGACGGCAAGCAGGTCCGCCTGACGGTCACGGACGACGGCGTCGGCATTCCGGACGAAGGCCGCCGCAGTGGTCTGACCAACATGGCCGAGCGAGCGCAGAAGCTCGGCGGCGGCATGGAGCTGGAAAACCCCGGCGGAAAGGGGACACGGCTGGTGTGGCACGCGCCGCTGGCGCAGTCCCCGGACACAGCAGGGGGCGGTTGACCCGCCCGTGACGCACGGCGTCAGCTGACGAGCGGCAGTGGACGCTTGAGGCCGCGGACGAACGAGGGCAGGCCGCGATGCGCGCGGTGGTCTCCCACCGCGCGGTGAGCACCACACCGGCCCATGCTCCCGAGGCACAGGTGCACGTCCGGTGCCGGCCTGAGAGCGCGGAGACACCGCAGGTCGGCCAGGAAGCAGTGGCACGCAGGCGTGGGGTGACACGCGCGGCGGACGGGCATCGAGTGCCCGCGTCGGCCGACGCAGCAACGACCCCGCCCGGCCGCGTCATCGACGGGACCGGGCGGCCGTGATCACACGTCGCCCTCCACCGTCTCCTCCAGCGGACGGCGCGGCGAGGCCGGTCCTTCGATGCCGTACCCGAGCCGGATCACCATCTGCGTGTGCACGCGACGGCCGTCGACCGGGAGACCGTCGAGGACCCGGCGCAGATCGGGCCACTCCATGGCCTGGTGAAGAAGCGAGGCGCGCACTCCGCGCCAGGTGGCCAGCAGAAGCACGCGTTCCAGGGCCTGGCCGGCCCGCAGCCAGTCCGTCCTCCGGTCGTGTGTCGTGGACAGCAGCGCGAGGGCCGGACGCGTCTCGAAGGCGCGGGCAGGCAGCACGTCCGGATGCCGGTGGGCCCCGAAGTCCCGCATCGGGATGCGGTCCAGCGCGTCCTGCGGGCCCAGTGCCGCTGACGGAAGTCCCAGCGTCCGGGAGTGTGGGCCACTGACCAGTCGGCGGCTCTCGGCTGCGCGATCGGCGTCCGCCCGGTTGCGCCGCTCCGCCTCCCACGTGGCGCGCAGCACCCGGTCGGTGTCGTCGCGCCCCGGGAAACGCAGGGTCGCGCCCTCCAGGTGGGCCGCCTCGGTCAACTCGGCGAGCACGTCCGTCGGCAGCGGTCGCCCGGAGAAGGGGAAGCGACTGCTGTGCCGGCGCGACACCGCCTCGTACAAGCCGGTTGCCGGTGCACCACGCACCGATTCGGCGAGCCGGACCGTGGCGAGCAGAGCGGGACGGTCCGGGCACGGGAGCAGCCGGGTCACCGGCTCCCAGCCGAAGTGGGCGGCGGCGACGCGCAGATTGAGGACAGCGCAGCCCACGGACAGGTGCACGGCGCGGCCCGTCGGGTCGGTGTGGCGCAACGCCCGGTCCACAGCGGCATCGATCCGCACCGTACGGGTAGCGGTGTCGAGCCGGAAGCGCCACGGCTGGGTGTTGTGCAGGGACGGTGCGGCCACGGCCGCCGCGACCAGCCGTTCCAGGGCCGGGGCGTCGAGGGTTGACGAGCTCATCGGGACTCCTTCCCGCCCACGTCCGAGGCCGGCTGGGCTGGTGGGTGAAACCCTTTCCAGCCTTGGTCCGCGCCCGCGGGCGCGAAAGGGGCCGTGCGGGCCTCGCCGGTGCCGTTCGGCCTTGGCGCCCGGTGGTGGCCGAAGGTCCCTGTGGATGGGGGCTGTTGAGCCCTCGGGTGCGGACCTTCGGCGTCGGGTGCGGTGTGGTGGGAACCGGGAGAGTCAGCGGTGTCAGGAACCGACCGGATCTTCCCTGAAGGGGTCACTGTCATGGCCATGCACCACTCCACGCACCGCAGTTCGGGTTTCCGCCTGCCGTCGTTCCGCCGTGACGGCGCCGCTTCGGCGCCGGGGGCGGCCGGGTCGGTGGAGGCCGGCACGCTCACCGCACGGGCCTACGTCTTCGCCTCGGCGCGTGTGCTGATGGGCTTCGTCTTCCTGTGGGCGTTCCTCGACAAGACATTCGGGTTCGGTTACGCCACCGCGTCCGGGAAGGGCTGGATCGACGGGGGCTCGCCCACGGAAGGCTTCCTGGGGCACGTGGCGGTTGGTCCGATGGAGTCGACGTTCCACTCATGGGCCGGGGCGGCGTGGGCGGACTCGCTGTTCATGCTGGGTCTGCTCGGGATCGGGCTGGCGCTGACGGCGGGGGTGGCGCTGCGTCCGGCCGCTTTCGCGGGGACAGTGATGATGGCGTTGATGTGGGTGGCGGAGTGGCCGCCGGCGAAGCACCTGTCGGACGGGTCGGCGAGCATGTCGACGAACCCGTTCGCCGACTACCACCTCGTCTACGCCGTGGTGTTGATCGCGCTGGCCGTGGTGTCGGCCGGTGACGCGCTGGGGCTGGGCCGGGTGTGGGCGCGGCTCCCGCTCGTCCGCGACCACGCGTGGCTGCGCTGAACACGGCTGGTGGGGCGGGCCCATCACAAGACCCGCCCCCGCCTGCCGGCAGGCACTGCCGGCCCCAACCCGGGACCACAGGCCCTGCCCCTTGAGATCGCCCGAAAAGACGCTGAGAGCAGAACGAATGACACCGGAGGTGGCCAGCATGGCCCGCACGATCACCGTGGGACTCGACGGCTCGCCCGAGAGCCGGGCAGCCGCAGAATGGGCGGCCCGCGAAGCGGCGCTGCGTCAGGTGCCGGTACGGCTGCTGCACGTGTGGCTGCCCGTACCGGAGCCCATGGCCCAGGCTCCGCTCCTCGGTGCCGAGACGCACCGGCACTGGACCGAGCGGATCCCCCGGGAAGCCGCCGAGGGGCTGAGGCTGCGGCACCCCGGGGTGGAGGTGACCGTCGAGCAGCGGGCCGGGACTCCGGCGGAGGTGCTGCTCGAAGCCGCACGTGACGCGGAACTGCTGGTGCTGGGCTCGCGTGCCCTGAGCGGCCTCGCGGGCTTCCTGATCGGGTCCGTCGGCCAGTCCGTCGTCGCCCACGCCGAGGCGCCGGTGATCCTCGTCCGAGCGGGCGAACAGGCCGCCGACGAACACCTCGAGGACCCCGCCGGCATCCCGTCTGCCGCCACAGGCTTCCGGCCCGTGGTCGTGGGGCTCGACACCGGCAGCCCCGACGAGAACGTCCTCGTCTTCGCCTTCGAGGAGGCGCGGCGCCGTGGGGCCCCGCTGACCGCCCTGAGGGTCTGGAACCTGCCGTCCTCCTCCGCCTACAGCCTGGCCGCCGGATTCGACCCTCGCGAGGAACTGGCCCGCGTCCAGGCCGAGGCACTCACCGAGGCACTACTGCCCTGGCGGGAGAAGTACCCGGACGTCGAGGTGACCGAGACATGCCGGCTCGGCAGTCCCGCCGAGCACCTGATCGACGCGGCCCGCGACGCCTCCCTCGTCGTCGTCGGACGCCGCATCCGCCGCAATCCGTTCGGCGTGCACATCGGTGCCGTCGCCCACGCGGTCATGCACCACGCCACCACCCCCGTCGCCGTCGTCGCGCACGACTGACGTGGCCTACCGCAGCGAGGCACAGAAGGAGCAGGCACCATGAGACAGCGATCGTCCGGGAGTTCGGCAAGCCCCTGGTCATCGAGGAGAGGCCCGTTCCGGAGCCTGGTCGTCGAGGGGCCTGCCCGCCGCGTGTTGCTGAACGCCTCGCACGAGGCGGACCTGCTGGTCGTCGGCCGACGGCGTCCCGGGCAGTTCGGGCTCCGCCTCGACCGGGTCGCCCACACGCTCCTGCACCACTGCGCCTGTCCGGTCGCGGTCGTACCCGATGCGCCGAACGCCTCTCCTGCTACGGCATCCCCCAGCAGCCCTGGGCCTGGGCCGAGACCGAGAACGACGCCGTACGCGCCGCCGAACGCCTGCGCGGCAGCGACGGCCGAGTGGTCCTCAAGGCACACTGGCCCGGACTCGTGCACAAGAGCCTCCAGCACGCCGTCCACCTCGACCTGCGCGCCGAGGCCCAGGTGCGCACGGCCTTCCAGGACCTGCGAACCCGCTTCGAAGGACTCATGACCGGGGTCGTCGTCCAGCCCCTCGCACCCCGCGGCACGGAGCTGTTCGCCGGCGTCGTCCAAGACGGCGTCTTCGGCCCGCTCGTCGTTTTCGGCCTGGGAGGCACGGCGACGGAGGTGCTCGCCGACCACGCCGCCCGCCTCGCCCCGCTCACCGCTCAGGACGTGCACGACCTGATCACCACCCCGCGCTGCGCCCCCCTGCTCTTCGGCAGGCAAGGAGGCGGTCCCGTCGACCTGGAGGGACTGGAACAGGTACTCCACCGGCTGTCCCGGATGGCCACGGACCTGCCACAGCTCGCCGAAGCGGACTTCAACCCGGTCCTCGCCACACCCGGCGAGGTCACCGTTCTCGACGCGCGGATGCGCCTGCTGCCCCGTCGGCCGCAGGACCCCTGTCTGCGCCGACTGCGCTGAGGAGGAACAGACATGAGGAACCAGAAGGTCGGCTCCGTGATGACCACCGAGGTGATCCGCGCCGAGTACGGCACCCCCTTCAAGGCTGTCGCCAGGCTGCTCTCCGAACACCGTGTCAGCGGACTGCCCGTGGTGGACGACGACCAGCACGTCATCGGCGTCGTCTCCGAGACGGACCTGATGCTCCACCAAGCCGCGACGCCGCTCGCCTACGAGCCGCCCCCGCGGTTCCGCGTCGCACGGCTGACACCCCGCGCCCGCCGACGGGCGGCCAAGGCCCGGGCCCGCACGGCCGGCCGCCTGATGACCGCTCCCGCCGTCAGCGTGCACGCCGAGGACACCGTCGTGGAGGCCGCCCGCACCATGGTCGAGCACCGGGTGAACCGGCTCCCCGTACTCGACGAGGACGACCGCCTGGTCGGCATCGTCACCCGGCACGACCTGCTGGGGACCTTCCTGCGCCCCGACGCGGAGATCCGCGAGGAAGTGATCCGCGAGGTGCTGGAACGCGGACTGTGGCTGGTCAACGGCGGCATCGACGTCACCGTGACGGAGGGAGTCGTCACGCTGGGCGGCCAGATGGAGCGAAAGAGCGAGACCGAGATCGCCGTGGCCATGACCCGAAGGACCGACGGAGTCGTCGACGTCGTGAACAGGCTCACCCACCGCTTCGACGACTCCCACTTCCGGGACGACACGCGCGTTCTCGGCGGCGTCGCGGACGACTGGCTGCGGCGTTTGTGAAAGGAGGCGGACCACCATGGAGCAGAGGGTGCTGGTCGCCCACCGGTCGACCGACGGATCGACGGAGAAGATCGCCGAGACCGTGGCGGAGGTGCTGCGGACGGTGGGAATCATGGCCGACGTGCTGCCCGCCCGGTCCCTGACGGACCAGGATCCCTACAAGGCCTTAGGGGCCGGCGGGGCCCTGTACACGGGGCGCTGGCACAAGGACGCCAGGCGCTTCGTACGGCGGCACCGCGGAGCACCGGCCGGTGTGGTTCCGCAGCTTCGACCGCTCGACTCGACGGCCTAGCAGCGGGACACCCCGACCATGCCGGGCGTCCAGAGGGCCATGGCCAGGCTGGACGTCCGTGGGCACGCCTCCTTCGGCGGCCGCCTCACCGAAGGCGCGCACGGTCGCATCGCCCCCGTCATTCTCCGCAACGGCAAGGGCGGTGACTTCCGCGACTTCGCCGCGATCGAGCACTGAGCGGCCGATGTGGCACAGGAACTCGGTGCCATGGTGCACCGGTGAACAGCCGTGTCGGCACGATCCGCCGTGCCCCCGACGCCCGGTCTCCCGGCGCCCGGGGCACGGTCACGACCGCGTACGAGCCGACCATACGGGTGCTGAGGTGCGCCCGGCCACATGGTCGGTGAAGCAGTCGGCCGTCAGCCGCAGGACGTGGTGCAGGGCTTCGGCCGAGGAGACCGGATCAGCGACGTCCGGTATCTCGACCACGCGGTGGAGACAGCGCAGCCAGTCGGCGGCCAGCCGGTTGCGGCTGAGCAGCGGTTGGCCGAGGTCGCCCGTGACCAGCAGGACGGGAACGGACACCCGGGCCGGCGCGGACGGGCGGGCGAGTCCTGGCCGCCCGCTGACGGAGACCACCGCGCGGAGGGATTCGTGTTCCGCCGCGGCCTCGAGCGCTGCGGCCGCCGCCGTGCCGCGGGCCGCACAGCCCACGGGAAAGCTGGTGTGCTTGTGCAGCCAGTCGCAGACCGCACCCGGACGGCGGGCCAGCATGACGACGTCGAAGGCGTTGCGCCTCTCTGCCGGCCGGCCCGTCTCCCACAGGTTCAGTGTCAAGGCGCCCAGGCTGGCGCGGTGCAGCGCGGCGGCGGAGTCCTGCCACGCACGGTCACCGGTGAGCAGGAGCATGCCCCGGGCGGCCACGGGCACGGCCAGCCGACCGGTCAGTTCCACCGGCCCGGCGGGTACCGTCACCGCGCGGTCCCGCGGCGGGAGGTGGCGGAGGACCGGCTCGATGGCCGGTCGACTGACGACGGCAGTCGCGCGGACGTCATCTGGGGCGCAGCGGCCCGCCTCATGAGGGTCGTCACCGTGTGCGGGAACCACAGTGCGCTCAACACGACGGGCCGACGCGTCGTGCCTTCCGCGTGGGTGCGGCAGCGCATGAGCTGCCACCTCCTCCGTACCGCGGAGGCGGTGTGGCGGCGCGCGGCCCTGATACCAGTGCAACGCGCCGCCGTTGCCAGGAACAGAAGCGACCGGCCCCGTGACGAGGGCCGGTCGGGCCTTGCAGGGCGAGCCGAGAGGACGGGGCAAGGTCCGTCGACGGATTAGCCCGCTCGCTGGCTCCACAGCGGACCGACGAGCCGCCACTCCGCGTCCCACCGAGCCATGCGTCGTCGGTCGAGGCACCGCCGGGCGAGGGAGGCCGTACCGAGAGTGGCGCCGGCGAGGACGGAGACGGAGCCAAGACCGAGGAGCACGGACGAGACAAGGGCGTCGACCGGTCCGGTCGGCGGGGTGGCGAGCTTGTCGCGGGCGTCCACCCAGACCGTGACCTGCGCGCCGGGCTGCGCATGGCTGCTCACCAGCGTCCGGCCGGTGCGGTAGGTGCCGTCCGGGTGCAGCCAGCGAACGGTCGCGAGGGTCCGGTAGGCCGAACCCTCGACCGATGCGGGACTCTGCGCGGCGTTCGTGAGCACGACGGCCCGCACGGGGTTCAGTTCGGTGCGCTCCCGGGCGAAGCCGTCCTGAGCCGTCTGAGCTGTCACCGGTCCGGCGACGGCTCCTCCGCACACGATGACTGCCCACACCACCAGCACCATCCAGGATTCGATGATGTCGTCGCGCCGCCGCAGGGGATTGCTGCGCCACCGCCACAGTCGCTTCCGCGGAATTCTGTGCACACCCATCAGCTCCGTCTCCTCGTCCGTTGCTCCTCCGAACATGGCATCCGGCCCGTGCCGGCGTCTTGGGCCGACCGGTGCCCCCAGAGACCGATCGGCCCTGCCCCGCACGCTCACGAAGTGCTCCCCGAGAGATGCGCAAACGCGCACGTGACCGGATGAGCGCCGGTCAGCGGACGGGACCGGCCGGCGGGCGAGGGCCGTCCGGACCAGGCCATGGCGAAGGGAGGCGGAGCACCGTGGAAGCAAGAGGCCGAACACCTGTGGTGCCAGCACCCCGGCTCGCATCTGCTGGTGGCCGTCCGCAATCTCCAGGCTCCCGCCGCGGACAGCCTCGTGCCAGGCGGACCACCGCGTGAGGTCATCGAGGCGGGCGCAGCCTTGAACGCGGAACCGGCGGATACGTCGGAGGGGTGGGCCCCAACGGGACGAGGGCCGTTCCGCGACAGGTCAGGGACTGTCGGCCCACGCCCCCGGCCGCTTCCCCCGTGAAGGATGGGAGCCCGCGCACCGGACGACACACGGAAAGACGACCGGCCGATGTACCGCAATGACGGATTCCGCGAACTGGACCGGCAGGAAAGCCTGCGGCGGCCGGCCAACGCGTCCGTGGGCCGCATCGTGCACACCCGTGATGCCCTGCCCGCCGTCCTGCCGGTCAACTTCCTCCTGGAGGAGAGCGGTGCCGTGCTGCTGTGCACATCGGCCTCTTCGGAGCTGGTCCGTGCCATCGACGGCGCCGTGGTGGCCTTCGAGGCCGACGAAGTCGACACTGCGGCGCAGTCCGGCTGGAGCGTCGTTGTCACCGGCCCCGCCGCGGTGGTGACCGACCCTGACGAACATGAGCACTTGGTCCGCATCGGTCCCCGCCCCTGGGTGCCCTGGCCCGTGGAAGTCTTCGTGCACATCGAAGCGGAGCTGGTCACCGGCCGGGAGCCCGGCTGGCCCGACGGCACGGTGTGCTCCGTCAAGTCATCATGAGCATCACCGTTCGCATCCTCGTCGGTCTCTGACGCCTCCCGAAGGTGGTGAAAGCCAAGGCCAAAACTCTCGGGTCCCGCAACCGGTTTCGTGCGACGATCTACAGGCCCTCTCGGGCTTCACCCTGCCGCAATAACGATTCCCCGGAGAGTTCATGCGCCGCGCCCACCTCCTCTCCGCTGCTGTCCTCCTGCTGTGCACCGCCTGCTCCGGCGGCGCGGACAGTGGTTCGGAGGAGAGTGCGGAGAAGACCATGGATCACGGGGCGGCCGTGCGTGCCGCGATCGAGAGGACGAGCGCGGACAGCGCCCGCGTGGATGAGAAGATCGAGCTGAAGTCCGCCGACAGTCCCAGGACTTACGTGTTCGCGATCGCCGGAGCGTTCGACCTGGCGGGGGACAGGGGACGGCTCACGGTGGAGTTCGAGGACAGTGGCATGGATCCCATCGAGGAGGTCTTTGTCGGCGACACCGTCTATGTGCGGGGCTCGCGGGAGGTGGGCGAGGACAGGTGGGCCTCGGCCGTCCGCAGCGAGGCACTCACTCGCTATCTCCTGCGGTCGCCGCTGAATGACCCGGAGCACCTGCTGCGCCAGGTGAAGGCAATGCGGCAGGTGTCGAACGAGGGCAAGGAACAGGTGAATGGCACCCCTGCGGTGCACTACCGGGGCACGATCGACCATGCCACCGCGACGCTCCGGATGACGGCGGAGACGAAGCGAGGGCTGAACGACCTGCGCGAAAAGCTGGGCGACGACATGCCGGTCTACGCGGACGTGTGGGTCGATGGAAAGGGGCGCGCCGTTCAGGTCCGGCTGTCCTGCTTCGGCGGTGTGAAGGCCATGACGACGATGACGCTGTCGAACTTCGGGACGCCGGTGAAGGCCAAGGCGCCGTCGGCCGAGCGGATCGTC
Source organism: Streptomyces sp. NPDC047880 (assembly GCF_040706515.1). Taxonomy (NCBI): domain Bacteria; kingdom Bacillati; phylum Actinomycetota; class Actinomycetes; order Kitasatosporales; family Streptomycetaceae; genus Streptomyces; species Streptomyces sp. NPDC047880. The sequence continues at coordinate 58,573 of NZ_JBEZOK010000007.1, read as the reverse complement.
CCTGTGACGGCGGGTGAGGATGTCCTGCTGGCCTGAGCGCAGGCCTCCGGGGAGCCGCTCCAGGACCGCTTCATCCCCGCTGCGCCAGGTCGCATACGGTGAGCGGATGGTTCTCACGAGGGTTTCCAGTGGTGGCTAAGAAGAAGAACAGGCGTGCGGCCAACGGGTATCAGCTGCCACCGCACGTGGAACGGGCCCGCCAGGCGGCCAGCAGGGCAGCGGGGTGGAAGCCAGGTCCGAAGCCTCCACAACGCCGCGTGATCCTGGCTGGGTTCGGCATGTCTCTGCTATGTCTCGGGATGACTGCCGCCTTCTGGTTCCCGGCACACGCCCTGGCAGAGGACCTGCGCTCCAGGGGCGTCACTTCCGCTGCCACCGTCGTCGGCATCGACAACAAGCCCCAGTACGTCAAGGTGCGTCTGGTAAGCGGTCCCCGGACCGGAGACGAGGTCGAGTTCTCGGACTACGCCGGGATGTATCCCGACGTCCACCGTGATGAGGCGATGATCGTCACGTACGACCCTCAGCAGCCATCGCGGGTCCTCTCCCGCGACTGGGTAGAGGATCCCCCGGCGAATCTGCCGGCGTACGGAACAGCGGCCCTCACCCTGCTGTGCCTGAGCCTCACGACTACGGCAGTGATCCGTCGTCTCCGAATCCTGCGCAGGTCCGGCCCTGGTGTGCAGCCCGGCTCGTCGGCGGAGAGGAGCGATGGCCAGCCATGCGCCCCCCGTACAGCCGCAGCGACTGATCGAGAGGCTTGAGACCGCTCGTGAGCGGCTTCGGCCGGAAGACTGGTCGAGCGGTCTGCACTCCTCACCTTGCCGCGGCGGGTTGGGACTCCCAGAGCGCGTGTCGGGTCGTGACCATCGGGTGGTCCTGGTGAGGTCTTTGATCCAGATCATCGAGGCGTGCAGGTGGACACTGGCGAGGTGGCTGTCGGGAGTCTTGTCGTATGGGTGTCTCACCGTCCCAGTTCCGGCCTCCTGCCGCTCTGGGCGGGTGAGGCACGTGGAACCGACGTGAGCCGACCGGTGCACTGATGTCCGGGCGGGGACTCATGGGACATGGCCCGGCACCCGGCTCAGGTGCCGGGGAGGATACGGCGCGTTTCGTAGGCCCACATCGCGATCTCGACCCGGTTGCGGGCACCGAGCTTGGCCATCAGGCTGGCCAGATGCGTCTTCACCGTGCTGAGGCTGATGTGCAGTGCATCGGCGATCTCGGTGTTGGTCAGCCCGCGAGCGACGGCGAGGAGCACCTGCTCCTCGCGGGCGGTGACGGGGGAGACCGGCTGGGCCACGGGCCGGCCGGCGGGCAGGTCCGCGAATGCCTGGAGCAGACGCACGGTGACGCTGGGCGCGATGAGCGCCTCACCGCCGGACGCCGACCGTACGGCCTGCGCCAGAAGGTCCGGTCCCGTGTCCTTGAGGAGGAACCCGCGGGCGCCGGCACGCAGCGCGCCGTAGACGTACTCGTCGAGGTCGAACGTGGTGATGACGACCACGGCCAGCGGGTCGGCGACGCCTGGGCCGGCGACCAGCCGGGTGGCCTCGAGCCCGTCGAGTACGGGCATGCGGATGTCGAACAGACAGACGTCGGGGCGCAGTTCGCGGGCCAGACGGACCGCCTCCCGCCCGTCGGCGGCCTCGCCGACCACCTCGATGCCGGGCTGGGCGTTCAGCATGATCCGCAACCCGGTCCGGATGATCGTCTGGTCGTCAGCGACGAGGACGCGAATGGACACCGCTCTCGCTCCTCGCTCTCGGCAGTTCGGCGTCGACATGCCAGCCCCGGTCGGTACCCGGGCCGGCTCGTAGTGTGCCGCCGAGCAGCGTCGCGCGCTCGCGCAATCCGGTAAGTCCGTATCCGTCGCGACCCCGGCCGGTGCGCCGGCCGTTGTCGTACACGCTCACCCGCACCGTGTGCCGTTCCGCGGCGACCCTGACGACGACCTCGGTCGCGTCGACCGCATGGCGCAGCGCGTTGGTCACCGACTCCTGAACGATCCGGTAGACGGCCGCGTCCACGGCCGGGGGCAGCGCGTCCAGCTCGCCGTCGAGCCCCAGGTCGACCCTGAGGCGACCACCCGGGGTGCGCACCAGGCGCTCCAGATCCGCGACACCGGCAGGCGGCGCCAGCTCGGCGCCGACCCCGCGGTCGCGCAGCGCGGCGACCATGGCGCGCATTTCCTCCAGCGTGCGCGCCCCTTCCTCCTCCACCCCCTCCAGCGACTCGACGGCGGCGGACGGGTCGGTGCCCGCGAGCACCCGGCCCGCCTGGGCGATGATCACCATGGCCGAAACGTGGTGGGCCACCGTGTCGTGCAGTTCCCGGGCGAGCTGCTCGCGCTCGCGGGAGCGCACCTGCTCCAACTGCCGCTCGCGAGCGGTCACCCGGAACCGCACGGCAGCCCCGACCACGCCGGGCAGCAGCAGGAAGACGATGCCCACGACATTTTCGACGACCGGGGTCTCGTCCGTGACGGAACACAGCGCGCCGGCCGCGAGGATCACCGCGCCGCCCAGCACGATCTCGCGCCCCGATCCCCACCGGGGCAGCGCGTACACCAGCACGAGCACGACCGCGCCGGTGTACAGGCCGACGGGCTCGCGCGGTGCGGCGACGAGCGAGGCCACCTGAAGCAGGATCACCGAGCCGAACGCCAGCGTCACCATCGCCAGCGGGCGGGTCCGGCGCCACAGGGGCAGCAGGCACAGCCATACGGCGAACACCACCGCCACCGGCCGCCACACGACGTTCTCGCGCAGGGTGGCCTCCAGCACCACACCGGCAAGGCCCGCGGCGAGCAGCGCCCAGTCCCGCCGCACCCGGGCGGGCGCGTCGGGCGGCCGGGGTTCGGTCCACAGGGTTCGCAGGTCGTCTCGGAGCACGGTTCTCAGCCTACGGACCGCGGCGTGCCGCGCATCGGCCGAAAGGACGGGTCGTCACTCCGCCCCGGGGCCGACGGATCCGCGGCCCGCGGGCCGATGCCGCGGAGCGCCGTGGCGACGAGCCTCGGCATCGGCGGCCGTACAAGGACGGCCGACGAGGTGGTTGGAGGACCCGATGCTCTCGAAAGCCCTGTTGCGCCTGGGCGCAAGCGCCGCCCGCCATCCCTGGCGGGTGATCGCGGCATGGCTGGTCGCCGCCACGCTCGCCGTCCTCGCCGCCGTCGCCTTCGGCGGGCGGAATGCGGATTCGATGACCGCTCCGGGACTGGACTCCCAGCGGGCCGCGGAACTGATCGAGCGGGCCGGCACCGGCCAGGAGGGGATGACCGCCCAAGTGGTCGTCACCCCCCTCGACGACGGTGCGACGTTCTTCGACGACGGCGGCGCGCGCACCGCTCTCACGCGGCTGCGGGCCGAGGTGAAGCGGCTGCCGCACGTGCTCGGCACGAGCGACCCGGCGGGGGCGCTCGACGCGGGCGGGGACACCGCCGTGCGCGGCGGCCTCGTTTCGGCCGACGGGCGGATCGCGGTCGTCCGGGTGCAGTACCCCGACCAGAGCCGGCTGTCGGCCGAAGACCTCGACGCCCTCGTCGATCTAGGCGACCGGCTGCGCGCCGAGCTGCCGCTGCGCATCGAGATGGGCGGGCACCTCTTCTACGTCTTCTCCGACCCCGACGGCGGCGCGAGCGAGCTGATCGGCCTCCTCGCCGCTGCCACGATCCTGTTCCTGGCGTTCGGTTCGCTCGTCGCCGCCGCGCTGCCGATCGGCATGGCGGTCTTCGGGCTGACCGTCGGGGTCGCCACGATGACGGTACTGGCGGGGGTGACAGAGGTCCCCACCTTCGCACCGGTCCTGGGCAGCATGGTCGGGCTCGGAGTGGGCATCGACTACGCGCTGTTCGTGCTCGCCAGGCACCGGGAGTACCTCGCGTGCGGGCTCGATCCGCAGGCGGCGGCCGGACGAGCGGTGGCAACGGCGGGGCGGCCGGTGGTCTTCGCCGGCGGCACCGTCGTCGTGTCGATCCTCGGCCTTGCGGTCGCGAACGTGCCGTTCATGACGGTGGGCGGGCTCGCCGTCTCGATCGTCGTCCTGACGATGGTGCTGGCGTCGGTGACGCTGCTGCCGGCCTTCCTCGGCGCGGCGGGCTCGCGCCTGGCCCGGACAGGCCGGATCGGCCGGGCTCTGCAGACCAGAAGGTTGAGCCGACTCGCGCGGCGACGGGACCCGGCGGCAGGCGCCGCACACGATGCCGGGTGGCGTCGCTGGATCGGGCACGTCAGCCGGCACCCGGTGCCGTACGCGGTCGGCGCGGCGGGGTTGCTGCTGACCGCGACGCTGCCCGTGCTCGGCCTGCGCGTCGGCCTGCCCGATGACGGCTCACTGCCCCACAGCCGTACCGAGCGCCGGGCCTACGACCTCGTCGCCGAGGGGTTCGGCCCGGGCACCAACGGTCCCCTCGTCATCGCCGCGGACCCCACCGGTGATCCGGGAGTGCTGGACCGACTCGTCGAGGCGGTCGCGGCGGATCCGGGCATCGCATCCGTCGCGCCGACGCACATCGATCGGGCCACCGGCATCGCGACCCTCGTGGTGTTCCCGACCACCAGCCCTCAGGACAAGGCCACGGCCGACACCATCGCCCGGCTGCGCACCGGCGTGCTGCCCACGGCGATCGGGCACGGCCCGGCCAGGGCCCACGTCGGCGGCGCCGCCGCGAGCCTGTCCGATGTGGGCCGACGCACCAGCCAACGCCTGCCGGTGTTCGTCGCCGCCGTGCTGGCGATGTCGTTCCTCCTGCTGATGCTGGTCTTCCGCTCAGTACTCGTACCGCTCAAGGCGGTGCTGCTGAATCTGCTGAGCATCGGCGCGTCCTACGGCATCATGGTCGCGGTCTTCCAGTGGGGCTGGGGAGGCGCACTCATCGGGCTGGAAGCGACGGTTCCGATCGTGTCGTTCATCCCGATGTTCCTCTTCGCCATCCTGTTCGGCCTGTCGATGGACTACGAGGTGTTCCTCCTCTCCCGCGTACGCGAGGAGTACCTGCGCACCGGCGACAACGGCACGGCGATCGTCGAGGGCGTCTCGCGCACCGCCCGGATCATCACCTCGGCCGCCCTCATCATGGTGGCGGTCTTCCTGTCCTTCGCCGTCGCCGAGGACCCCTCCACCAAAATGTTCGGGCTCGGCCTGGCCACCGCGATCTTCATCGACGCCACGGTCGTACGCATGGTGCTGGTACCGGCGACCATGACACTCCTCGGCCGGACCAACTGGTGGCTGCCGAAGTGGCTGGACCGGATGCTTCCCCGCGGCCCGGTCGGCACCGACGACACCGACCCGGAACCCACGGGCGAGGCCCCGCGTCCACGGCTGGTTGACCGTTGACTCAACTCCTGCCCGCCCTTGGCGTCCGGCATCTCAGCGCGTCACCCAGGGGCACATCGAGTCGTGATCATCGGGCGGTCCTGGTGAGGTCCTTCGCCCTGGCGGCGCGCACGCGATGGGGTCGGGTGCGCGGCCTGCCGGCCCAAGACGCGGGACACGGACATGGAATGAGCTGCGCCCAGGTGCGTGGCTTGCCCTGCTATTGGAGTCGGCGTCCGACTTCGCCGCCGAAGAGGACGCCGTCAGCGACACCGGCATCGGGATCCCTGAAGCAGAACAGCGCCAACTGTTCACAAGCCTCTTCCTCGCCTCCAACGCTACCACTGGGCCCTCCCCGGCACGGCGGCCTCAGCCTCGGCCTGGCGATCGTCCACGCCATCATCACCCACCACGGCGGCACCACCCACGTCCGCTCCGTCGAAGGCAAGGGCACCATCACCGCCACACTGCCGCCGTGCCGTGTCGCGATAGGCGCAATCGCCTGGTGCAACGTGCTCCCCATTCGGGGCCCCTGAGGGCACGGTTCGATGGCCGGCGGAAGACCGCCGCCGCGTGTCGTCAGCGTTGGCTGTCCGGCTACGCCTTCTGGCGGAGCCAGGCCCTCCGTGTCTGAGGCCGGAAAGGAAGAGGAGTCTGCGGCGATACCTGTGGCATCGTGTCGTGGTCTCCGTGCTCGCACAGCAGCGTTCAGGCCGGGGGCGGCTGTCAGTTCGGTGTGGTGTCGGTGGGCAGGGTGAGCACAGCGGTGGTGCCGCCGCCGGGTGTCTCTTCGAGGCGGAGGGCGCCGCCGTGTGCGGCGGCGATCCGCTGGCAGGTGGCCAGTCCGATGCCGGAGCCTTCGACGTCCGGGTGCACACGGGTGAACAGGCCCATCACACGCTGCCGGTCCTGCGGCGGGATGCCGCGGCCGTTGTCGACGACAGCGATGTCCCAGCCGTGCCCGTGTGCTCCGGCGGTGATGACGATCTGGCAAGGGCGGTCGGTTCTGCGGAATTTCAGGGCGTTGCTGACGAGGTTTTGGAGCAGCACGCGCAACTGGGTCGCATCGGCGATCACGAGGGGCAGGTTCTCGACGGTGACGCGCGCACCATCGGTGCTGACGGGGCCGTCGAGGTCCTCGATGACGGCGTGGGCGAGGGTGTTCAGGTCGACGGGTTCGAGGTGGAGTCGTCCGCCCGCGCTGGCCAGAGCGAGCACGTCTTCGATCATGGTGTGCATGCGGTGGGCGGAGCCGATGACCCGTTGGGCGCAGAAGGAGGCGTCGGGGTCGTTGGCGACCGCCGGGATGCCGATGAGGTTCTCGGCGTGGCCGAGGACGCCGGTCAGCGGGTTCTTGAGGTCGTGGCTGACCTGTCCGGCGAACTGCTGCAGGGCGCGGTTGGAGCGTTCGAGTTCGGAGCGTGCCTCATCGGCGGCTTGCAGTGCCTGATGAAGCAGTGCCTGGTGACGGTGCAGGTCGAGGACGTCGACGACCATGCGGGCCAGTTTGTCCAGCGCGCCACGTTGCGAGGCGGTCAGATGGCGGACCTCGGTGTCGAAGACGCAGAGGGTGCCGAGGACTGGTCCCTCGGGGGTGCGTAGCTGGGAAGCGGCGTAGAAGCGGATGTCGCCGAGGATGCCACTGACATAGGGGTTGTCGGCGAAGCGGACATCCAGCCTGGCGTCCGGAACGAACACCGGCGCCGGCTCGACGAGAGTGACCGCGCACATGGAGTCGCCGCGGGCACAAACCGTCGGTTCGAAACCGACCGCGGCGATCAGATTGGCATCTTTGGCGGAGATGATGTTGATCACCGAATGAGGGACCTGGCAGACATAGGAGGCGAGTTCCACGATCGGCGCCAGGTCCGGTGGGGCCGGTGCCGTCAGGATGCCGTACCGCTGCAGGACTCGTAGACGCTCGGGCTCATCAGCGGTTACCGGGAACGATGCTTTGGCCACGATGTCCGTCCTTTCCTGCCTGGTGGGTCGAAAGATCGTTTCCCGTGCGACACCCGCGGCCACGGAGCCGACGTGCGGATCACCCGACGGGTCCCCTCTTGCGGTTGAGGCCCGGACGGTGCCGACACGGCGCCCTCGGTCTGTCTCACCGATCTGAGCGGCCGCACCAGGGTGCGGATGGTGCGCCATGCGCCGTATGGGGGACCCCGTCACCGAGCAGAAAGGACAGTTATGGGCATATGGTGCAAACCGTATGTTCTTGGAGATCATTGACCACCAGCTCAGCGAGGTGCAGCCCGATGAGAATGCTCTTGCGTACCCGCCGCGCCCGGGTGGGCCTGGCGGCTGCGCTGACCGCTCTGTGCGCGGGCCTGGTCCCGCTGGCCGCAGGCGGCACCCCCGCGTCAGCCACACACGTGTGGAGGACTGCCTGGGCGGACGGCTTCAGCGGTTCGGCAGGGACCCTGCCCGACAGTGAGAAGTGGATGGTCGATATCGGCACCGGGTACCCCGGCGGCCCGCCCAATTGGGGTACCGGTGAGGTGCAGACCTACACGGCCGATCCCGCCAACGTCAGCCACGACGGCCGGGGCAACCTGCGCATCACCCCCCTGCGCGACGACGCCGGGCGGTGGACCTCCGGGCGCATCGAGACGCGCCGCAGCGACTTTCGGCCTCCTGCGGGCGGACGCATGCGCATCGAGGCCCGCATCCAACTGCCCGCCGTCACCGGCGCGGCGGCCGAAGGCTACTGGCCGGCCTTTTGGACCCTGGGCGCCTCATACCGCGCCGGGGTCCCCTCTCCGACGTCCGGTGAGTTCGACATCATGGAGAACGCCAACGGCCTGAACCGCATCTGGGGCGTGATGCACTGCGGCACGCCCACTGCAGGCCCCTGCAACGAGAGCACCGGCCTGGCCGCCAGCACCACCTGCCCCGGTACACGTTGCACCGGCACCTTCCACACCTACACCCTGGAGTGGGACCGCCGCACCTCCACCGAGCGGCTGCACTGGTTCGTCGACGGACGGCGCTACCACACCGTCAGCTCCACGCAGGTCGACCCGGCCACCTGGCAAGCAGCTACCGCCCAGGGCCACTTTCTCCTGCTGAACCTCGCTATCGGCGGCGGATTCCCCGACGCGCTGGCCGGGCATGCCACCCCCACGACGCAGACCCGCCCCGGCTATCCCATGCTCGTCGACTACGTCGCGGTCCTCACCGCCATCCCGCACCGGACTTGACCAGCCAGCAGATCTGCAGCCACCTGTCGCGCGGGCTGGTCGCTCACCCGTGGCCTCTTTAGCGTCTTCGCGGCTTCGCCATGGGGCCTCCGGGCTTCGGGTCCGGCATGACTTCCCCCTCCTGTTGTTGATGATCCAGGGGTGGTGTCACCGGGTCCGAGGCATCGACGGACCGCTGATGAGGGGCTTGAGCTCCGGCTTGCCCGAGCGACACTGGGGGTGGCGGGAGAGGTGCGGGAGGTTGCCTCCTCAGCCAGCCGTAGGTGGCTTCGAGTTTGCGGTTCCGGATGCTCCGCCGGTCAGGGCCGGTCGAGGACAGCGCCGAACAGGGGATCAAGCGGATCGCCTTCGTAGCCGAGGACCAGGCAGTCCTCTGCGGCCTGCCCCTCGGAGAGTTCCACGAGTCGAGCCAAGACCGCCGCCTCGGACGGAAGTCCGGCTGGATCGAGACCGAGTGCCCGGGCTGCGCGCTCACGTCGCCGGTCGAGATCGGGCAGATCATCCCGGTACTGGTCGGCGACCGCCTGGAGTTCCTCCGCTGTTCGCCCGGGAGCATCCCGCCACCACGGTGCCACGAGACACAGCCGTACAAGCTCCGGCAGCCCGAGCGCAATAGGGCCGGCTTCGCCGTCGAGGCTTACGTACACCACCGGGCGTTCCTCGCCGCCCTCGCCGACGAAACAGAACGCGTCTCCTGAGCCCGCCCGCGCGAACTGCTCAAGCCGGGCACCGGAGGCGAGCCGTACCCCGTCCTCCAGCTCGCGGTAGGCCGGGTCCGTCGCGTCGAGGTCCGCAACCCCGGCAAAGAAGGCGATGACCTCTTCATCGGATTCCAGGAGAGGCAACAACCCGTGGGGCTGATCGCGGATGCCGAGGTTGCCCGGTTCATGCGTTTCATTCACGCGGCAACCGTAAACGACGACGTCATCGTGGAGGACATCGGCGAAGGCAGCGACGGCGGGGAGTTTCCCGGCGCCTCCCACTCCGTCGAAGTCAGGTAACACCCCCAGAACATGCCTCTGGGGCGGATGACGGTGACATTGAAACCGACATACGACTGGCGCGTAATATGCGCGCTGACAATGGGGGCGGAATGGGAGTCACGACGACAACGGTTCGCGCGGTGAACGGGTTGACCGCCCGGTGGGCGGGTGTCTCGGAGGACGGCACGGTGTTCTCGGCGGCGGGGGTGTGGCCGCTGCTGGCCTACCTGGCCGACGGTGCCGAAGGTGCGGCGCGGGCCGAGTTGGCGGAGGCTCTTGGGCTCCCCGCCGGGCAAGCAACCGGCGCCGCAAACGAGTTGTTCGCCGCGATGGGCGCCTTGCGAGGGCTGGAGACAGCTCTGGGGTTGTGGACGAAGCGCACGCTGGAGCTCAGGGCGGAGTGGGAGGCAGGGCTGCCGACCGACTCCCACGGGGTGCTCACCGGGGATCCTGTGGCCGATCACCGGGCGCTGGATGCCTGGACGGTGAAGCGGACCGGCGGGCTGATCGACCGTATGCCGGTCACGCTGTCCGAGGACACGCAGATGGTGCTGGCGAGCGCGCTGACCATGCGCACGCAGTGGCTGAGCCCTTTCCAAGAGGTGGAACTGGAGACTGCGTACGAACCCTGGACCACCAAGCCGCGGCTGGGCCTGCGGCGTTCCAGTGCCGTGCTGGACCGGGTCGGGGTGGCGGACACACCCGGCGGGTACGTCACCGAGCTGAAGGTGCTGGGGAACAATGCCCTGGACGTGCACCTGCTGCTCGGCGAAGAGGACATGACGCCGGGGCAGGTGCTGGGAGCCGGGATCGACATCCTCGCCGGCCGGTACGCGGTCGTGCCGGGGCCGCGGCTGCCGTACGGGAACGTGGGCCCCGGCCTGCGGGTGGAGAAGGTGCGCTGCACGCGGCCTGAGCCGCCGTCGCTGGAGGTGACGACCGCGGCGTACCACATGAACGCGAGCCACGATTTGCTGAAGCTGCACCGGCTGTTCGGGCTCACGACGGCACGGGACACCTCGCGCGGGCACTTCCCGGGCATCAGCGGCTTCCCGCTCGCCATCGGGTCGGCCGAGCAGAACACCATGGCCAGGTTCGGCGCGTTGGGCTTCGAGGCCGCCGCGGTGACGGCGTTCGACGCGGTCGCCGGGGGCCTGTTCGACCTCCGCTACGTCACCACCCAGATCAGCGCCGCCTTCGACCGGCCCTTCGGCTTCCTTGCCCTGCATCGCCACACGCGGCTTGTGCTGACGGCGGGCTGGGTCACCGATCCATTGCCGTTCCCCGAGTACGACTGGGAGGACGAGCGGTGAGCGGGACGTCAACGCGCACCGTCCGCGCGGTCAGCAGACCGACAGCACGCTGAGCCGGACTTCCGCGACGAGGCCCTCGATGCGGTAGTCGCCCTGGTTGAACCAGGTCAGGACCCGCTGGCCGTAGAGCAGCCGCAGGCACGGTTCGCCGAAGGTTCCGTCCAGGACGGGTGAGGGCGGGTTGCCCCATGCCCAGCGGCTGTCGGGGCCCCGTCCCCACAGCTCGTAGGCGCCGGGGTCGGTCAGCCCGTCGGGGCGGACCCGGTGCAGGATGATCGGCTTGTTCGGCTGGAACCCGGTGGGCAGGATGTACACGTGGCCGTCGTCGCCGAGGGCCCAGGTACTCGGAGGTGTCGTGGTCGTACGGCCACAGCTGCCGGGCGTGCTGTCCACCTACCGCACCGGTCCAGACGACGGGGCGGCCCGGACCGTTGAGGCGCCCGTAGAGCGCCACGGGCGAGCGCCACCATCCGCCGCCGACCCCTGCCTCCTCGAACGTGTCGCCGAAGACGAACAGGGTCAACGGCGGTGAGCCCGTCGTCGGTGCCGCGCTCGGCATGGCCAGATGGCCGAGCAGCAGTCACAGCCGGACGCGCACGCCGCGCGGCAGGGTGTGGTCTCGGGCCAGGGGGAGAGATGAGCCGCAGCAGGCAGGGCAGCAGCCGGATCGCCTCGGTCAGCAGGTTCCCGCGCGGGCGGACGAGGGCCAGGGAGACGAGGGCGAGTAGCCAGAGCAACAGCAGCCCGACGGCCACTGCCAGGGCTGTGACCACAGACGTTCACCGGCGGTGTGCTTCCCCGTTCTGGCGGACAAGGTACGCGCCGAGGGCGGCACCGCCCACCTGCTGCGCCTGACCCTAACCGACTCGCGAAGATGCCCAGCCGTGGCGGTGGACGCGGCGGGGTTGTGGCCCATCAGCGGTGTGCGTGTTCCGGGGCGCCGGTGGGTTTGGGTGGAGCGGGTCGGAGGGGGGCTTGGGGCTGTGCAGGGAGGTCGGCGGGTGCTCGGGTGTGCGGAGCGGTGGCGTGGGCCGGGCGCAGCAGGACGGTGGCGTCGACTCCGCCGCCCGGGGCGGCCTCGAGTGTGATGTGGCCGCCGCTGGCGCGGGTGAGTTGTTCGACGATGGGCAGGCCGAGGCCGGTGCCGTCGTGGTGGGTGTCGGAGGCGCGCCAGAACCGGTCGAAGGCGCGTAGGCGTTCGGTCTCGCTCATGCCGGGGCCTTGGTCGATGACATGCAGTTCGACGCCTTGTGGCGTGGGGCGGGTGGACAGGGTGATGGTGGTGCCGGGCGGTGAGACGCGCAGGGCGTTGGCGAGCAGGTTGTCGATGATTTGTTCCAGGGCGCCGGGGACGGCCTGGACGAGTCCGGCCGGGTGGCCGGCGGTGGTGATGTGGACGTGGTGTTCGGCGGCGAAGGGCGCCCAGGTGGCGGCCCGGTCGGCGATGACGGCGTCGAGGTCGGTGGGTTCCGGGGTGGTGGCGGTGGCCTCGAGGCGGGCCAGGGAGAGCAGTCCCTGGATCATGCGGGCGAGGCGTTCGGTCTCGCCGATGGCTTCGTCCAGGCTGTCGTGGACGGCCGGGTCGAGGTGGGGTTCGAAGTTCTCCAGCCGGATCCGCAACGCGGTCAGGGGGGTCTTGAGCTGGTGGGAGGCTTCGGCGGCGAAGGCGCGCTGGGAGGTGAGGAGATGCTGCAGGCGGGTGGCGGTGTGGGTGAAGGACGTGGCCAGGCGGCGCAGCTCGGGCGGGCCGAGGTCGGTGGCGGGCGGGTTGGCGAGGGTGCCGTCGGCGAGCTGGGTGGTGGCGCGTTCCAGGGCGTGGACGGGGCGGATGATCCAGCGGGCCAGAGCGAGGGCGACCAGTGCCGCGGCTGCCAGCACGCCCAGGCCAGTCACAGCGAGGGTGAGCCAGATGTCGCGGACCCGGCTGTCCAGGACGTCGGTGGGGTAACTGAGCCGTAGGGCACCGCGGATGGTCTCGCCGGACGATCCGGGGACGGTGACGTAGCGGGTCTGGGTGCCGCTGTCCGGGTCGGGCGCGGTGCCGACGGTGGTCCGGTTGCGCAGGGCGGTGGCGATGTCCGGCTGCGCGGACAGATCGGTACCGGCGGGTGTGGTGGCGGCGGAGTCGGTCAGGACAGCGCCGGTGCGGTCCACGACAATCACCCGCGCTCCGGTCCGCTCCGCGTAGTCGTCTGCCAGCTCGGGCAGTTCGTCGGTGTTGTCCTCCTCGATGCGTTCCTCGGCGAGTTCAGCCAGCATTCCGGCGTCCCGCTCGACGCTGTTGGACAGCCGGGACGTTTCGGCCCGGGCGAACAGGAGGCCGAAGGGAATCTCCAGACCGAGCAGGACGAGCAGCACGAGGCCGAGATAGCTGCCCAGCAGACGCCTGGTCATGTCCGGGCCCCCTGACGCGGGCTGCCGGGCGGCGCTGCAGTGTCGGGGGTGTGGAGGCGGAAGCCGACCCGGCGGATGGTCTCGATCCAGGTGGGATCGCCGAGCTTGCGGCGCAGGGCGGCCACGTGCACGTCCAGCGTCTTGGTGGGGCCGAAGAAGTGCGGGTCCCATACCTGGTCGACGATCTGCTGTCGCGAGCAGACCGCCCCCGGGTCCAGAGCGAGGTAGGCCAGCAAGTCGAATTCCTTCGGGGCCAGGACGATGGGAGCTTCGTGGAGGTGGACCTGCCGGGTGCGGCGGTCGATGACCAGCGGCCCCACAACCTGCGGTGCGTCCGAGGGCGCGGGTCCCCGGACACTGGCCGACTGACCAGACGGGCCCTCCCCGACTGCGTCGCCGGGGACGCGGGCAAGCGGTGTCTGAGGGCGGGCGCGGCGGGTGACCGCGCGGATGCGAGCGACCAGTTCCCGGACGCCGAACGGCTTGGCCATGTAGTCGTCCGCACCCAGTTCGAGACCCAGGACCCGGTCGATCTCCTCACCCCGGGCGGTGATCATGATGATCGGTACGTCCGAGCGCCGACGCAGGGCCCGGCAGACGTCGATACCGTCCATGTCCGGCAGGCCCAGATCGAGCAGCACCATCTCCGGCTCAGGCGCGGCCAGCGCCGCCGAGCCGGTGCGCGCCCGCTCCACGGCGTATCCGTAGCGGGCCAGACCCTCGGCCAGCGGGCCGGCGATCCGTTCGTCGTCTTCAACGAGCAGCACCTGCATGGCGTCAGGCTCACACCCCCACCGCTCCACGGTCGTGATCACACCAACCCGTCCCGGTCTTCCGGACAGCACCTGATACGCGTTCGGGGGCGCACCCGCTCAACGAGGAGGGCCGAACTCGTCGGCTGCGGGCAACCCCGCAGCCGCGCCGGCGACCCCGGCCCCGAGGTTCTGCCGAAGTCAGCCCTCGTCGCCGGCCTCGTCCTTGGTCTTGACGACCTTGTAGGTTTTCGGGTCCAGGTAGACCTCCACCTCACTGCCGTCAGCCTTCTTGATCTCGACCGCGTACGTGCCCGGATTCTCTGCGTCCTTTTCGGACTTGACCACCGTGCCGGGGAAGGCGGCCAGCGCCGCGGCCTCTGCCTTCTGCTTGGCCGCACCGGTCAGCGGGGTCTCCACCGCGTCCCCGCCCTCGTCACCTTCGGCCTGCGCGCCGCCCTCCCCGGCCTGCGGGTCGCCGGCAGACTGCCCGGCCGCCGCGCTGTCGGAGGACGAGGCTGAATCGCTGGAGTCCGAGCCGCCGCAGGCGACCAGCCCGACCAGCAGGACGGCGGTGGACACAGCGGCGGCCAGGGCGCGCTTGGAAGCGTTCATGTCGAAGATCTCCAGGGAGAGTCGGGGGGGGCGTCGTACAGGCCGGACAGCGGCGGAACACCGCAGGTCCAGGCTGGTTCGGGGACGTCAACGACCTTAGGAACAGGCACTCAAGCAGGAGGCCAGAGAGCGGCCAGGAAACCGATAAGAAACGACCAACCTTCAAGGGCGGCGGCCGTAGATGCCCACCCTGGCTCTGTTCACGAGAAGCTCGTGAACATCGGACACGACGCCGCCAGGGTCCCGCCCAAACTGGTGAACAAGCTGTTGCAACTCGTGAACAAAGCCACCCACCCCCTGGCACGAAGGACAGGACTGGACTTCCCGTAGGAGCGGCGATGGGCGGCGTGGACCAGCCGGCGAGCGGGGCGCGTGCTTCGGCCTGCGCGTCAAGAGTGCCGCCGCGTAGCGCCGTCACGGCGGCGTGGCCGTGAGAGGGACGTCAGTGGGGGGGGGGAAGTCGGTGCGGGGGCGGTGGAGGCGCGCGGGGTGGAGTGCGCGCCCACGAGTGCGTCCTCGAGGTCCTCGGCTGCCTGTGGCTGCTCCTCTGAGCTCGGCGGCGCGGCCGGAACTCAGTTCGGCTGCTCGTATTCGTCGATGGTGCCGTCTCCGTTGTCGTCGTACATGTAGTCGTACGCGTCGCCGTAGCTGTCCCGGTAGCGCATGCAGGTGCCCTGGGCGCGCAGTTCGGGCTTGTGGTCGTAGTAGCCGAGGTGGAGGGTGATCCGGATGCCGTCGTCGAGGGTGGTGGCGATGCCGTTGTCGACTTTCTCGACGGTACGGCCCTCGGTGCGCCAGGTGTTCCGGAGGGACGCCAGCGCCGCGCGGTAGTCGTCGTCGGTCGCGAAGTCCAGGTCCCAGGTGAAGACCGGCTCGTCCCGGCTGACGCCGCTCTCGTCGAAGCCAAGGTCGTCCACGCACGAGGAGCTGCCCTGCTGGGAGGCGTACGGCTCTTGGGCCGGCGCCGGGGACAGCGCGCGGTAGACATCCTCGCCGGCCCGGGTGGTGGCCCGGACATGGTCACGGAACTCCTCGGTGCTGCGAACGGGCCCGCCCTGTATCGCCTCGCATCCCTTGGCCGTCAGCCCGAAGAGCGCCACCAGGGCGACGCCGAGCACGGGGACCACGATCTTCGACTTCATGCCGTCGATCAAAGCCGCCCCGGCGGGACGCGCGGCAGCGCTCTGCTACTCAGCCGGTCTGAGCCGCGGTGCTCAGTCCGGTCCTTGCGGAGGGATGACGTCACAAGACGGAGGCTTTGTGCCACCCGGCTCGTTGCAGGGCCCAAAGCTACGGTGCGCGGGCGACGTTGCCGGGAAGAATGGCCGCCAAGGTGGAGGGGCAGGCGGATGGAGCTCGGGTATCCGGTAAGGCCGAGCTCGTACAGGCGGGCGATGCCGAGGAAGGCCCTCGGTCCATCCCGGTCTTGACCGGAGGATTCTCAGAAATCAATGGTCTGTTGAAGCCAAGCGGACAGTTTCGGCCACTGAGGGGCCAGTAGTGGGCATACGCGGATGCGGTGGACGCCGGTGCGCTGTGATGGCCCGATTCCTGTAGATATGCCAGCCGGGTGGGGCCGCCATGCACGACGATGACAGCACAGTGCCAGCGCGCGGGGCCGGGGTGACGAAGACGCCGTCCTGTTGCTGCGGTACCGCACCCATGGGGGATGGGCTGGCGGCGGACGAGGAGCGGTTTCGGGGGCTGTTGGAGGCGGCGCCGGACGCGATGGTGATTGTGGACGATGCGGGTCTGATTCGGTTGGTCAACGCGCAGACCGAGTCGCTGTTCGGGTACGGGCGCGCGGAACTGCTGGGCCAGTCGGTGGAGTTGCTGATCCCCGGACGGTTCCGTCCTCAGCACTCCGGGCACCGGGAGGCGTACGCCGCGAGCCGGCAGGTGCGGCCGATGGGGGCTGGGCTGGAGCTGCACGGGCTGCGCAAGGACGGTACCGAGTTCCCCGTGGAGATCAGCCTCAGCCCGCTGGAGACCGCCGACGGCCTCCTTGTCTCCGCGGCCGTCCGCGACGTCAGCGACCGCAAAGCCGCCGAGGAGCGGTTTCGGGGGCTGTTGGAGGCGGCGCCGGACGCGATGGTGATTGTGGACGATGCGGGTCTGATCCGGTTGGTCAACGCGCAGACCGAGTCGCTGTTCGGGTACGGGCGCGCGGAACTGCTGGGCCAGTCGGTGGAGTTGCTGATCCCCGGACGGTTCCGTCCTCAGCACTCCGGGCACCGGGAGGCGTACGCCGCGAGCCGGCAGGTGCGGCCGATGGGGGCTGGGCTGGAGCTGCACGGGCTGCGCAAGGACGGTACCGAGTTCCCCGTGGAGATCAGCCTCAGCCCGCTGGAGACCGCCGACGGCCTCCTTGTCTCCGCGGCCGTCCGCGACGTCAGCGACCGCAAAGCCGCCGAACAGCACATCAACCAGCTCGCCGCGCTCGTCGAGTCCTCTCAGGACGCGATCCTCGCCAAGACCCTCGACGGGCACATCACCTACTGGAACGCCGCCGCCCAGCGCCTGTACGGCTACAGCGCCGAGGAGGCGATCGGCCGCCACGTGGCGTTGCTCGCCCTGCCCGACCGCACCCACGAAATCACCGCGCTGCTGGAACGGCTGGCCCGCGGCGAGAAGATCGAGCACTTCGAGACGCTCCGCGTCACCCGCGGCGGCCAGCTGCTCGACGTCGATGTCACCCTGTGGCCCACCCGCAGCGCCGACGGCATGGTCCAGGGCGCATGCGCCATCGTGCGCGACATCAGCGACCGCAAGCGGGCCGAGGCCGAACTCCACGCCCTGTACGAGCAGCAGCGGCACATCGCCCTCACCCTGCAGCGCAGTCTCATGGGCACCCCGCCGGCCATCCCCGGCCTCGCCGCCGCCCACCGCTACCTGCCCGCCACCCAGGGCGCCGGGGTAGGCGGCGACTGGTTCGACCTCATTCCCTTGGGTGCGGGCCGGGTCGGCATCCTCATCGGCGACGTGATGGGGCGCGGCCTGGACGCGGCCGCCGTCATGGGCCAGCTGCGGGCCGCCGCCCACGCCCTGGCCAAAACCGGTATGGAACCCCGCCAGCTGATGCAGGCCCTCGATGCCATCGTCGCCGACCTCGACCTGCCCGACCAGCTGGTCACCTGCTGTTACCTGATCCTCGCCCCCGACACCGGCGAGATCACCGTCTGCTCGGCCGGCCACTTGCCCGCCCTCCTCGCCGACACGGGCGGGGTGCGGGTACTCGAAGCACCCATCAGCGCGCCGCTCGGCGTCGGCGGCATCCTCCACCAGCAGACCCGCACCGCCGTGCCCCCCGGGGCCACGCTCGTCGTCTACACCGACGGCCTGATCGAAACCCCCGGCAGCGACATCGAGCACCGCCTCGCCGATCTCACCCGCGCCCTCGGGGCCGCCTTCGCCGCCACCGACGCCCTGGAGGCCGTAGCCGACCGCGTCCTGGCCGCCCTGCTGCCTGGTACCGACAACCATGACGACGACGTCACCCTGCTCCTTGCCCAGCTTCCCGCCGCCCCGCTGGCCACCGCCACCACCGACCTGCCCGCCCACGCCTCCTCCGTCGGTGACGGACGCAGCTTCCTCACCAAGACCCTCATCACCTGGAACTGCGCCCACCTCGCCGACGACGCCCGCCTCCTGGTCTCCGAAGTCCTCACCAACGCCGTGCAGCACGCCCAGGGCCCCCTCGGGCTCCACCTGCGCCGCACCGCCACCGAAGTCACCGTCGAGATCAGCGACCACAGCCCCCACCTGCCCCAGCCCCGCCTGGCCGCTCCCGACGACGAATCCGGCCGCGGGCTCCTCCTCGTCGACGCCCTCGCCCACAGCTGGGGCGTACGCCCCACCGACCACGGCAAGACCACCTGGTTCACCCTCCCGGCACGCAGCACAGCACGGTGACCTCCGAGCACGCGACCGCACCCCGCAGCGCACCTTCAGAAGCAACTGGCGGATCACATGTCGGTTGATTCTCCGCTCACCAACGGCTCCGCGAGGTAGTCGATTGAGGACCTGTCTTTTCGGAGGGACAACGGACGGGGGTCGGGTCCGCCGCCGGCCAGGTCGATGCGGTCGCCACCGACAGCGGCGCCTTCGCGCGCAAGCTGCGCCACCGATACACCGTCCGCTCGGTGATCACGACGTCATCGGTTCAGCCCTGCGAGGTCCAGGATGGTGGTCGATCAAGGGGGTGCCCTTCGGATATCGGGCCCGGACGGAGAAGACGCCGGGCCGCACGTGGATGGTGCGCTCACCTGATCACCCAGGGGAGCGGAGGCGAGCGGGGGAGGGGACAGGGCGTGATCGGACGTGCGCTGAACGGTCACGCAATTGAGCTCGTGCACCCTGTACTGGCGTCCAGCGCATCCCGGACCGACTTGGCAAGTCATCGCCCCCGCTGCGTAACCACCCTGTCCAGATCTTCGCGCCTCGTACGTGCGTTTGATGCGGTGAATTGGGGTCATCCGCATGCCAAGCCTGCCTCCCAGCGGGGCAGCGCCGACAGCTTTATGCGGGGAGACGACGCGGACGACGAGGGGTGAACGCGATGACCGTCGCGACACAGCAGGGTGGTGGAGGCGGTTCCAGCGGCCTCTACGACGTTCTTGAACTCATCCTCGACCGTGGGCTGGTGATTGACGCGTTTGTGCGCGTCTCCCTCGTCGGTATCGAGATCCTCAAGATCGACATACGGATCGTGGTAGCCAGCGTGGACACCTACCTGCGCTTCGCCGAGGCGTGCAACCGTCTCGATCTGGAGGCGGGGCCGCGCAAGCCGGCCGGGCTCACGGAGCTCGCCGGGAAGGTCACCGAGTCCGGTGCCCGCGGCAAGACCAAGGGCGTCCTGTCCGGTGCTGCGGAGACCATCGCCGACGCCTTCCAGCAGGCCCGAGATGAAGGCCGGGATCGTCAGGCGGGACGCGGCCGTTCATAGAGCAGTGCAGGGAGCGGTGACCACGCCGGGGCACCGCGACGCGCCCCGCCGGGGTCGCGGAGCACCAGGACACTTCCTGCCCGCAGGCGGTGGAGGAGGTGCAGTGGACTTCACCTCCTACGCCAGCGTGCTCCTGGCGGATGACACGCGTGGGCCGGTCACCGGTCCTGAAACTGCAGCGGGGTTGGCCAGCGGTGGCCGCAACCGTGGCGGTGGTGGCCCCAGGAGACGTCGTTGATGAAGCGGCCGCGGCCGTTGCGCAGGGCGGCGGTGTCGGAGCGGTTGTCCCGGACGTAGTGGCGGCGTGGGACTTGGTGGGGCCCGGGTGCTGTGAGCGATGGCGAGCTGGGGCGACGGCTTCTTCCCCCATGTCCTGAACAGCATCCAGCCGATCGTGCACTGTTGCCTGCCCTCGGGTGACGTCCCGAGCGCTTGAGGCCGTCTTCTTCGCCGCAGCGGCCCTCGCAGTCGAAGCCGTGGGTTCGCGTGCCCAGAAGTCGGTGCCTGCCCGTGGTGGCTACCCGGCGGACTCCTATCTGACCTGCGCTCAGGAGCGGCTTCGCCCTTCCCTTCCCTTGAGGCGTCGTCCGTGCCGTGGGTGTTGCCGCATGTGGTGACGGTATCCAGTTTCGGGCGGCGGTGCGGCGCCGCGACAGGCGCTCCGTTCTTGTCGTCTACACGGCGCCGCGTAACGCGTACGGCCATCGTCGTCGGCGGCGTAGGCCATCGGACGGTGGTGCGGGCCGGCCCGGATGGTCCCGCGCGCCGTGCTGCCAGCCCTGGCCCGCACCCTCTTCCGGGGGAAGGGTCGGGGCTCGCACACGGACGTCGCGCGTCCGCGAGCGTCCGTTCAGTGCCCCCGGAGGAGCCGCACCAAGAAACGATCGCGCCCCAGAGCCTGGCTCCTGGCCCTCGTCATGCCCGTGCTGACCGCAGCGCCGCCGCTCCCCGTGCGACACCTCCGTCGCCGCATGGGCCCTGCGCGCTGCGCTCGTTGCGCTGTCATCTCGGCTTGCGCGAAGGCGTGAGGCACTTTCACTTTGCTCACATGCCCCCTACGGGTACCCATGGTCGCCATCGGTGCCTGGAGCTCGAGTGCCGCACCCGATCTTCCCCATCGGCTCTGGACCGCCCGCTGACCGGAAAGCGCGGGTCCCCGCCATGCGCCTCCCTACGATGCCCCTGTGTGGTCGCATGGTTGACGGAGCGTCATACGTCGCGGTTGGCTGGAGGACATGTGAACGCGCGGGACACACGAGCCGGGGCTGCGGCGGCGCAGAGGGCGCACGATGCCGCGCCGAACCCGGCGCACCAGCTCCGGGCCACCGCGATCGGCGCCGGGGCCGTACTGCTGTGGGCCTCGCTGGCCCTGTTCACCACGCTCACCGGACGGATTCCGCCGTTCCAGCTCACCGCGATGGCGTTCGCGGTGGGCGGCGTCCTCGGACTGCCCCGGGCGCTGCGCGGCGGCGGGGAACTCGTCCGCGCGGTGCCCCGCGGAGCCTGGGCGCTCGGCGTCGGCGGCCTGTTCGGCTACCACTTCTTCTACTTCGTGGCCCTGCGCAACGCCCCCGCGGTCGATGCCGGCCTCATCGCCTATCTGTGGCCGTTGCTGATCGTCGTGTTCTCCGCGCTGCTGCCGGGTGAACGGCTGCGCTGGTGGCATGCGGCTGGCGCGGTGCTCGGACTCGCCGGTACTTTCCTGCTGGTCACGGGTGGGCAGGGCGTCCAGTTCCGTGGGGAGTACCTGGCCGGGTACGCGGCAGCCGCAGTCTGCGCGGTGGTGTGGTCGGCGTACTCGGTGGCCAACCGGCGTTATCCGAAGGTCCCGACGGACATGGTGGCACTCTTCTGCCTGGCCACCGCGGTGCTCGCGGCCGTCTGCCATCTGCTGTTCGAGGACACGGTCCGGCCCGACGACGGGCAGTGGCTGGCGGTGCTCGCGCTGGGCCTCGGGCCGGTCGGCGGCGCGTTCTACATCTGGGACCACGGCACCAAGCACGGCGACATCCGGCTCCTGGGCACCCTGTCGTACTTCGCCCCGCTGCTGTCCACCGCTCTGCTGATCGCGACGGGACGGGCCGACGCGAGCTGGCCCGTCGCCGCCGCCTGCGTGTTGATCACTGGTGGCGCCATGCTCGCCTCGGCGGGCGCGCTGCGTGCGGCGCGCCGGGGCTGAACCGGTCACGACCGCGTCGCGAACCCGTCAGGCGTCCACGGGCCAGGTCCCGCGGCGGACCATTTCGGTCACCTTGTCGGCACCGTTGGCGCGCACCAGCAGCTCCAGCCGCATGCGCTCGATGTCCTCCGCGCTCCACCTCTCCGTCGCCATGGTCGCCTTCTCGTGCGACCAGCCGTTGTCGTAGTGCCGTACGACGTAGTCCTTCTGGAAGTCCCACATCCTGGTGCCCGGCAGCGGGGTGACGATGAAGGGGTTGGCGTACGCCATCCCGTGGCGCATGAGTGTGACCGCGTAGTCGATGGTCTTCTCGACCTGCTCCAGCGACTCGATGTACGGTTCGGCCCCGGGCTGCTCGGGCGGGTTGACGAAGCCGAGCATGAATCCGCCGGTGACTTGGATGCCGTACTCGGTGAACATTTCCACGATCTCGCCCGTGGCCTTCTGGAAGGCGTTGAGGCGGGGCTTGCCTGACTGCTCGAGGCTGTCCTCGTTGGCGCTCTCCACGGCGAGGTAGACGCTGTAGCAACCGCCGTCGGCCATCGCCCTGATGAGGTCGCGGCAGGTCAGTCCGGAACGCATCGCGGAGAGGACGTTGCAAAAGTTGGGGTTGCGCCGCTCGGCGTCGTCCATGCCGTTCGCGAACTGCTCGCCCAGGTGCAGCAGGACGAGGTTGAACAGGCTCAGGCCGCCCTCCTCCACCCACGGCAGGTCGTGCTTGCGCAGCAGTTCGAAGACGCGCATCGCGTACAGCGGGTCGTGCAGCAGATGGTCGTCCTCGATGAGTACCTCGGTCACACCCTGCTTGGTGATCTCGGCGAGGTGCAGGTCGAACCAGTCGATGCCAAGCGCCCGCCAAGGGCCGTTCACCATCGGGATGTAGCAGAAGTCGCAGCCGACGTTGCAGCCGATGGTGGAGAAGATCTGCGCCCAGGAACCGTGCTCGCGCACCCGCTTCCCCGACGAGTGGTACGCCTGCTCGTACTGGTGCATGTCCAGCATCCCGAAGTCGGGCAGCGGCATCATGCCGAGCCGCTGGTCAAGCCCCTGCCGCTTCGGCAGGATGCGCATGTACGGCGACTTGGCTGTGGTTCGCACCACGGCGAGATCGGCCCGCCGGTAGGCGACGCCGGGCACCGCGTCGATGTCGCCGCCCTCCTCGGTCAGCGCCTGCAGCAACGCGGTGAAGGTCTGGTCGGCCTCGTTGATGACGACGTGGTCGAAGGGGGAGTCCGGTACGGCGTACTGCCAGTCCCCGCTGGGATGGGCGCCGCCCGTGACCGTCACGATCGCCGGGTCGATGTCCTTGACCAGGTCGGCCAGGGCGCGCGCGTTGCCCCACTGGACCGTGTAGATGCACTGGACACCGACGACGTCCGGCTCGAACTCCTCAATGATCGCGCGCAGCTGCGAGTCGTTGAGCCCGTAGCGGACCAGGCTGCTGCCGGCGCCGAGGTCGACGAGCCGACGTTCCTGCTCCCAGCCGGCGAAAGGCGAGTCGACGATGCGGACGTCGAAGCCGGCGAGGCGGGCGTTGGCCGCGATGCGCAGAAGCCCGATCGGGGTGCCGGCCCGCTTCATGACCTCGAAGGTGTTCAGCCCGAACGCCCTGAAGCTGCTGCGGTCGGGGGAGGGCTCCACGACCCGCGTGTAGGAGGGCACGACGAGCAGAACGCGGGGCGCCTCACCACGGGCGCGCCGCCGGGCGCCGGAGACCGAAGTGCGCAGGGAGGGCCTGCCCAGATGCCGCAGGGGCGGGCGCTGCGGGGCGCTGGAGAACTTGACGACCGGATTCTCGACCACCACGGGTAAGGGGGGTGGGGCATGAGTCACGAGCGCTCCTTATGACTGGTTGACCAATGGACCGATGCGAACGGGAGTTCGCTCGTTATCGTGGCGTGCCTCACACTGCCGTGAGCGGCATTCCATCAGAAATGGCGTGAAGCGGACCCTCGGGCTGAATGGGGAAGACGCGGCAGAAGACCCGTCCTGGTTCGCGAGCATGTTCCCGCGGAGCTGTGGCATGGGGTCTGCCCAGGCCCTACCGCTCCGGCGTCCGCATCCCGCGCCGAGGGCACGCATGACGGTGGTCGGCATCCTCGCTGCGAGAGTGGTCGTCGCCGTCCTCGCAAACTTCGTGTGCACTTGTCCCTGGACCCGCAGCACGGCGCCCCAGCGCATGGGGAGCATGGTCGGATCACCGTCCTCGGCCCGTCCTCTATCCGAGCCCGAGCATCGCCTCGGTGATCTCGTCGGCCGCCGCATCGGGGATCGCGGTGGTGGCCTCCTCGAGGACGAGCAGCCGTGCCCCGGGGATCTCGCGCGCGGTCGCCTCGCCGTTGCCGACAGGGAAGAACCGGTTGCGGCGGTCGTGGACCACGAGCGTGGGAACCTCGATCTCGGGCAGGCGCTCCCGCCGGCGCGGTGTGCAGTCGAGCTTGGAGAACACCATGCCCATCTGGTTGGCCATCTGCACCGGGGGTGCGGTGCTGGGCGTGCGGTCCCAGATGCGCGCGGCGCTTGCGTGCGCGGCGACGGGGTCGTCACCCAGGATCTCCGCGCCGGATGCGGCGTACTCCGCAACCGCCGCGCGGTCGGCCCAGTCGGGCATGGGGCGCGCGAGCAGCCGTCTCGTCGTCGCCCGGTCATGGTCGGGAAGGTCGTCGCCGGGCGGGCCGGGAGCGACCGGCCGGGTGCTGACGAGGGTGAGCGCCGAGAACTTGCCCGGGTGGTCGAGCGCGGCCACCTGGGTGACCATCCCGCCGACGCCGACGCCGACGCCGACGCCCGCGAGGTGCGCGGGTCCGCCGCCGAGTGCGTCAGCAAGGGCCGCCGCGTCGGCGGCGAGGTCGCGCAGGGTGTAGGCGGGTGCCCGCGGATCCGCTGTCGTGGACTCTCCGCTGTCGCGCAGGTCGTAGCGCACCACACGGCGCCCGCCGGCGGCGAGGCGCTCGCACAGCGCGTCCGGCCAGGAGAGCATCGTCGTGCCGCCCGCGAGCAGGACCAGTGGCGCGTCGTCGTCACCGAACGACTCGATGCCCGAAGCGACGCCGTTGACGTCGACAGTGGTCATCGGATCACCGGTGGACGTCGTAGGTCAGGTGCGTGGCGGTCGACGTCGGGACCACGCCGCGCGGGACCAGCGTGTGTGTCGCTCCACCGGCGAACAAGGGCGTCCCGGCGCCCAGTACGACCGGCGCGAGGTGCAGCGACAGCACGTCGACCAGTCCGGCCTCCAGCGCCGAGCCGATAGTGGCGCCGCCGCCCATGAGGATCACGTCGAGGTCCTTGCCGCCGGCCGACGACGCCGCCTCGGCTCGCTCGCGCGCGGCGGCGACGGCGTCGGCCAGTCCCGTGGTGACGAACGTCCAGTCGAGGTCGGTGAGCCGCACCGACCTCGGCGGCGTGCTCGTCACGACGACGAATGCGGGCTTGCCGACCTCGCCGGCGCCGTAGCCGGACGTGTCGTCCCAGCCTTTCGGCCCGTCGACCACGTCGAAGAGGCGCCGGCCCAGGATGACGGCGCCTGAGCGGTCGGTCGCCTCGCGCAGGACTCGACGGTCGTCAGGGTCGTCGGAGAACGCCCAGGTGTGCAAGGCCTTGCCGCCGGTCCCCAGGCCGTTGTCCGGGCCGGGGTCGGGGCCGGTGACGAAGCCGTCCAGAGAGACCGAGATGTCAGCGATGATTCGAGTCATGCAAGGGTGGACCCGGCTTGCTGCCGGAACTCATCGCTCACGCACCATGCACCAGGGGCTGCCCTGCCGGGAGGCGTACGGGTCCCTGGCCGGCGCCGGGGGCAGCGCGCGGTGGACATCCTCGCCGGTCCGGGTGGTGGCCCGGACATGGTCGCGGAACTCCTCGGTGCTGCGAACGGGCCCGCCCTGTATCGCCTCGCATCCCTTGGCCGTCAGCCCGAAGAGCGCCACCAGGGCGACGCCGAGCACGGGGACCACGATCTTCGACTTCATGCCGTCGATCAAAGCCGCCCCGGCGGGACGCGCGGCGGCGCCCTGCCGGCCGGCGGTGTATCCGGCGGGGCAGATGACGACGTTCCGCCCGCCGGTGTCCGGCATGGAGGTCACGCCTCCTGCTGGGTGTCGATCTCGGCGATCAGGGCCTCGACGCGCTTCTGGATCTCGTCGCGGATGGGGCGGACGGCTTCGACGCCCCTGCCGGCTGGGTCTTCCAGGGCCCAGTCGAGGTACTTCTTGCCGGGGAAGATCGGGCAGGCGTCGCCGCAGCCCATGGTGATGACGTAGTCGGACGCCTGGACGGCCTCGGTGGTCAGGCTCTTCGGCCTGGCGTCGGCGATGTCGACGCCGACCTCAGCCATGGCCTCGACGGCGGCCGGGTTGACCTGGTCGCCCGGGACGGATCCGGCGGAGCGGACCTCGATCCGGTCGCCCGCGAGGTGGTGGAGGAATCCGGCGGCCATCTGCGAGCGGCCGGCGTTGTGGACGCAGACGAACAGCACGGAGGCGAGCGGGGCGGGGGACATGCGTTCTTCCTTCATGGGTGAGTGGCAGGTGGTGCGGGGGATTCAGGTGCCCGGCAGGCCGGCGAGCAGGCCGGTGATGCGGGCGTTGATGTCGTCGCGGATCCGGCGCGGACGACACCGAGCGGGGCGCCCTCCGGGTCCGGCACCGGCCAGTCCGGGTAGCGGCGGCCGGGCACGATGGGGCAGACGCCGCCGCAGCCCATGGTGATGACGATGTCGGCGGCCCTCACGGCCTCGTCGGTCAGCGGCTTGGAAAACGCGGCGGCCGCATCGGCCCCCATCCGCGTGACGACCAGGTGCGTGGTGACCGTGGCGGTTTCGGCCAGGCGCCGATAGGCGTCGGCAGGCAGGACCTGCACGGTCGGCCGGGAAGCGGCCGGCGTGCAGGGTGGCGAGCCGGGCTGCGCCGGCGGCCCGGTGCTCATCGGGCACAACGGGCGGTGAGGGGGAGGCGGACATGGAGAGACCCTTCCGACGGGCCTGCAAATCAACCCGGACTGGTATCAGCCTGAGATGATGTGACAGTATCAGTCCATGCTGACGTCAGTCGACACTGAACTGATCCGGGTGCTGGGCGAGCCGCTCAGGCTCCAGATCGTGACGCTGCTGGCCCGCGAGACGCTGTGCACCACGCACCTGGTGGAGGAGACGGGCGCCAAGCAGACCAACCTGTCCAACCATCTGAGGGTGCTGCGCGAAGCGGGAGTGGTGGAGACCGAGCCGTGCGGGCGGTTCGTCTACTACCGGCTCAAGCCGGAGGTGCTCGAGAGCCTCGCCGGCCAGTTCACCGACCTCGCCGCAACCGCCCGCGCCAACTCCGACACCAAGAGGGCCTGCCCGTGACCCGCACCGAAACCCCCGCAACCGCGGAGGAAGCCTCGATCGTCGCCAAGCTCTCCACGCTCGACCGCTTCCTGGCTGTGTGGATCCTCGCCGCGATGGCCGTCGGCCTCGGGCTCGGCCGACTCATCCCCGGCCTGAACGACGCCCTGGCGAAGGTCGAGATCGGCGGCATCTCCCTGCCCATCGCCATCGGCCTGCTGATCATGATGTATCCGGTCCTGGCCAAGGTTCGCTACGACAAGCTCGACGCCGTCACCGGCGACAAGAAGCTCATGGTCTCCTCGCTGGTCATCAACTGGCTGATCGGGCCCGCGGTGATGTTCGCGCTCGCGTGGATGTTCCTGCCGGATCTGCCCGAGTACCGCACCGGGCTCATCATCGTCGGTCTCGCCCGCTGTATCGCCATGGTCATCATCTGGAACGACCTCGCCTGCGGCGACCGTGAGGCCGCGGCCGTCCTGGTGGCGCTGAACTCGGTCTTCCAGGTCCTGGCCTTCGGTCTGCTGGGCTGGTTCTACCTCGACCTGCTGCCCGGCTGGCTCGGGCTGGGCGAGGGTGAGCACTTGAACATCTCCATGTGGAAGATCGCACTGAACGTGGTCATCTTCCTCGGTGTCCCGCTGCTGGCCGGGTTCCTCACCCGCCGCCTGGGCGAGAAGAAGATGGGCCGCGAGTCCTACGAGGAGAAGTTCCTGCCGAAGATCGGCCCGTGGGCGCTGTACGGGCTGCTGTTCACGATCGTCATCCTCTTCGCCCTGCAGGGGAAGACGATCACCTCGCAGCCTCTGGACGTGGCCCGGATCGCCCTGCCGCTGCTGGTGTACTTCGCGGTGATGTGGTTCGGCACCTTCGCCCTGGGCAAGGCCATCGGCCTGGCCTACGACCGCACCGCCACCCTGGCCTTCACCGCTGCGGGCAACAACTTCGAGCTGGCCATCGCGGTCGCCGTCGCCACCTTCGGTGTCACCTCCGGCCAGGCCCTGTCCGGTGTGGTCGGCCCGCTCATCGAGGTCCCGGTCCTGGTGGCGCTGGTGTACGTCTCGCTCGCCTGGCGGCGGAAGTTCAGCGCTTCCCAGGAGCTGGTCCCGGCCTCTCAGGGGAGCTGATCACTGCCTGGACTGGTGCCCGGCCGCCTCATGCCGTCCCAGCCCGGCGAGCCCTTCCCGGACGCCGGGCATGTGGTGGTGGAGTACCTGGCCGACTACGAGAAGCGCTACGAGCTGCCAGTCCAGCGCGGCGTCCGGGTCGAGGGCGTTCACCGGGGCGGGCCGCATCTGCGGGTCGAGACCGACTCCGGCGCGTGGCATGCGCGGGCTGTCATCAATGCCACCGGGACCTGGTCGCGGCCCTTCCTGCCTTCTCTTCCCGGCGGCAGGGCGTGCACCGGCCGTCAGGTGCGTACCGTCGGCTACTGCCGCCCGGCCGACTTCGCCGGCCGGCGCTTCGTCGTGGCCGGCGCCGGTAACTCCGGCGCGCAGATCGCCGCCGATCTCGCCCTGAACGGGGTGGAGACGGCGTGAGTCACGCAGCGCCCGCCGCGCTACCTCGCCGACGGCATCGACGGCCGGGTTCTGTTCGACGTGGCCAGCGCCCGCCGCCGTGCCCTCGATGCGGGTCGTACCGACACCGGCGGTGTTGCCTCGCTGGAGGACATCGTTGCTGTCCCTCCCGTAGTGCCCGACTGGAGTGACTCTGTTCGTTCGGTCGTCAGACCGCGGCGGGCAGAGTCAGCAGCTTGCCCATCGCGGCGAGCACCGACGGCTCGACCCGGTAGTAGACCCAGGTGCCGCGCCGCTCGGAGGTGAGCAGCCCGGCCTCCTTGAGCTTCTTCAGGTGGTGGGAGACGGTGGGCTGAGAGACGCCGACATCGGAGATGTCGCACACGCACGCCTCCCCACCCTCGTGCGAGGCCACCGCGGAGAACAGCCGCAGGCGGACCGGGTCACCGAGCGCTTTGAACATCCGCGCCGCGGTCTCGGCCTCCTCGGCGGTCATTGGACGCTCGGTCAGCGGCGGGCAGCACGGTGCCACCCCCTGACCGTCGGCGGGCTCGAGCAACGGCAGCACCTTCGCATTCGACATGCATCTATGTTGACACACGTCGAACCAGTGTGGAGAGGTCCGTCACCGGCGTGAGAGGTAGCCGACCAGACGCCGGGCCACGCGGTCGGCGTCCCGGCTCACGCCGCGCAGCGAGTTCGACGACAGGCACCTCGACCGACACGGCCCTGCCCCGTCATGACCGCCGGCTCGGTGGTTGGCGTGGTCAGCCTGCTGATCGTGGCCGCGGCCCCGAACGTCCCGGTCTGAGTGGTCGGCCTGACGCTGCAGAAGCTGGTGGACAGCAGGCGGCAGCGCCACGGGATGCTCGCCCATGCGCAGGTGAGGCATGTTTCCGCCCGTGAGATCGGAGCGCGTGAGAACAGCGACTCGTGTGATCGGCATTCCGTACAGCAGCATGAGGGCCCGGCGGCCGCCACCTTGGCGCATGATCGGCACAGATCAGGAGCACCGTTGCGCGCCCTGACGTGGATGGCGGTTGTCCAGCCGTACGGTCCGCACTTGCCCGGCGTCCTCCCACGCAAACAGACCCCTCCAACAGCAGCACCCGGCGGTGCGACTACCTCGTCCGACCACACGCGGATACCGGGGGCGTCCCGCAGGCCGTATCGGCGTCTACGCCGACACGGTGCGCGAATCCCTCGGGTCCACAGGGAGCTCATGCTGCTGTTCGGTATCGCCTTCGGCATCGGCGATCAGACGTCACCCATGCAGGACATCAACATGGGACGCATCCCCTTGCGGGAGAGCATGATCCTTCACAACACCCCTGGCGTCCTCGACAACCTCCAGGCCCAAGACCGCCAGGAGCGTCGACCGGAATGAACGCTCATGAACGCGGTGGCCGCTCAGCTGCCCTCGCCTCCCGTGCCCTGTCTGCCCGGCCTTCCGGGCGGTAACTTGATAGGAGAGCCCTAGAAGGAGGGCGATGCGATGCCGTGGTTCGCATGGCTGCTCGCTGCCGCGGCACTGGGTGCCGCGGAGTTCTTCACCCTTACCCTGGTCTTCGGGTTGCTGGCCG
Organism: Streptomyces sp. NPDC047880; assembly: GCF_040706515.1. Taxonomy (NCBI): domain Bacteria; kingdom Bacillati; phylum Actinomycetota; class Actinomycetes; order Kitasatosporales; family Streptomycetaceae; genus Streptomyces; species Streptomyces sp. NPDC047880. The sequence continues at coordinate 28,444 of NZ_JBEZOK010000007.1, read as the reverse complement.
GTGCCGCGCTGGTCGCCGCCGTGGTGGCCGGTGTGGGCATCGGTCTTCTCGGCCAGCTCCTGGCCCTGGTGGCAGCAGCCGCAGCGGGCCTCCTCGTACTCCGCCCTGTCGCGCTGCGGCACATGGCACAGCAACCCCTCGTACGCGACGGCGCCGACGCGCTGATCGGCAAGCGGGCGGAGGTCATGCAGGAGGTCACCGCGACCCGCGGCCTGATCAAACTCTCCGGCGAGGCATGGTCCGCCCGCGCCCTCGACGAGAGTCATGTGATCCCGGTGGGGGCGCTGGTGGACGTCATGGAGATCGAGGGGGCCACCGCCATCGTCTACCCCCGCGAGTTCCTTCCCTGAACGGCTGAACACACAGCAACGGAGGCACTGTGGATCCAGTTGTCATCCCCATACTCGTGGTGGCCCTCGTCATCGTCTTCCTCGTGGCCTCCTCCGTGCGGATCGTCCCGCAGGCCCGCCGCTACAACATCGAGCGGTTCGGCCGGTACCGCCGGACACTGCAGCCCGGACTGAACCTGGTCGTGCCGGTGGCCGACCGCATCAACACGAAACTCGACGTGCGCGAGCAGGTCTACTCGTCCGACCCCAGGCCGGTGATCACCGAGGACAACCTCGTGGTGAACATCGACACCGTGCTCTACTACCAGATCACCGACCCGCGGGCGGCGGCGTACGAGGTCGCCGACTACCTCCAGGCGATCGACCAGCTCACCGTGACCACGCTGCGCAACGTCATCGGCAGCATGGACCTGGAGGAGACGCTCACGTCGCGTGAGGAGATCAACTCCCGGCTGCGCGCCGTTCTCGACGAAGCCACCGGCAAGTGGGGCATCCGCGTCAACCGTGTCGAGATCAAGGCCATCGATCCACCGCACACCATCAAGGAGGCGATGGAGAAGCAGATGCGGGCCGAGCGTGACAAGCGGGCGGCCATCCTGCACGCCGAAGGGGAGCGGCAAGCCAAGATCCTCACCGCGGAAGGCACCAAGCAGAAGGACATCCTGGAGGCGCAGGGCACGCAGCAGGCCATGATCCTGCGGGCGGACGGCGAGGCCAAGGCGGTGGAGCTCGTCTTCCAGGCCGTCCACCGCAACAACGCCGACCCCAAGATCCTGGCCTACAAGTACCTGGAGACGCTCCCGCACTTGGCGAGGAGCGACAACAACACGTTCTGGGTGATCCCGGGGGAGCTGACCGAGGCGGTCCGAACCGTCACCCGCGCGTTCGGCGACGAGCCGACGGCAGGTCCTCCCCGCCCCGCGCAACCCGAGGAAGCAGCCGGCGCCGGTGATGCCGAAGCCTCGCACGAGACCCGGGTGCCGCTGCTCGACGGGGGGTCGGCGGCCGCGCTCGACGCCGCCGCGGCCGCCGACGAGGCCGGGAAGCAGGCCGCCGCAGCGGTGAGCGACGCCAAGGCGGAGGCGGAGGCCGCGAAGTCGCCGCAGGTGCCGCATCTGGGGCGATCGTCCGACGACTGAACCCCGCCGTCGGCTGCCGCCGTGAGCCCTGTCGCGCACACCGGGGCCACATCGCCTGCCGAAACCGCGGACAGCCGAGCGAAGCTACCGATCAATCGCACAGACGGCGGCGGGCCTCGCCCGGATGGCGGCGTACCAGCCCTGCGCCCCCGCCGACGGCTCCGACTGGTGATACCCATCCGGCGGTGACACCCCCGTCGAGGACCTGCAGCAAATGAGCACGGTGCGGACGCTCTCCTCCGACACGTCTCGGAAAAGTCCCGGCACCGTCCTGAACCGGACTCGACGTGCTGCTCACCGCGGGCGGCGCCCTGTCCCCCGAGCAGTGGTCCGACGCCTTCACCGAGGCCCGGCCCGGGCAGCGGGTGAGCCGGTACCTGGTGGACAGCGGCCACGTCCCCGAGGGCGCGCGGGACCTGTGCCCCCCTGGGGGCGCTGTACGACGCCGCGTTCTTCGTGCTCGGCCCGGGCGGCGGCCAGGTCCGGTTCCGGCACGGGGGCGCCGGCTCGGGCCCGTGCGCCCCGCCGATGTCGGTGTGACGTCTGAGCACGTGGATGCGCTGAATAGTTGCGGCTGGTTTGTGTGACGGCTGTGAGTAAGCCATGTTCATGTGAACCGGGGGATCAGAGTGGCATCGCATGCAGCACGTCATCGGCGTTCGTTGAAGCGCCGTTTCCTCGCCGGGGCTTCACTCGCTGCGGCGGCGGGGACGGCGGTCACCGCGACGATGTCGATCAACGCCGAGGCGGCGTGGACGTCGGCATGGAACGTGTCGGCGTCCGGCTGGTTCGCCGCCGACTCGCCCCAGGTCTCCGTCGACCGCCAGGGCGACGCCCTGCTGGCCTGGACGGCCGGCGACCTGTCGACGACGTACTCCTACCAGCGGGTCCAGACCAGGGTGAAGTTCGCGAACGGCACCACGGGAGCGATCCGCACCCTGTCGCCCGACGGCGCCGCCGTGTCCTGGCCGGAGACCGGCTCCGACGACACCGGTGATTCCGCGGTGGTCTGGCAGCAGGACAGCCAGGTCGTGGGCCGCCGGGTCGCAGCCTCGGGCAGCCTCGTCGGACCGCTCCAGAAGCTCTCCACGTCGGCGCCCGCGACCACCCCGGTCGTCGCCGTGACGCCGGGTGGCACCGCGATGGCGGCGTGGACGGAGATCCGCGACGGAAGCTGGTACGCGGTCGCCCGCCGCCTCAAGCTCGACGGCACGATCGGCGCGGCCATCACCCTCGGCTCAGGCTCGGCCGAGAAGCCGGCCATCGGCGTCGACCGGAGCGGCCAGTTCGTCGTCGCCTGGGCACGCGCCTCGGACGTCGTGGCCAAGCGGATCACCTCGACGTCCGTCTCCTCGACGAAGGTGCTCACCTCGCCGATCGCGTCGTACGGCGGCTTCGGCATGGTCCGGGTCGGTGTCGACCGGGACGGCGACGCCGTCATCAGCTACCACTCCGGCGGTGGCTCCGTGGCACAGGTCTGGGCCTCGCGCTGGAGCCGCACCGGCACCCTGTCGGCTCCTCTGCGCATCTCGTCCGCCACGGACAACGTGGGCTTGCACCATGCCCTGGCGACGGACCTCGACGGCGATTCGATGATCGTGTGGACCCGATACAGCAGTGGCAAGCTCGAGTTGCTCGGCCATCGCCTGTCCGCGGGAGGCACCCGCGGCAGCGTCACCACCCTCGGCCCCGGCGACCGTCCCGACCTGGCCCTCGACGATGACGGCGACGGCATGGTGGTCTTCCACACGGTCCTTCCGAAGTCGGCGCCGCCGTACAGCTACACGAAGAGCAGTGCCCGCCTGATCAGCCGCTCCGGCACGTTCGGCACCACGAAGACGCTCACGTCGGATGGCCGGGTGCCCCAGGTGGACGCCCGCCCCAGCGCCCTGTTCACGGTGATCTGGCAGCAGGAGACCTTCCCGTACACGATCAGGTCCGTCACCGGCCCCTGACCGGCATCAAATGCCCCGCCCTGCTCCGCTCGGCGGTTCCCACTCATCACTCCGTGAAGGAGACACATGCGCAAGCGCGCTGTCTTTGCCGTATCCACAGCCGTCGCCACAGCGGCGGGCTTCATCGTCCCCGGTGCCTACGCGGACGACAACGTGGGCGACATCCAGGTCGACGGCGTCGCCGTCAACGGCGGCAAGAACATCGTGGTCGACACGGCCGACAAGACGATCACGGTCTCGGTGACGGCCACCGACCCGTCGGGCATCTGGGACGCGGACTTCAACCTGTGGCGGGGCCCGGACGGCAGCGACCCCTACTACAGCGCCGACGACATGATCGATCCCAACGAAACCACCACACCGGCGGACTGCGTCGCCTCCAGCAGCACGACGTCGACCTGCTCGAAGACCTTCACTTTCGAACCGGACTGGTGGCTCACGAACGCCGACGCCGGCACGTGGAAGGTCCAAGCCCAGGTGTCGGCCAACGACGGCAGCTACACCGACCGGTGGGCCTACACCACCACCCGCCTCCAGCGGCACTCCAAGCTGACCGTCAACGCGAGCCCGGAGCCGATCGCCAAGGGCAGAACGCTCACCATCACCGGCAAGCTCACCCGGGCCAACTGGGACACGCTCGACTACCGGGGCTACACCAATCAGCCGGTCAAGCTCCAGTTCCGCAAGGCCGGTACCACGACGTACACCACAGTCAAGACGGTGTACACCTCCAGCACCGGCTCCCTGACGACCACGGCCCTCGCGTCCGAAGACGGCTACTGGCGCTGGAACTTCGCAGGCACGACCACCACGCCGGCCGTCCCGGCGACCGGCGACTTCGTGGACGTGCAGTAGCCCGAACACCGCCGCGCCCGCACGGCAACCACATGAAGGGTGCCCTCGTTCCTCTCGGAGGAGCGAGGGCACTTGCCGGTCTCTGACGGGTTCTCGAAAGCGCCCCGGCGCTGCCGCCGGTACGGCCGGGAGACCCGAACCAGTGCCGGGAATCAGGCCGCTACGAGTTCCTGCTCGCGGTCCGGCGCTTTGACCTTGGGCTTCTTGTTCGGCAGCGAGAGCCGGACGACCTTGCGCCAAGCGGAGAACACCTGCTTGGGCAGCGGGCCGGTGACGTACTCCAGCTCATACTTTTCGAACAGCGCGCGCACCTTCACCGCGACCTCGGCGTACCGGTTGCTCGGCAGGTCCGGGAACAGGTGGTGCTCGATCTGGTGCGAGAGGTTGCCGGTCATGAAGTGCATGGCCTTGCTGCCGCTGATGTTCGCCGAGCCCATCATCTGGCGCAGGTACCACTGGCCGCGCGTCTCGCCGTTGATCGACCGGCGCTCGAAGACCTGTACGCCCTCGGGGAAGTGTCCGCACATGATCACCGAGTGGGACCAGAGGTTGCGGACCAGGTTCGCGGTGAACGTGGCGGCGAGCGTGGGGAGGAACGACGGGCCCGACAGCAGCGGGTGGATCACGTAGTCCTTGAGCACCTGCTTGCGGATCTTGCGGCCCACGGCCTTGGCCCGCGCGCGGAACTCCGGGTTCTTGCGGCGGCGCTTGTGCAGGTTCTTGCCGAGCTCCAGGTCGTACGCTGCGATGCCGTACTCGAAGAAGCAGGCGTTGATGAAGTTCCACAGCGGCTGGCCGAGGTGGAAGGGGTGCCACTTCTGGTCCTCGTCGACGCGCATGATGCCGTACCCGAGGTCGTTGTCCTTGCCGATCACGTTGGTGTAGGTGTGGTGCAGCTCGTTGTGCGAGTGCTTCCACTGGTCGGCCGGCGAGACGTGATCCCATTCCCAGGTGGTGGAGTGGATCTTCGGGTCCCGCATCCAGTCCCACTGGCCGTGCAGGATGTTGTGGCCGATCTCCATGTTGTCCATGATCTTCGCCACGGACAGCCCGGCGGTGCCGAGCAGCCACGCGGGCGGGAAGAACGAGAACAGCAGCACGCCCCTGCTGACCAGCTCGAGCTTGCGCTGCGCTGAGATGACCTTGCGGATGTAGGCGGCGTCCTGCTCGCCACGGCTGGCGATCACCTCGTCGCGGATCGCGTCCAGCTCGCGGCCGAGCTCCTCGATCTGCTCCGCGGTCAGGTGGGCGGTGGGGTCGATGGCGGTCAAGGTGGTCCTACCGTTCGATGTCGCAGGGGCCCGCCGCGGCGGACACGCAGGTCTGGATGAGGACGCCCGGTTCGGCTTCGGTGATCTCGCCGGTGCGCAGGTCGCGGACGGCGCCCGCCTTGAGCGGTGTGATGCAGCCGAAGCAGATGCCCATGCGGCACCCGGAGGGCATGAGTACGCCGGCCTCCTCGCCGATGTCCAGCAACGGCGTGGCGCCGTCCGCGTCGACACGCTTGCCGGTGGCGCTGAACGTGACCTCGCCGCCGTCGCCGGCGACGACGATGCTGGGGCGGAAGCGTTCGGTGTGCAGGCGCTCTTGTGCGCCGAGCTCGCTCCAGTGCTCTTCGGCGGCGTCGAGCAGGCCCGCGGGCCCGCAGGCCCAGGTCTCGCGCTCGGCCCAGTCGGGTACGAGTTCGCCGAGACGGGCGATGTCGAGCATGCCGTCGGTGTCGGTGTGCACCTCGATGAGCCGCAGCTTCTTGTCCGCGACCAGGTCGTGCAGTTCGTTGCGGAAGATCACGTCCTGCGGCTGTGGCGCGCAGTGGACCATGACGACGTCGTCGAACTCGGTGTCGCGCAGCATGCCCATCACGGGCGTGATGCCGCTGCCGGCCGTCAGGTAGAGCACCTTGGCGGGTTTGGCCTGCGGCAGCACGAAGTCACCGGTCGCCTGGTCGAGCTGGATCAGCGTGCCCGGTTTCGTCCTGCGGACCAGATGGTTGCTGACCTTGCCGTCCGGGATCGCCTTCACGGTGATCGTGATGCGGCCGTCCTGGCGCTTTGCCGGTGAAGTGAGCGAGTAGGCACGCCACAGGCGCACCCCGTCGACGTCGACACCGACCCGCACGTACTGACCGGCCGTGTGGCCGCGCCAGCCCCGTCCCGGCCTGATCACGATGGTCGCGGCGTCACCCGTCTCGGGGTGCACGGCCTCGATGCGCCCCCGCAGGTCGGCGCCCGCACGCAACGGGCTGACCAGGTCGAGGTAGTCCGACGGCATCAGCGGCGTCGTGACCATCTCCAGCAGTTTCCACGCCCTGCTGCGGAGGGCTGTACTCGTCATGGCTACAGCTTGCTGCGTCTCAGGGCGTAAAGTCCTGACCGAAGGACGTGAATCTGGTCAGTGGAATTGTTCACAGGGAATAAAAGCGTGAGTCATGTAATCCGGAGGGCCAGCGAACTGGCCTTGGACGAGACGACGGTCACAGTACTTCGGGCCGCGCTGAAGAGCACCGCCGACGAGGTCGTCCAGGCGATCATCGACGAGGTTCCTTCCTACGCCAACGCCCTCTCGGGTCACATGGGTGCCACCATCCGCCGAGCCGTCCGCACCGCCCTGGGGCACTACCTGGACCTCGCGAGCGGGAACGCCACAGGCGGCGACGGCGGTGACGCGGCCTACGAGCTGGGCCGCGGCGAGGTCCGGGACGGCCGTTCGATGGACGCCCTGCTCAGCGCCTACCGCGTCGGTGCCCGTGTGGCCTGGCGATGCCTGGCAGCGGGTGCCGTACCCGCCGGTCTGCCCGCCTCCGAGGTCGCCAAGTTCGCCGAGCTGACCTTCGCCTACATCGACGAGCTCTCTGCCGCGAGCGCCGCGGGCCACGCCGACGAACTGGCCGCCCGGGGCAGGGACCACGAGCGCCACTTGGAGCACCTGGCCCGCGACCTCCTCGCCGGCGCGAGCCCGGACGTGCTGCTTGTCTCTGCTCAACGGGCCGGATGGCAGCCTCCGGCTTCGCTGACCGCGGTCCTGCTGCCCGCCGCCCAGGCCCGGCCTGCCTACCGCGTGCTCGACCCGGGCACCCTCGTCCTCGACGACCTGCCGGACGCCACCGGTGTGCTGTTCGTCCCCGACGCCGACCGATCACATCTCTTGCGGCAGCTGACCGACCGCACCGCCGTGGTCGGCCCGGCCCGGCCGTGGACTCGTGCCTCCGCCTCGTACGCACGAGCCGCACGCGCGCGCTCCCTCTCCTCCGATATTCGCGACACCGAGGACCACCTGCCCGAGCTGGTGCTGAGCGCCGACCTGGACGCGTACGCAGACCTGCGTGCCCGAGCCCTCGCACCGCTGCAGAGTTTGCCTGTCGCGACCGCACGGCGGCTGGAGGAGACGTTGCGGGAGTGGCTGCTGCACCAGGGCAGGCGGGACGCGGTGGCGGCGGCGTTGTTCGTCCATCCTCAGACCGTCCGGTACCGGATGTCGCAGCTGCGGGAGCTGTTCCCGGACCTCGCATCGCCGCACCGGGTCCTTGAACTGACGCTGGCGCTCGGTCTTCCCGTCAGCTGACGCGTACTTCGACCGTCCACGACCGCGTCCGCGAGGGGTGCAGGCGCGCGAGCTTGCCGGAGGCGCGTGGGTCGGCCGGCGTTTCCCTGAGCTGCCTTTCCGGCGTGGCCGTTGCCGTGTACACGTCCCATCTGGCCGCTCATGGAGTCCCTTCGAGTGCCCGTGATCAATGCATCCGTCTGCGTTGGGCGGGCTGGGTTCAATCGCGACTGGGTGCGCGCGGGTGTGGGCGTGGGTCTGTGCGGGCAGTTGGTTTGTTCGCTGGAGGGCTGGCCGGTGGTGCGCTGGGCGCGGAGGCGCCTGCACGACACGCCGCTCGCCGAGGCCATGGACCTGGCCCTGAACGTTCTGCTGATCGTGCTGCGGCCCGGGGTCTGAAGCGCGGCGCGGTGCTCGCAGGCCTCGGGTGCCCGGGTCGCCCGTCCGCGCCGCCGGGCGCGCATGAGGAGGGGGCGGGCGTCAGGATGGTGCTGCGTCTCCCGGGAGGTGTCGGCCCGCGCCTCCCGGCCGGCGGGTGGCCGGTCGACGGCCCGCCCGGCCGTCACGGCCCGACTGGCGTTCTGGAGGTACACCGTGCACGACATGCCGCTCACCAGGAGCGTCGGTGAACTGCTGCACCGGCGGCACGGTGCCTCCCGGGGCGTCCGCCCCGAGGCAGGGCCTGACGGTTACGGCCTGGACAGCTGGAGAGCGGGCCAGTTCACCGCCGGAACGCTCGCACCGCAGGACGAGACGCGGCTCGCCGACGAGGTCGCGCAACTCCTCCCGCACAGCTGGGACATCCCCACCAAGTCGCGGGAGGCCCTGACCACGATCATCGACCATCTGGGTGGCCAGCAGGAGTTGATGGCCTGGCTGGACCGCTACCCGGGCCGGCCGCGGCTGATCGCGCGTCTGTACGTCCTCATGGGCCACCTCGACCGCTACAGCGACGACGCCACGGTGGTCGGCGCCCTGCGGTCCGCCCGGGAACAGGACCCGTTCCCGGCGGGTCTGCGCGACTACCTGCTGCCGCAGACCACCGACGAGACCCTGGGGACGCTGTCCAGCCGCATGGAGAAGCTGCTCGTGGAGCAGCGGGAAGAGGACGCGAGTGCCCTGGCCCTGGCAACCACCGCATGGCTCCAGGACGTCGCCGAGAACGCGGACAGCCCGGGTCCGGCGGTGCGGGAAATGGGCAGCGTGATGGGGCATCTGCATCAGGACATCGAAGAGTCCGCCGGACACCGGTGAGCCCCGGACGTCGCAACCGCCGCACCACGAGGCGGCGTTCGGCGCGACTGTCTCCGGGCCGGATCAGCGGGCGACCGAGATCGCGAAGGGCGCGAATCCGCTGGACCGAATCACGTGCGGTACGAACAGAATCGCTGCCTCTGTCGCGCGGGCGGTTTGGATCCCGCCGAGATCAGTGATCCACTCCTTGCGCCAGCCGAGGTCGATGAGCAGTTGCCGGACGGTCTGCCTGGCCTGCGGGTCGTCGCCGGAGAGGAAGGCGTCGGGCGCCCGGGTGAGCATGGCCGGCGCGGTCATCACCGGGAAGAGCATGGTGTTGAGTGTCTTGACGACGCGCGTTTCGGGAAGCGCTTCTTGAAGTTGCTCGGCGAGGCTTGAGCCGGGGTGGATCAGGTGGTCGGGCAGTCCGTCGGGCCCGTCGACAGTGGCGTTGGAGACGTCGACGAGGATCTTGTCGCGCAGTTCCTCGCGCAGGGCGACGAGCCGGTCCAGCGAACCGGCTCCCGGGGTGGCGTTGATGACGATCTGGGCTGTCCGGGCAGCGTCGGCGGCGGCGCCCGGCGCTCGGTCCGCCACGGTCACCTCATGCCCTGCCCGGGTGAGGGCCGTGGCCAGACTGCCGCCGACGCGGCCGTTTCCGAGAACTGCGATCGTGGTCATGGTGATCTGGTCCTTCCGTGTGTGCAGGTTGTGGTGCGCGGTCAGCGTGAGAGCGTGGCGACGGCCTCGGCGTGGACGCCGGGCGCGGCGGCCAGGAGGCTCTCGCTCTGCGGCGTCCAGGGGCGGCCCTCGGCGTCGGAGACCTGCCCGCCGGCCTCCGTGACGAGAAGCGCCCCGGGCAGCAGGTCCGCGCGGGCGCCGGCGAACTGCCAGAAGGCGTCGATCCGGCCGGCGGCCACGTTCAGCAGGTGCAGGGTCGCGGGTACGGCGGTGCGGACGACGAGCGCGTCGAAGAGCATCGCGGTGATCGAGGAGCCGACGCGCCGCACGACTTTCTCGTCCTCGTCCGGCCGGGCCTGACTGGTGGCCACGATGCTCAGTCCGAGGTCCGCGGTCCGGGAGACGTGCATCGGCCGGCCGTCGAGGTGGGCGCCACCGCCGGTGAGCGCGGTGTAGGTCTCGCCGGTCAACGGGAGGTGGACCGCGGTGAGCACGGGCTGGTTCTCCCGCACGAGCGTGGCGGTCACCGCCCACTCCGGCAGGGCGTGCAGGTGGTTGACGTTGCCTTCGGCCGGATCCACGACCCACCATTCGCCGGGCGGCAGCGCCCCGCCGTCCAGTTCCTCCTCCACCCAGCCGGCGTCCGGGCGCAGGCGCGTGAGGCGGGGGCGCAGGGTGTCGAGGACCGTGTCGTCGTTGGCGGCGAGCGCGCGCATCAGCTCTTCGCGCGTCTCGTGGCGGACCACCTCACCGAAGCGCTCGCGCAGCGCCGAACCGGCCGTGCGCACGGCGCTCGCGGTCTGGCCGAGCAGGTCGGCGTCGGAGTCGGCGACGTCAGTGGTTGGAAGCGTTTCGGACATGGTGGTACTCCCGAGTGAGGAGGGGGATGAGGCGGGTCAGGGCAAGCTGTGCGTTCGCTCTTGCGCTCTCGCCTCGAAGGTATGCAGGCCCTCAATTAACTGCAAGTGCATGTAAAGCACGGCTAGAGTTACTCGCATGCAACTGGATCTGAATCTGCTCGCCGCGCTCGACGCGCTGCTGGAGGAGGGAAGCGTGGCTGGGGCAGCCGCGCGCCTGCACGTCACCGCTCCCGCGATGAGCCGGAGTCTGGGCCGAATCCGGCGCACGACCGGGGATCAGATCCTCGTGCGCACAGGCCGCACGATGACGCCGACGCCGTATGCGATCGCCGTCCGGGAACAGGTGCACGAGCTGCTGCACCAGGTCCAGGGGGTGCTGGCACCGAGCCGCGAACTCGATCTGGCAACGTTGGAGCGCACCTTCACACTCCGCTGGCATGATTCCTTGGTCGCCTCGAGCGGCCCCGCACTGCTCTCGGCCGTGCGCGGACAGGCGCCGGGCGTGCGATTGCGCTTCGTCGCGGAATCGAGCATCGACACCCCCGAGTTGCGGCGCGGCGAGGTCGACCTGGAGGCGAACGCCAACCTCCCGAGCGCACCGGACATCCGTGCCGAGCATGTGGGCGATACTCCCCTCGTCATCGTCGTGCGGCAGGGGCACCCCCTCACCCGCGTCAGGACCGTCACGGCAAAGCGTTACGCCGCCGCTGAGCACGTCAACGTCTCGCGGCGTGGAAACCTCAGCAATGCCCTCGACGACGCTCTCGTGCGGATCGGCCTCACCCGCCGCGTAGTGGCGACCGCGCCCACGGAAGCGGCCGCGCTGGAGTTCGCGCGCGGCTCCGATCTTTTGATCAGTGTCCCCGAAGCCACGACGCGGTCAGTGGTCGCCGACCTCGGCCTGGTCGTGCTTCCCCTCCCGCTCGAACTACCGCCGGCGCCGATCTACCTGTCGTGGCATCAGCGCTACGACACCGACCACGCCCACGCCTGGCTGCGCGAGTTGGCGCGAACCGCGCTGGCCAGGTGCGGAGCGTCGTCGTAGTCGGCGCCACCCGGCCGCTTCACCCGTGGGCCCACGCGGAGTCGGTGATGCCAGACGTGCCGTCTCTTCCGGTCGTACTGGGCGAAGAACACCGGAAGCATGGTTCCGCCGCGCTTGAGCACGCGCGGGAAGCGTGAGCTGTCCGGGCCACCGCGGGTGCCGATCACCAGGCCGACCCCGCTGACCACGTCCATGGCCTGCGTGCTGGTGCAGTCGATGAACTCATCGGCGCCGACCCCAAGCAGTGCTCACGCGCGCTGTGTCCGTCGCGCATCTGTCGGCATCGCCCGGGAACAGGTTGTGCAGGCTCAGCGTCCGGCCCTGTGGAACGGCGGCCAGGCACGCCGTGCGATCAGTGGGAGGCGCGGCCCGTGGTGCCCACCGCCGTTCGCGCCGCCGCCACGAATGCCGCGATCGCCGGGTGGGTGCCGCCGCCCGCGCGGAAGGCGACCTTCGAGCGGCGGAACAGGGGGAGCCGGGTCAGGACCACGTCCTCGGGGGCGTGGGTGGTGGCCATCTCCGGTACGAATCCGGCGCCTTGCCCGGTGGCGGCCAGTGCCAGGACCGTACGGAAGTCGTTGACCTGATGGCGGATGCGCGGCTGGAATCCGGCCGCCTGACAGGCCCGTACGGCCATCGCGTGACCGGTCGTGCCGTCCCGGGCCGTGATCCAGGGGGACATGGCCCACGGTCCGAGCAGCTCCGCCAGCGTTTCGCCGCGGGCGACGTGGCCGGTGGCCGACGTGGTGCCGGTGGCCAGGTACATCGGCTCCTCCAGCAGGGGCACCCGGTCGACCGTGGTGTCCGGTGACGCGGGCACGAAGTCGTAGTCGTGGACGAGGGCCACGTCGAGTTCGCCGGCGCGCAGGCCGTCGGAAACCCGTGCCGAGTCGATCTCCCGCACCATCGGTTCCAGCGCGGGATGCCGCCTGGCCAGCTCGGCCAATGTGGCGGGCACGATCGCGGGGCCGCCAGAGGGAAACGTCCCGATCCGCAGCGGCCCGCCGATGCCTTCGCGTGCCCCGGCCAACTCGGAGACCGCCAGTTCGAGGCGCTCGAGGACGGCATCGGCGTGGGTGACGAGGGTGCGGCCCGCGGGGGTGAGCACGACCCGTCTGCCGCTTCGCTCCAGCAGGGGGACGCCCGCCTCGCGCTCAAGCACGCTCAGCTGCTGGGAGACGGCAGAGGCGGTGAAGGTCAGCGCCTGGGCGACGGCCGCGATGGTGCCGCGTCGATCCAGTTCGCGCAGCAGGTGGAGACGTCGAACATCAAGCATAAGGTGAGCTTACGCATGAGCGAAGAAATGTGAACTGGATCTACTGGGTTTGTGTCGGTCAGGCTGGACGCATGAAGCCCGAAGCGAATCTCACCGGCCTGTTCGTCCCCCTGGTGACTCCGTTCACCGACGACCTGCGCCTCGCCACGGACGCGCTCGCCTGCCTCGCCGACGAGGCGCTGTCGGCCGGTGGCGCCAGGGGACTTGTCGCCCTGGGGACCACCGCGGAGGCGGCCACGCTGACGACCGAGGAGAAGCGGGCGGTGGTCCGCATCTGCTCGGCGGCCTGCCGGGCGCACCGAGCTCCGCTGATCGTCGGCGTCGGCACCAACGACACCGCCGCCGCCGTCACGACACTGCGGGAGCTCGCCGAGAGCGGTGACGTCGCCGCGGCGCTCGTTCCCGCACCGCCCTACACCCGGCCCGGCGAGGCGGGAACGATGGCGCACTTCACGGCACTCGCCGAGCACGGGGGTCTGCCGCTGGTCGTCTACGACATTCCGTACCGCACCGGTCAGTCCCTCAGCGTCACGACGCTGAACGCGCTCGGGAGCCTGCCGGAGGTCGTAGGGGTCAAGTACGCAACCGGCGCGATCGACGCAGCCGCGATGGAACTGCTCGGCTCGCCGCCGCCGGGCTTCGCGGTGCTCGGCGGCGACGACGCCGTCATCTCGCCGCTGCTCGCGGCGGGCGCCCACGGCGGCATCCTGGCGTCGTCCAATGTCCGCACCTCTGATTACGCCGAGCTGATCTCGCTGTGGCAGCGCGACGCCGCCGGACCGGCCCGCAGGCTGGGAGCCGAGTTGGCCCGCCTGTCCGCCTCGCTCTTCGCCGAACCGAACCCGACCGTGATCAAGGGGGTGTTGCACGCCCAGGGCCGTATCCCCAGCCCGGCCGTCCGGCTGCCACTGCTGGCCGCCTCCGCCGATTCGGTCCGTCGAGCGACCGACCTGGCCACCGTACGGACCCACCGCGCCCACCAAGAGACCGCGGCCTGACACCGGTCCGTGGTCCTCGCGCCGCGATGCACTGAGCAAGTGGGATGGGGGGACCGCAAGAGCGGCGCCTGCGCGTCGGCCTGCTCAGATCCACGGGCGTGACCAGCGGTCGAGAAGGCGGGCACGCGCGCGGGCCAGAAGGTGGGCAGGTACGGGCCGTAGCGCGAGCCCGTACCCGAGGTAGTAGCCGGAGCGGCAGCGGGCGGTGCCGGTCTGCCAGGGCACCGCCATCCACCGCGTCAGGTGACCCGGACCCTGCGCGTGCAGCGGACCGTCGACGCCGAGGGCCGTCCGCGGGGTCAGCACCTGGCCGTAGTCGGTTTCGGGGGTGCCGGGATCGCGGTGCCGCACCCGGAAGGGAGCCGAGTACAGCGTGCTGTGCCGCATCGGCCAGGACATCTCGCACCCCGGGTGGAACGCGTCGGCCAGACAGAACGACAGGGCCGCGCGGTCGAGCATGCCCGGCCGGTCCGGCAGTGGCACCTCGTCGAGGCCGGCGGGCGGCACCACTGCAGGGTCGTAGTCGGCGACGAAGTCTCCCGCTGCCCACCGGGCCAGGGACCGGTACTGCAACGAAGACAGCGTCAGGTGCTGCCGCGCGGAGACCGGCCACACGCTCATCGAGTCGCCGTACAGTGGCGGCCACGGCACGGGCGAGAGCCCGTCACGCTCGAGGTCCCGCATCGTGGCCCAGATCTGCTGGCGCAGCTCCGCGTTGCGGGGCCCGGCCTCGGCCAGCCGGGCGAGCCGCTCCGGCGCCAGGAAGTGCTCGCGACCGCCGTGCCCGAACAGGGCGGCGATACCGCGGTTGACCCACTGGAGATCGCACAAGCGCCGCAGGATCGGCAGGACGTCACGGGTGAACGAAACTCGCGCGGCGCGACATCAGGGCGTCACCTCCTGGGAATGTGCCGGATCCGGTGCCGCTACTTGACGCCGAGACCGGCGTCGTCGACCTCGTCCTTGCCCTCGGCCTTGAGGACCTTGTTGAGCGGTGCGAGATCGTAGATGCCCTTGAGGTCGGGCTTCTCCAGCAGACCGGCCTTCACCGCGTGCTCCGCCTCGGTGGTCAAAGTGGCGGCCAGCGGGTCGTCGAGGAAGGTGATGGACTTCCAGGCAGGGTCGATGACGTCGGAGGGCAGTGCCTTGCCCGACAGCTTCGCCAGTGCCTCGTTGGCGGATGCCTTGGCCTTGTCCGGGTTCGCGTTGATCCACTCGTTGGTCTTCACGGCACCGCGCAGCACGGCTTCGACGACGTCCGGGTGCTCCTTGAGGAACTGCTGCCGCACGATGATGTTCGTGATGACGAACTTCTTGTCGGGCCACAGGGTCGATTCGTCGAGCAGGACCTTGCCGCCCTCGGCGACCAGCTTGGACGCGGTGGGCTCCGGCACCCAGGCGCCGTCGATGGAGCCGGACTTGTAGGCGTCCGGGGTGATCTTGTTGTCGGTGCGGACGACGGAGACAGCGCCCTTTCCGCTCTGCGGGTCGATCTTCCAGCCCTGCTCCGCGGCCCAGTTGAGGAACGCGACGTCCTGCGTGTTGCCGAGCTGCGGGGTGGCGATCTTCTTGCCCTTGAGGTCGTCGACGGACTTGATCTTGTCCGGGTTGACGACGAGCTTCACGCCGCCGGAGGCGGAACCGCTGATGATGCGCAGGTTCTTGCCGTTCGACTTGGTGAAGCCGTTGATCGCGGGGGAGGGGCCGATCCAGCCGATGTCGATGGAGCCGCCGTTGAGCGCCTCGATCTCGGAGGGGCCGGCGTTGAACGTCGAGGGCTTGATCGTGGTGCCGCCGAGTTCCTTCTGGAGCAACCCCTCCTGGACGCCCACCAGCGCGGTGGCGTGCGTGAGGTTGGGGAAATAGCCGATCTTCACGTCATCGGCGGAGAGTTTCTCGGCGTCTGCCGCGACGCCGCTCTGCTTGTCGTCGTCAGTGGCATCGGAACCGTAGCCGCAGGCGGTGAGCAGGAGGGGAAGTGCGGCTGTGACGGCGAGGGCGCGCAGGGCGATGCGTGGTCTTACGGCAGACACGAAGGTGTCCTCTCAAGGATGAGTGATCAAGGAGATACGAACGAGCGGGCCGCGCTGTGTCCCGGTGCGGGGAGGGGGCGGCGAGGTCAGGGTTTAGGGGGCGTCACGCAGGTCGACAGATGGCACTGGCCGTGCGGTGGAGGTCGACGTGACGTCGTGAGGTCAGAAGGGGCAACGACTGAGCTGCACGGCTGAACGTGCGCATGGCGACCCCCTCGATCCCTAGTTTTCCTACCTGATTGCTGGGGATAGTGGCAGACGGTGGCCTGAATCCAAAGAGCTGGTTCGTATTGTGGACCCATAAATCTCATTTATTGAGATAGCGATGAGTGATCACCGCGGCGCGTCGCCGATACGGTCGGCGATCAGGGCGCCGGTGACGTAGCTCCGCCGGCCGTGGGCCGGTCCGCGCCGCCACCCCCGAGCGCGCAACTCTCGCGTAGAGGAGTTCCTGGCCACGGCGAACGAGCTCTTCAAGTCGGTTCGGCGGACACGATCGCCCGTAGCGCCACCAGTCGGCCTAGCCCACCCCCACGGGGTCGCCGGCAAGGCTCATGGCGGTACTCCCGGCACGAAGGAGGAGGGACGGCAAGCGTGGGGACACCGCTGGGCAGGCAGCCGCGCCCGTGTGCGCACGGGGCAGCGGTCAGCGTGATGCGGCGGAGAGAAAGCGGGGCGAAAACCGGAGCGAAGCGTCAGCTCACGGTGGAACAACACGTGGTGGTGACGCGCACGTAGTCGACGTGGCGGCGGGTCACGAGCACGGTCGTGGAGCCAGGTAACCACATGCGGGCGGCAACACACCTGATCGGCCAGGCAGTCTCATTCGATGTGACGCATGCGGACCCCCGCCGGCTTCGACCGGGCCACTGCCCCGCGCGTCGCAGCCGCGATGATCGCGCCCAGCCGATGATGCACGGCAACTCCACCGCGGACATGCGGAGTTCGGACCGGTTGTCGCATCCGCCCACGCGACCGGCACCGTTGACACGTTCCGCCGCACGTGCTTGCATCCCGCCATGCCGTCGCCGGAGCCTCTGACTCGCCGCCGCGTCGTGGACCTGGTCCGCGTGGCGGCCGCGCTGTGTCGGACGACCGGTTGATCGCGCGCTTCCCGTAGACCTGGCCGACCGCCGTTCCGCACACCTGGATGCAGGCGGCAGCCGCACCGCCGGATGCCCGCGCCCGGCCCGCCCGGCCTCTGCCGTGCCCCTCCGCCCCTCATGACGAGGATCCACCATGCCTTCTCCCCGCCCTGTCGGTCATCGCATCGAAACCGACTACGACCGCCGAAGGCTGCGCCAGTGGCTCGCCGGCGAGGCCAGGGCCGACGGGGTCACCCGCCGACGGCTGCTCACCCTGCTCGCCGCCACCGCCGCCGGAACCGCCCTCGAGGCCGCCCGGCCCGCGCGCGCAGCCGGCGGACCCATCGTCAAGCCCCTGTCGCCCGAGTGGTTCATCCAGCGGGGCACCAATGCCGAGACCCGCTGGGAGGCGCTGCGCGGAACCGGCCATCACACCCCCAACGAACTGTTCTTCGTCCGCAACCACACCGCCACCCCCGTCCTGAACGCCGACGAATGGCGGCTGCGGCTGTGGGGGAGCGGGCTGCGCGGAACCCCGGGCGAGGACCGGCCGGTGGAGTTCGGATACGACGATCTGCGGGCTCTCCCGGCCGTCACCCGGACCGCCTTCGTCGAGTGCGCGGGAAACGGCCGCTCCTACTACACGAGTCAGCAGGGCGAGACGGTCAGCGGCACCTCCTGGGCCCTGGGCGCGATCGGCGTCGCCCGCTGGCGCGGAGTGCGCCTGGCCGACGTGCTGCGCAGGGCCGGGCTGTCCCCGTACGCCGTGGACGTGCAGCCACGGGGCCTGGACGCCGAGTACGTCAGCGGCGGCGAGAACCTGGGCCGGGTACGGCGTCCGCTGCCGCTGGCCAAGGCGCTGAACGACGTACTGCTCGCCTACGAGATGAACGGTGAGAGGCTTCCGTACGACCATGAATATCCGGTGCGTGTGCTGGTGCCCTCCTGGGTGGGAATCTCGTCGATCAAGTGGGTCGGCGACATCGAGGTGTCCGTACAGCCGCTCTTCTCGCCCTGGAACACCGCCTTCTACCGGCTGTTCGGCCCCTCCCATCCCGAGGGCGGCAGTGCGCCGCTCACTCGGCAGACCACGAAGAGCGCCTTCGAGCTGGCGAACGTGGCCACGTTCGCGGTGGGACGACGGCACGTGCTGCACGGACGGTCGTGGTCCGGTGCGGGCGCGGTCGCCCGGGCCGAGGTCAGCACCGACGGCGGGGCGAACTGGCGGACCGCCCGTCCGCACGACCGGCCCCGCACCAGTACCTGGACCCGCTGGTCCCTCAGCTGGCAGCCCGAGGCACCGGGAGCGACCCACCTGCTGGCCCGCGCTACGGACTCGGCGGGCCGCACTCAGCCGGACCTCGCGGTGCCCAACACGCTGGGTTACCTGTTCGACGCGGTGGTTCGGCATCCGGTGAACGTGGTGTGAAGCGTGGAGAGAAGGGCGGCGCGGCAGCACGCATCAGCTGACCTCGACGGCGACGGCAGCAGGTTGGAGCGGCGTTCCGTGTACAGCCACGGCGTACGCTCTCGACTCGCGCCGCCGTATCGAGCCGGACTCGCGCGGGTTCCAGACGATCAACATGCTCGGCAGCGCTCTCCTGGCCGTATCCGCCGCTGCCAGCGGGGCAGAGCCCTCCGTTTACCTCACACTTCGTGTGGATCCTCATCGGCGTACAGGCGCTGGTCGGCGCGCGCCGCGGCTTCGGGTCGGCGGCCGGTCGACTGGCGACGCTCACCTCGCGTCGTGGCCAGACGGACGAGCCGTCGGGCCACGCGCCCGGGCATTGAGTCGTCCAGGGGAACACGCCGGCCCGCAGCAGCCAGTCTGCTTCCTCGGCCTGCCCCGGCCGTGCCTCCTACCACGCCTCCAAACACGGCGTGATCGGCCTGACCACCGCGGCCCTGGAGTACGCCCCGCGCGGCATCCGCATCAACGCGGTCCGCCCCGGCACCATCGATACCCCGTTGGTCAGCGACATGATCGCCAAGGGGGAGCTGGACCCAGCCGAGGCCGAGGCCGGCCAGCCCATCAACCGGCACGGCACCGCCGACGGGATCGCTCAGGCCGTCCTGTGGCTGTGCAGCCCGGGAGTCGGCTTCGTGGTGGGCGTCGCCCTCCCCGTCGACGGCGGCTACGTCGCCCGCTGGCGACGCGGGAACTCGCCGTCACACGACGAACGGCGGCTCCTGCGTGGTCAGATGCCGAGCGCGCCGGAGGCGGCCCGTGCCAACCGTCCAGCCAGGTGACATGACGTGCACCGCCGGAAGTGCGAGTTGCTCGCGACCTACAGCCGCGACCCCCTGTGAGTGACCTGCTATCAGCCTGCTTTCCCGCTGGGCCGGGGAGAGGGGGGCCCGCACGTCAGTGGAAGAAACGATCCTCTACCCTCGGTGTGCTCTGTCTGGAAATTCCGTTTGTACATACATTCCCCTTTCTGTGGCCTCCGGGTGACGGGAGCATTTGTCCGCGGATGCAAGACGATCGGATCTCGAGACAGGGGCGAGGTATGACGGTAAGCCAGGACCGTCCGGAGCGGCTGCGAGGGACGGGGAGAGGCCGATGAGCACTGCCCAGCCAACCACAGGTGACGAGAACGCCGTTCCGCCGATCAGCACGGTCTCGGGGACCGGGGCCGCAGGATTCAAGGGGGACAACGAGCCGGCCGTTTCGGCTCAGGTCAATCGCCCGTACGGCATCGCAGTGGACAGCACAGGAACCCTCTACTTCTCTGACTTCAACAACCATCGCGTCCGGAAGATCACGACCGACGGGAAGATCAGCACGGTTGCGGGAACCGGGGTCGCGGGCTTCAGCGGGGACAACGGCCCTGCCGTCGCCGCCCAGTTGAACTGTCCGCGCGAAGTAGCGGTGGACAGTGCAGGCGCCGTCTACATCGCCGATGGCAACAACCACCGGGTGCGGAAGGTCACCCCGGACGGACGGATCAGTACCGTCGCAGGCACGGGCGCTGCGGGCTTCAGTGGGGACGACGGTCCCGCCACCGCCGCCCGGTTGAATCTCCCCATGGGGGTGGCGGTGGACAGTGGCGGCGCTCTCTATGTCTCCGAGTACCACACCAATCGCGTTCGGAAGATCACGGCCGACGGCCACATCAGCACGTACGTCGGCACCGGGGCCGTCGGCGCCGGCGGAGATGGCGGCCCGGCGGTTTCCGCGCAGCTCAACCGTCCGCACGCACTGGCGGTCGACGGCACGGGCGCCCTCTACGTCGCGGACTACGCCAATCACCGGGTCCGCACGGTGACGGCCGACGGGAAGATCAGCACCGCCGCCGGCACGGGCACCGCGGGCTTCAGTGGAGACGACGGTCCCGCCGCCTCCGCCCGGCTGAACGGCCCGGTAGGAGTGGCGGTGGACAGCGCAGGCGTTCTCTGCATCGCCGACTACGGCAACCATCGAGTTCGCAGGGTCGCGGCGGACGGGAAGATCTGCACGGTGGCCGGCACGGGCACCGCAGGCTTCGGCGGTGACGGCGGCCCAGCCGACAAGGCCCAGCTGCACCACCCGTACGGGCTGGCCGTGGACTGCGTCGACACTCTCTACATCGCCGATCACGTCAACAACCGAGTCCGGAAGATCGCGTCGGCGAGGCTGGCCGGGCTGCCTGACTCGGGCACTGTGGTCTCCTGGGCCAATGTGCGCAGCAGGCTACGGATGGGCATCGTGCGCGAGTCCGTCAAGGACGGGGCGGAGGTCCATCAGATGCTCGCCGTGTCCAGGGACCATCAGCGGTGGAGGGTGGTCGCGGCGGGTCAGCACGACGGCGACGTCCTGTACCGGATCGAGAACGTACGCAGCGGTAAGGTCCTGGAGGTCGTCGGAGCGCAGGAGAAATCCGGGGCAGTCATCGCACAGCGCGGTTACGAGGGAGCTGACGCACATCACCAGCAGTGGAGGCTGATCCCGGTAGGCCCGGTGGACAGCACTCCCCGCGTGTTCGAAATCGCGAACCGTAACAGTGGTCTGCTCCTGCGGGTCGACACCAATGCCCGCGCGGCGATCACCCAGGACGGGTCGGAGGCCGACCACCAGAGTCGGCAGTGGCAGATGCTTCCCGTATGACACATGAAGGGCAGGGGCGTTGTCGCCCCTGCCCTCTCTTACGCCGACTCGGTCCTATTGGGAACGGGACGGCTTCTCCGCGGTCGCCTTGGGCGCGGTGGGTGCCTCAGGTGCTTTCGGCGTCTGCGGGGTCTTGGGTGGCTGGGTGTAGTCGCTCCTTTTCGGCCTGCTCCCCAGATCCTCGTCCTTCTGCAGATCGCTGTGATCTTTCACTGTCGCCCTCGCCTTGTTCATGCCGGCGGATGCTGCCTCGCTCACCGAGCCGGGATCGTTGGCGTACTGGGCCTGTGCGTGGGCGGACGACTGGGTGGTGTGGATGAAGGAGCCGAGGAAGCCCAGGACGGCCCGCGCTTCGGGCGACGTCTCCTGCACGATCTTCGCTCGGGAGGAAGCGCCATGGATCGCGCTGTTGAACAGGCTGGTGCTGGTGTCGTCGTACGTGTCGTCGTCGGCGTCCTCGAAGTCGACGTCCTCGCCGAACGGGGGCTTGGTGCCGTCAGTGGTCACGGAGAACAACCCCGTGCCCGTGCGCGCGGAGTTGAAGATGTTGTCGAACACCATGGTCGTCACCTCGGTCGTCGTCGTTGTGGTGGCGGTTACGCGTGGTCAGGGCTGCTTGTACAGCGTCTGCCGGCTGGCGGCCAGGTTCTCGCCGTCGAGCATCGTGTGGTGGACCTCCAATGCGGAGACGACCTCGGCCAGTCCTTTCATGCGGAAACCGCCGGGTGCCAGGTCGATGTCGCCGATGTCCCGGGCGACCAGTTGGTCGAGGCCGGGGTAGGTACCGGACTGCGGAGGGGACAGGACCGCCACCGGCACGGCGTACTTCACTGCGATCAGTCCGGAGAAGGTCACCGGGATCTCGTAGGTGTACTGCTTACGGGTGCGTCGCTGCGTGACGAGGGTCTGCACGCGGGAGTTCGGCGGGACCTTGCCGGAAATCTGCGACTTCGAGGCCCAGCTGGTGTTCAAAGAGCCGCCCACGGTGGCCGCGACACCCAGGGCCAGCTGCGCGTTGAGCGTCGCGTTGCCGGTGGCGCTGCCGGTAGTCGTGAATCCCACCGAATTCGTCATCCCGTTCGACGAGGAGTTCGTCGCGGAGCTGCTCGCGGACGTTTCGGTAGTATTGGCGTTGTCGACTCCGACGCTGTCCTTGCTGTTCTTGTTGGTCACGGTGTTCGCGTTCTTGTTCGCTGTCCCGTTCTGGCACGACGCCTGCAGCTGCGACTGGAGGTCGAGTCGGAGCTGGTTCTGCAACTGCAGCTGGAGCGAGGCGCCGACGCTGCCGCCGAAGGTGAGCTTGGCGTCTCCGTGGAGCGACCATGTGACGCCGTTCGAGACGGTGAAGTCGACCGAGTCGGTGAAGGTCATCTCGGATTGGCTGCGGTTGACGTAGGTGCGCGAGGAGAACGTGTCGGGCGGGGGCTGGGTGATGTCGCCGCGCACCTCGATCAGCGGCTCCCCGAGGTTCATGTAGGCGAGCCAGCCCAGCTGGAACGCGCTCCCGGGGAAGTTGCCGAAACTCGACTTGTTCACGGAGAACCCGACGGGCCTGTGCTTCGCACCGTTATTGTCGACGTAGATCAGGCTGGGATGGTTCAAGATGGACTGCCAGGTCTGCTGGATGTTGAGTTCCCGCAGGTTCTTCTTGGTCAGCGGCTGACGCTTGGCCTGTACCAGGTTGTACGCGTTGGAAGTCATTCCCCGTCCTCGACTGATATGGCCGAATTTCACTCGGTGAATTCTGCACAAGGATCTGCGCGCGTTCCCGAAAGGTGAAGCTAGCACGCCCTGCGTAATCGCAGAAGATGGCGTCGGGTTATGCGCTCAATCGAGTGATGTGGCATCCGGGGTATTCTCAACCGCCCTATACGGCAACTAACTTGAGAAGCTGTCGGGCACTCGGATGTGACTACATCCAATGCTGGCCAAGGGACGTCAAAATGACTTCGCAGGCTGTTGCTGTAGTTTGAATATGTGTCAGCTGTCGATGTATGTGCGGGTAGTGTTTCGGCCGAAGTCGATCGAACTCGCGGCAGTGAATTACGGCAGGCTCCTGCATTGAGTGTCCGATGTGTTGTTCTCCACATTGAGGGACAGGTGAGGTTTCCGCGATGTACACCCAAGAACGCACGGCAATGTCGAACCTGGTGGTCGGCGGCCCGGTGGCGGTGAACAGCTACGACAACGCGATCGTGGCGGCGCTGGTCGAGAACCGGCCGGTCATGCTCGTCCACGCCTTCAACGGCGGCTACCTGCGGCCCGCCGAGCTGAAGGAGGAGAGCCACGACAAGGGCGTCAAGCTCGCCACCACGCTCGACGAGGCCACCAAGGAGGCGAAGGGCCACCTCTGGCACATCACCCCCGCTGGCTTCTTCGGGCAGCGACCGCTGTACTTCGTCGAGAGCGCCGCAGGCCAGGTCACGACCAAACCCCCCGGCGCGAGCGAGGCCGACGCCGGCCGCGGCGACGACGGCGCGCCGAAGCCGAAGCGCAGGCGCATCACCGTCCACCAGGACGCGCCCAAGAGCACCTGCGACACCGTCCAGGTCGGCCTCCCCGACAAGGTGGGGGACAAGTGGCGTGGAAGGAACGGCGCACCCGAGGACAGCCAGCTCTGGGTCGTCACGGTGACGCCTTGGGGCGGGATCACCTTTGTGCCGATCACCCACCCCGACACCATCCTCGGGTTCAAGGACCACGCGGTGGCGGCCGACAGCGAGGCCCGTGTCACCCGCAACTGGGGCGGTGACTTCACCGGGACGGTCATCAACACCTTCTACCCGCGGCTGCCCAACGAGTGGGACGTCCCCTATCACCACGTCTTCACGTGATCCTCGGCCACCGCCGCGCCACACCCGTCCCGAGCCGAGGCCGGCCGACTGCCGCAGGCCGGCCGCGGCGCCCCAACCGCCTGGAAGAGGCATCACGATGCCCGTGCCCATCGAAGACCTGAAACTTCAGATCGTCAACGCCGCCACGGGAAGGACCCTCGGTGCCAAGGCCGCGCCGGGCGCGGACGGAGCGCTCGTCGCCCGCGACGTCCCCGATGGCGGCCAGAGTCCGCAACTGTGGCAGCTCACTCCGGTACAGGCCGCGCAGGGCGACCGGATCCATGTGATCCGCAACGCGATCAGCGGCAAGGTGCTCGACAACCCCGCGACGGCCGAGCGCGGCGTCCGTCAGTGGGACGCCTCCGCCGGCAAGAAGAGTCAGCAGTGGCGCGTCGTCCCCGTCGACGGCGAAGCGGGCCTCTACTTCATCGAGGATGCCACCGGCGGCGCTGTCCTGGACCTCGGCGAAGCAGGCCCGGACGACACCCGGGTCGTCCTGCGCGAGTACGACGACAACGCGGAAACCCAGCGCTGGCGGTTCGTCCCAGCCGAGCCGGAGCGCACCAGCGACTCGGTACTGCGCTGGTCATCACTGGATCACTGGAACGGCCGCCGGTCCTGGCGGCTGGCCCGGTCGGCTTCGCTGCGGCCGGCACCCGAAGCGACGCCCTCCTTCAGCGATGTGCTGCTGGTCCTCAAGCGGTTCGGCAGCGACCAGGACGCCGGCGGGTGGAAGAGCGACAGCGCGGGCCACCTCACCGACGGGCAATCCACCCGCTGGGCCGGCCTCGGCGCGCGGTTCCTGACCGACACCACAGGAACAGGGCGGATGGACATCGTCGCAATCAAACCCGCGAAGGGTGCCGTGACCGCGTCGGGCCGGGGCGACGGGACCTTCGACGACACCGAGCGCCTCCTGCACCCACCCGCGCCCTCGCCTCATCCCGCGGACGTGTGGACTCCACTGGACACGACGGGCGACGGCAGACCCGACATCGTCGTACTCGCAGTCGACGGAGTCCGGGTGACCGCACAGGACGAGAGCGGGACCTTCGCACCCACGGGCGGCAAACTGGTTCTCAAAGCGTTCGGACACGGCCAGCAGGCCGGCAGCTGGCTTGCCGGCAAGCACCCCCGGTTCCTCGTCGACACCACCGGCGACGGGCGCGCCGACATCGTCGGCTGCCACGACGACGGCGTGTGGATCTCGCTCCAAGGCGAAGACGGCACGTTCGCCCCGATCGGCGACACACCGGTCCTCCGAGCGTTCGGCCACGACGAGAAGGCGGGTGGCTGGCTCGTCGACACGCATCCACGGTTCCTCGTCGACACCACCGGCGACGGGCGCGCCGACATCGTCGGCTGCCATGACGACGGCGTGTGGATCTCGCTCCAGAGCGAGGACGGCCTCTTCGCCGAGCCTCGCTACGTTCTGGACGACTTCGGGACCGACCAAGGGTGGAGCTCAGTCCAGGAACACCCTCGGTTCCCCCTCACGACCACCGGTGGCGGTCCAGTGGACATCGTCGGATTCGGCCCTCAGGGCGTTGTCGTCGCACGCGGGCGGGGCGACGGCACGTTCGAGCCGGCGCAACTCGTCCTGAACGACTTCGGGCTCGCCCAGGGGTGGACGGGCAGCAGACACCTGCGCTTCCTTGCCGACGTCACCGGCGACGGCACCCCGGACATCGTCGGCTTCGGCGACGAGGGAGTCTGGGTGTCGCACAGCCGCGGCGACGGCCGCTTCGAGCAGGCACAACTGGTGTGCCGCGGCTTCGGGTACGACGACGACGCCGGCGCCTGGCGGGTCGGCCGCCACCCCCGCTTCGTCACCGACATCACCGGCGACGGACGGGTCGACATCGTCGGATTCGGCGGCCCCGGCGTGTACGTGGCCCGAAACCTCTTCCGTCACTTCAGAACTCGATAGCGTCTCGCACGTCTGTCATCTTCTCGCTCCGGCGCCGACAGGCCTGCCGATCCCGCGACGCGGAGACGACTCGTCTCCTCTCCAGCCGTCAGTGCTGCGCTTCCTCCGGCGTGCCCGCACGAGTCTCCAGTCGGAGCGCACAGCGCCATCGTTCTCGGCAAGATCCTTGCCGAGAACGCTGAGCAGGTGGCGTGAAGGTGTTCGACGGGCGCGGCCGAGGGCAACTCTGGAGTACGACGGCGTCGCCATCAGGCCGGACATGCTTGTGGCCCCCGGGTCTTCCCGGGGGCCACAGGCTGGCTTCTGTGTGACTGGTGGGTTACCAGCGATACCAGCGGCCCTTGCGGCCACCTGTGTCCGCACTACGCAGCACGAAGCCCAGCAGCCAGACGACCAGCACGATGACGGCGATCCACCACAGCGCCTTCAGCGCGAAACCGGCGCCGAAGAGGATCAGAGCCAGAAGCAGGACAAGAAGCAGGGGAACCATGGATATCAACCTCCATTGCTCCTCGTGCCCGGCGATTCGTAGAACACGCGGCTGATCTGCCTGGTTTATTCATTCTTCTTGCGGGAACTGGGCTCCATTTCGTTAGCGGCGTTCACCTCAAGAATGGCGGGCGCCCGGCGCGCCGCCGGCCGGTTCCCTTCCCGCCGCCTCAGGGGCGAGAGTGAAGCGGACGGGGGGTCTTGGGGGCAGCAACCGCAGAGGAGGTTGCCGCCCCCAAGCCCCCCGAGTGGGGAATCGGCCAGTCGATGATGGTGTGGAAGAACAGGACGCCCGCTCCGAATCCGGCGCCGGCGGCCAGGGCTGCTGCTGGCAGCGAGTGTTGGGCGAGGTAGGTGAGTACGCCTGCGCCGATGTCGGTGAGGACGCCGAGCAGCAGGATGATGGCGTTGCGCAGGCCGAGCACCTGTCGAGTGCCGGGCTGCTGGGTGTTCTGGGTCACGGTGAACTCCGTGGGAGGCAGAAGCCCTGCACAGGACCGCAGCCGCGGCCCGCACCCAGGCACGCAGGAAATCCGCCGTTCTCAGCGCTATCCCGACGTCGTCCGCGATCCCCCAACAGCCCCGGAAGGCCAGCGACGACATTAACGTCGAAGACCCCGGGCTGCTTCTCCGCCGGGTGAAGCAATCTCCGGGCCCCATCCGCGACTGTCGCTACTTGCCGGCTGCCGGATCGCCGTCGCCCAGGCCGATCTACCAGTGTCCGTCATCCTTGACCAACACCAAGTTCTGCCGCTGGCCGGTCTCCTCGTACGCCAACGTCACCGGGTTGAAGTAGTCGACGGACCCCTCCAGCACCGTGACCTCGACCTGCCCGCCCGCTGCTTCGCCGTACTCGCGCACATACTTGGCTGCGGCCGGTCCGGGCTGTTTGTAAGCGGGCCCGGCGAGCTCGGCGAGTCCCTTGGCGTCGCCGTCTTTGAGCCGTTGCACATAGATCCGGACGAGGGTGTCGACGTCCTTGGCCGTCTCCTGTACGTCGGGGTACACGGACTTCTCCGCACGCACCGTCACGTCGACCTTCGGCGAATCGGCCAGGGCATAGGGTGCCCGCAACCACTTCCACCACACCGCCGCTGCGATCCCGGCCACGACGAGTACGCCACCGCACAGCAGGATGACCCGCTTCTTCATACGCATCTTCTCCTCAGTACCAGTCTGGCTTGACGCGGATGATCGAGTAGTCGGTTCCCTTGTCGGATCTCGTCAGGTACTCGCTGAGCGGCTTGTCGATCCGGTTCTTGTTGTGGGCGGTGATGTAGGCCTTGCCGTTCTTCACCTTGGTGATGACGCCTGCGTGGTCGTAGCTGCCCTTGGCCGACTGCCGTCCTCTCACAGTTCGACGCTCTCGCCGGGGCGGAGCCGCCGGATCTCGGCACCCGCCCTCTCGGCCTCCATGGCGAGGACGTCATCCAGGACCTTCAGGCCCCACTCGTTGACGAGCCGTCGTGAATCGCGTAAGCACGGCGCGGTGTCATCCGGCGCAGGTAGCCGATCATGTCAGGCACCGTCAGCCACGGTGCCTGACCAGGTAGCAAAAGCGTCGGGGCGTCGACCACCGTCAGTGCGTCACCCGGGTGGAAGACTTCTCCGTCGATCAGGAACCCGACATTGTCGGCCGGAGGCACATCCGGATGGCTGAAGTGATGCTTGTCGCCCGACACCGTGAAATCCCCGCAGTCGATCAGTATCGAAGTGGTCAAAGTGTTCGTGAGTGATGAGGACAGCCTTGGCCCCCGCCAACGCATCGCGCTCGGGAGTCATCACACCCGGGTCGATGACGAGAGCCTGGCCGTCCCTCTCCAACCGCACACAAGCGTGACCGAACTTGGTGAGCCTCATGGCCTTCACCCTGCCAACGACCTGGCGCAGTGACACCAACGTTCGCTATCCGCCGGGAAAAATACAAACCAGGCATGATCACGATCTGCGGCCGGAGTACTAGGCCGTTTCTGATGGCTCTTGGTGGGCTGGGTGGATCTCGTGGTGGGCCGGGCAGGATGCCCGTATGGTGCGGCGACACGAACTCACGGACG